>JADFZU010000005.1 GCA_015232365.1 Magnetococcales bacterium | reverse complement strand
CCACCAAATTACCACAATTGGCGAAAACATGAACCTACGCCGGGTAGCTATGCTGGAGGTGTCCCAAGGCAAGGTATCATCATATATTCATATGGGTGGTAAAATTGGCGTGCTGGTCGCCCTTGAGTCAGACAGCAGCAATGATGCTGCTCTAGAGGATCTAGGTAAAAAAATTGCCATGCACGTTGCTGCATCATCTCCTCCATACCTAGACCGAAATTCCGTTCCTGAAGCCGACCTAACCCGGGAGAAGAACGTTCTCTCCGAGCAGGCTCGTGCCTCTGGCAAACCAGAAAACATCATAGAAAAGATGGTTATGGGTCGAATTAACAAATTCTATGGCGAAAACTGTCTTTTAGAGCAGGCGTACGTTATTGATCCAGACCAGAAAGTTGGAAAGGTTGTCGAAGCTGCAGCCAAGGAGCTTGGAGCAAAGATTGTTATTTCAGGCTTTAGCCGTTTTGTTCTAGGTGAAGGACTTCAGAAAAAAGAAGAAGATTTCGCCGCAGAAGTGGCAAGTCAGGTAGGTTGATTACTTTATGGAAACCCCAATAAGCAAACCTAGATTCAAAAGGATTCTCCTGAAATTATCTGGAGAGGCACTATTGGGTAGCGGTCACAACATCGACCCGGTTTTTATTGCCGAGTTGGCTCAAGAGATAAAGACAGTCCACGATCTTGGTGTTGAGATAGCAATCGTCATTGGCGGTGGCAATATATTTCGTGGTGTTGCCGGCAGTGCCAAGGGGATGGAGCGTACCAGTGCTGACAATATGGGAATGTTGGCAACGGTAATAAACTCTCTTGCTCTGCAAAGTGCATTGGAGACTATTGACCTGGAGGTTAGGGTACAATCAGCCATTACCATGCCACAGGTTGCAGAACCGTTTATCCGTCGCCGGGCAATCAGGCATCTGGAAAAAGGCCGTATAGTTATTTTTGCTGCAGGTACTGGAGTTCCATTTTTCACCACAGATACTGCGGCCAGCCTAAGGGCTGCTGAAATTGGGGCTGACTGCCTGCTAAAAGGGACAAAGGTTGACGGAGTATACTCCGCAGACCCAAAATCAGATAACAACGCCAAACGCTATACAGAGTTGACTTATGACAAAGTGTTCTCTGATAACCTCAAGGTTATGGACCTTACAGCGATAACCCTGTGCCGTGACAACAAAATTCCTGTCATGGTTTTTTCAATTTTGCAGAAAGATAATCTACACCGGATTATGCGTGGCGACGATAACCGTAGCACCCTGATTAGTGGAGAGAGTGATGGATAGAGATCTTAAAGAACTAACTCAGCGTATGGATAAGAGTATTGACTCCTTAAAAGAAGAGCTGTCCACCATCCGAACAGGGCGGGCTACTACTTCACTTTTAGAGAATGTGCTAGTTGAGGTGTATGGCTCCCCTACTCCCATAAATCAGGTTGCCGCACTTAATGTCCCAGAGGCGAGAATGATTACGGTTCAGCCTTGGGATAAATCAACCATAAAAACTATCGAGAAGGGCATTAGAGATGCAGACCTGGGTCTCAACCCTATGAGTGACGGAGTATTGATAAGGGTTCCACTACCTGAGCTTACTGAAGAACGGCGGCGGGATTTAGTTAAAATTGTCCACAAATATGGCGAACAGTCAAAAGTTGCCGTACGCAATATTCGTCGTGATGGAATTGATCAATTTAAAAAGCAGGAAAAATCCAAAGAGATTTCCCAGGATGATCTCCGCCAGCTTGAGAAACAGATTCAAGACATTACAGATACCAAAATCAAGCTTATTGAAGAAGCGGTAGCTCAAAAAGAATCTGATGTCATGCAGGTCTAAAAGATAGAGAGCATCTAAATTCTCATGAAGCCTACTGCAACTAAAGAATTACCGCGTCATATCGCAATTGTCATGGACGGCAATCGACGATGGGCAAGGGCACATTTTCTCCCAAGCCTAGAGGGGCATCGTCGTGGAGTTAAAGCCGTTCGACGCACAATTGAAGCCTGCCTCGAATTTGAAGTCCCCATACTAACCCTATACACATTTTCTTCAGAAAACTGGAACCGCTCCAAGGAGGAGGTCTCTGCCTTGATGGGTCTTCTTGCTCTTCATCTTCGCAAAGAGATGGATGAACTGGTCTCGGAAGGGGTACGTTTTAAAGCATTAGGTAGAATATCTGAACTACCAGAAAACATTCAGGTACTTGTTAGAGATCTTGAAGAGCAGACCAAGGACAATACCAAACTTTTTTTTAATATAGCCCTCAATTATGGTGGTCGCCAAGAGTTGGTTGATGCCTCAAGACAGCTGGCACAAAAGGTCTTGGATGGAGAGTTGAAACCTGAAGATATTGACGAAGAGATTTTTGCCAAACATCTAACCACTGCCGGGCAGGCCGACCCAGATCTCTGGATTCGTACCGGTGGCGATCATAGAGTCAGTAACTTTCTCCTTTGGCAGCTTGCCTACTCAGAAATGGTCTTTTTGCCAATCTACTGGCCTGAATTTAATGCCACCTACCTACGCCAGGCCATTGATGAGTTTGGCGAAAGAGAACGGCGGTTTGGGGCTTCCAAATAATGCTTTTAAGGATTTTGTCAGCCGTACTGCTTGCCCCCCCCCTAATATATCTGATTTTATATGGAACCAACCAACATTTTTTTCTTCTTATCTTGCCGGTAGCCGGAGGGCTTCTTTACGAATGGCAAAATCTATCGGGAAAACAATCCAGGGCAAAACTGTTGTTACATCTATCTATTGCCTGGTTACTGCTTTGGGTCAATTATGCTGGTTTTGAGAGGTATAGCAGCCTAATTATTGTCACAGCTCTATTTATAATGGTTGCGTCATCCCTGGTAGATTACCAACCGGACAAAAAGGTGATTGCCGGATGGAGCTTTGACTTTGTAGGGCTGGTCTACTGCATTGTCCCATTAATATTACTGCTGAAAATCAATACTAATTGGAGCGGAAGTTATGTAGTGTTTCTTCTGTTTGTAATATGGGCTACCGATTCAGGGGCCTACTTTAGTGGAAAATTTTTCGGGGTTAAGAAACTTGCACCAAAGTTAAGCCCTGGAAAAACATGGGTCGGTTTTTATGGGGGTTGTATTGGTGGAATGCTGGCCGGTTTTGTTGGCAGCACCATCTTCTCATTTGCTTTTCCACTATGGCAAGCTATTCTTATGGGGATTATAATTTCCCTTACAGGTCAGTTGGGAGATTTAGCCGAATCACTACTCAAACGTGAGTCGGGAATCAAAGATTCTGGAAATTTGATCCCTGGTCATGGCGGCCTGCTAGACCGGCTAGATAGTGTCCTTTTTGCTGCTCCAGTCTACTATCTACTTCTAACATGGCTAGCTACAGCAAAGACAGTTTCAATAGGGAGTCTATCTTTTGCCGGTTAAGAACATAGCCCTGCTTGGCTCTACAGGATCTATTGGTGTCAACACCATGAATGTAGTAGCAGAGAACCCGGAACAGTTTCGAGTGGTTGCTATCTCTGCTGGCAGCAACGGCACTCTACTAATTGAGCAGGCAAAACGGTTTAAACCAGAGGCTGTAGCAATTTGGGATAAAAACCAAGAGGCAGCAATCAAATCTGCCTTGACCGGGCTGAATATTAAAGTTTTTTCTGGCGAAGATGGTCTTGAGACAGTCGCAGGTTGGCCGTCGGCCCGGCAGGTAGTCTCTGCAATTGTTGGAGCTGCTGGTCTAAAGCCAACATTGACCGCAATAAGAGCTGGCAAGGATATAGCTTTGGCCAATAAAGAGTGTCTGGTCATGGCTGGCGAACTGTTTATGGAAGAGATTGCCAAGAGTGGTGTAACATTGATTCCAGTAGACTCTGAACACAGCGCTATATTTCAAGCCCTCCATAACGGTCAGACCGGCCCTATAGAGACTCCTCTCACCAATGAGAGAAAAAATGAGATTGACCACCTGACTTTAACAGCCTCTGGCGGACCATTTCACGGCTGGACTAAAGAGCAGTTGCAACATGTAACAAAATCCCAGGCCCTGGCCCATCCCAACTGGAGTATGGGTAGAAAAATATCCATTGATTCAGCGACAATGATGAATAAGGGACTTGAGGTTATTGAGGCATATTATCTATTTGGAGTGCCAGCAGGACAGATTGAAGTTGTAGTACACCCTGAGAGCATCATTCACTCCATGGTATCCTTTTATGATGGGTCTGTGCTTGCCCAGCTTGGCGAACCAGATATGCGAACCCCTATTGCAGTAGCCATCTCATGGCCTAAGCGGGTGGCAACCTCAGTAGATAATCTGGATTTGGTAAAAATTGGCAGACTGAATTTTTTTCCCGCTCCATCTGCGGAAGATTTTCCCTGTCTACATCTAGCCTTCAAAGCTTTGGCAACCGGCGGCAGTGCACCAGCCACGCTCAATGCCGCCAATGAGATTGCTGTTGCAGCCTTCTTGGATGAAAAAATTGAATTTTTAGATATCCCCAAAATTATTGCATTGACTCTTGACGAAATGACAGTTGCTAAACCAAACTCTATTGATGAAGTCATGGCAGTCGACAACATGGCCAGATCTAAAGCGTTAGAATTGGTTTTACAAATACAAGGAAAAAATAGGTTATCATGACTACCACTTTCTGGGCTTTAGTTGTTCTTGGGGTTTTAATATTTGTCCATGAGTTGGGACACTTTCTAGTGGCTCGGTTCTTTGGTGTTCGGGTTTTAGTCTTCTCTCTGGGTTTTGGCCCACGGCTAGGAGGATGGCGTGATAAAAGCGGTACGGAATACCAAGTTTCTGCCATTCCACTGGGCGGTTATGTCAAAATGCTTGGCGAAGCAGATGATGCAGACACCCCCATCCCTGAAGAAGATCTCCAATACTCTTTTGCCACTCAGAACGTCTGGCAACGGTTTGCAATTGTCTTTGCAGGTCCGGCATTCAACTTTATATTTGCTGTTGTGGCTCTTACCATGGCATTCATGGTCGGAGTTGGCGAACCACTGCCCAAGGTTGGCTCAGTAACATCTGGAATGCCTGCTGGAGTTGCCGGTATTAAAACTGGAGATCAAATTACATATATTGGCGATCAGAAGATAGATAGCTGGGATCAATTAAGCCAGACCATAAAAACATCTGACGGCTCTCCATTGATGTTCACCATCGACCGTGATGGAAAAGTATTCCAACTGACGATTATTCCCAAGGTAAAAGAGGTAGCAAATATCTTTGGTGAAATGGTAAAGTTTCCATTAATCGGGATCAGTCCAAGCAATGAACGCAGAGTAGTTTACCACTCACCGTTAAAGGCTTTGGAGTTGGGTGCTCTTCAGAGCTGGCGCATGACCGAATTAACCGTAACCAGCATCTGGAAGCTAATCACCCGTGTCGTCTCCCCTGACCAGATTGGTGGACCTTTGATGATTGCAGAAATGGCTGGCAAAACTGCTGCCCAGGGACCAAGCAATCTACTGTTTTTCATGGCCTTGATATCAATCAACCTTGGGATTTTAAACCTTCTCCCCATCCCTATCCTGGATGGAGGCCACCTCTTCTTTTTCTTGATCGAAGCTATTAAAGGCTCCCCTGTATCGGAGACCGTTCAGGGTATATCCAGCCGTGTTGGTATGGCACTACTGCTCCTGCTTATGGTTTGGGCTTTAAAGAATGATTTAATGCGCATTTTTGCCTGATAGTAGACATTCTGCACAGATGACAGGTTATTCCTGAACCAGTGCCAGCATAACGAAACCTAGCACAAACTATTGATATCTTAACATTCAACTGTTGAACCGATATATCGCACAATATTTTTTGCGATTAAGCCACAGAATAAGTTTTTTTTTAGCTTGAGCCACAGTTAAATTTACTACACCGACAAGAACTTTATTGTTTAACTTCAAGTAGTTTTAAACTATTGACACAGATTCACTCATAGGATTTCTTGCCCTTTGGCTGTAACGAAGTTATTATGGATTGGATTAGTTAATGTTCTAGAATCGAAACAGGTTAATCGATATGAAACTTTCCAACTTCCTGACGCGTTATTTGGCAGTCACTCTGATGGCTATAGCCTTTTTAGCAGCTCCGTCAGCAGGTCACTCAGAAGAGATTATTACATCTATTAGAGTAGACGGTGCACAACGTATCGATACTGACACGGTTTTGAGCTACATTGAACTTGCCAAAGGTGACAGGTTTGATGCTAAAGCACTACGCACCAGTGTGAAAACACTCTATGAAACCGGCTATTTTAAAGATGTATCATTCAGCCAAGAAGGCGGTACTCTTGTTGTTGTTGTACAGGAGAACCCAATGGTTAATGATGTCAGCTTTGAAGGCAACAAGGTGATAGATGATGAGACTCTTGAGAAACTGGTCAAGCTAAAGCCGGACACCATCTTTACCCAACCTCAAACTCAACAAGATATAGCGGCAATACAACAATCCTATCGGGTTAAAGGTCTGTTTTTAGCCCAGATTGATGTGAAATTTGAGACGGTAAAAAATAATAAAGTTGATCTAATCTATATTATTGAAGAGGGTGAAAAATCCAAGGTTCGTGAAGTAAGAATCATTGGTAATTCAGATTTGAGCGATAAAGAGCTGCTTAAGAGTTTGATGATAAAACCTACAAACTGGCTCTCATGGTATACTGAAGAGGATACATATGATAAGGAGAAGTTGCAGTTTGATCAGTCTCAACTAAAAAACCATTACCTTGATGAAGGTTATGTGCGTGTTTCGGTAGACTCCTCCATAGCTGAGCTTACTCCTGACCGTAGTGCATTTATCGTTACCCATACAGTTAGAGAGGGAGAACGCTACCGGTTGGGCAAAGTTACGCTAAACGGTGACTTTGACGAACTTAGCAATGAAGAGCTATTCAAAGAAATTACAGTTTCTGATGGTGAATGGTACTCTAGAAAAGAAGTTAAACAGTCGATATCCAATCTAACGGATAGAATTGGCGATTTTGGCTACGCCTTTCTTAGAATTAACCCAAACACAGTTATAAATGATGAAGAGCGCACCATTGACCTTGATTTTGTTGTCAGCAAAGGCCGCAGGGTGTTTGTAAATCGCATTGAGATTTCAGGTAATACAAGAACTCATGATGAGGTAGTTCGCCGGGAAGTATCTATGATTGAGGGAGATATTTTCTCAGCCTCAAACCTTAGAAAGTCGAAAGGACGAATTCAGTCCCTGCAATATTTTAAAACTGTTGACATCTCAACACCAATGTCCTCCTCAAAGGCTGACAATATTGATGTCAAGATAGAGGTTGAAGAGAAACCTACCGGTGCATTTACTATCGGTGCAGGATACTCCAGTGCTGATGCCTTTGTTGGAACAGCCAGCGTATCTCAGAACAACTTTCTCGGAAGAGGCCAAAAACTAGCATTCTCTTTCGCCCTATCCTCTTCAACACAAAACTACAACATCTCATTTACCGAGCCTTATTTCCTAGGCAAAAATTTGTCGGCTGGTTTTGATCTCTTTAACAAAAGAACTGAACCAACCAGCTCTAGCTCATATGAGACAAATACTATAGGTGCCGGTCTACGTCTGGGCATACCGATTTCTAAAAATTTGATGAATACTATCAGTTATCGCCTCTCCAAAGTTGAGGTGACTAATAATGGTGATTCATACTCCACACTGACCCAGGCCCAAGCTGACAACAGCCCTTACATACAGTCCATGATTAGCAACTCTTTGAACTGGAACAACGTCGACAACGCCGCATTGCCAACTACAGGCCGAGTTCATAAGCTTTCCACATCACTGTCAGGGCTAGGAGGTGATGTTAAATTTTTCAGGGCAGTTACCGAGCACCAACTATATAGACCAATTACCAATGATGGTTATTGGGTAGGGCATATAACTGGTAAAGTAGGCTATTCTCAAGGTATATTTTCATCAGAACTACCTATCTACGAAAGGTTCCAACTTGGCGGCTCAGGCTCGATTCGTGGCTTTAAACGAGGCGGCCTTGGCCCAAGAACTACAGCAAGTGAATCCTATGGTGGAACTATCTATGAGACACTTAGCGGTGAGGTGATTTTTCCAATCTACGGTTTGACCGACAAAGGTGTGCGTGGTGTTGCTTTTATTGACTCGGCTAATCTTTCAGACTCTAGCTTGCCAAGTGACGTTACGGATGATGCATCCATAAGGGTTTCATCGGGTGTTGGTATAAATTGGAACTCCCCTTTCGGTCCTTTAAAAGTTATTTTTGCCCACCCTCTGGTTAAAGGCGAAAAAGATGATGTACGAGTATTTGATTTCTCAATGGGAACAGCTTTTTAAGAAGAATATTTTTTCTTCCAACCAAGAGAGCCGATAGTTGATGATAATTAAAACAGGAAGATTGGTTTTATCGATAGCATTGCTTTTCATTGGTCTGTGTACTTCAGATACTGCCCAAGCAGCTGATATCAACTTTGCCTATGTCGATGTACCAAGAGTTATGGCCTCATCAAAGGCCTCAAAACAGGCGACAGAGCTATTGAAGAAAACTTTGGCTATCAAGCAGAAGGAAGTTACTTCTATGAAAGCCGACATAACCAAGATGAAAAAAGATCTTGAAGAGCGCAAAAATGTTATGACTCATGAAGCCCGTAATGAGTTAGCAAACAAAATTCGTCGGAAGTTCAGAGAGTTTCAACGCCTCATTGAGGACAACCAAGCTGCTGTTGACCGAAAAAACCGCCTCTGGACAAAAAAACTTACTGAGGCACTGCGAGAGGTTATTGAAGAGATAGGCAGAGAGAAAAAATACACTGCTATATTCAGCAGAGGTCAAACAATTTTTACCGCTCCTGACATTGAGATTACCGAGCAGGTGCTTATTCAACTAGATAAAAAAACAAATGACTGGTTTAAATAATGGACTTTATTAACAATCCAGAAGTTATACTGAAATTTCTACCCCACCGCTATCCATTTTTAATGATTGATCGCATTGTTAATGTGGTTCCAGGCGAAGCGATAACTGCAATTAAAAATGTGACCTTCAACGAACCTCACTTTCAGGGCCACTTTCCTGATAACCCTGTAATGCCAGGAGTCTTGATTCTTGAAGCGTTAGCCCAGGCAGGGGCACTATTTGCTGCACATACCGACCCAATTTCAATGAAAGACCGCCTAATCTACTTCATGACCATTGATAAAGCCCGTTTTCGCAAACCGGTCATACCAGGAGACCAGCTCCGCCTGGAGATTGCACTGATTAAGCGACGTAGAGATATATGGAAATTTGATGGACGGGCCTATGTAGGTGATAGTATTGTGGCTGAGGCTGAATTGATGGCAATGACTAGGGATACAAAATAGGTGAAAAAAAACCTTCCCGAAAATAGAGACGGCTCTGTTGTTAAAGAACCGCTTATCCACAAAACTGCCGTTGTGGCATCCAGTGCTAAAGTTGGTGAAAATGTTCGCATAGGGGCTTACGCTGTTATAGGGCCAGATGTAGAGTTAATGGATGGTGTTGAGATCGGCCCCCATGCTGTTATTGATGGTAAGACAGTAATCGGTAACAATAGCAGAGTTTTCAACTTTGCATCTATCGGTCTAGAGCCGCAAGATATCGGCTACAAAGGCGAGCAAACAAGAGTAGAGATTGGCACTGATTGCCAAATTAGAGAGTTTGTCAGTATCCACAGAGGAACAAAAAAAGGTGGTGGTTTAACTAGAGTTGGTAACGGCTGTATGCTTATGGCCTACTCCCACGTTGCCCATGATTGCCGGGTTGACGACAAAGTTGTGATGGCAAATGGTGTCACCCTGGCTGGCCATGTAGAGATTCAAGAGCAGGCCATTATTGGTGGTTTGACTGCCATTCATCAATTTGCCAGAGTAGGAAGAAATACGTTTATTGGCGGAGCATCTGCCATATCCATGGATGTGGTCCCTTTTGCTTCTGCAGCAGGAAACCGGGCAAAGATCACCGGTGTTAATGTTGTTGGTCTCAGGCGTAGTGGTTATTCTGAAGAGGTCATAAAGGCAATTCGCAAGGCCCATAGATTGATATTTAGAGCAGGACTTAGACTAGAACAGGCTGTTGGAGAGATTGAAAGCCAGTTCCCATCTGTAGCTGAGGTACAGTGTGTTCTGGAGTTCCTGCAGAGTGGTCAGAGAGGAATTTGTCGTTAAATTTATGTTGGACAACATACTGATATGCAGCATAAAACCGGTCACGTAGCCTCAGCTAGTATTGATAAGTCAGGTACATTACCACCTCCTGGAACGCGAATCGGTTTGATTGCTGGCAGTGGGCAGCTTCCTTTGGTTTTTGCTCAGGCTCTGTTTGACAGGTCTACAGCAAACCATGGTAAGAGCAGAGAAGATTATCCCCTGTTTGTTGCCGCTCATGAGGGTGAAGCTGACCCGGCAATAGAGCAGATTGCGACAGCTGTTAAATGGGTCAAACTTGGGCAGTTTAAAAAAATCATCCACTTTATGCTGCAAAACCGTGTTGAGTGGATTGTTATGGCTGGTGGAATAACCAAGACCAACGTCTGGAAAATCCGCCCTGATTCCATGGCTCTATCCATAGCAATAAGTCTTAAAAGTCTCCATGATGATCAACTTCTAAGAGCCGTTGCCAAGAAGCTGGAACAGCATGGATTTACCTTAGGCTCCATAACAGATTTTGTTCCTGATTTATTGACTCCTCCGGGAGCTTTAACCAAAAAAGGGCCGGACCAGAATCAGTGGAAGGATATTCGTTTTGGCTGGCACGCTGCTAAAGAGCTAGGCCGACTTGATATAGGCCAGGGGGTGGTGGTAAAAAAGGGTGTGGTGGTTTCGGTTGAGGCCATGGAAGGAACAGATGCCATGCTCAAACGAACTGGAGCTCTGATATCTGGTTCAGCAAAAAGTTGGACGCAGAAAGATTCAGCGATATTGATTAAAACAGCCAAGCCACAGCAAGACCACCGTTTGGATTTGCCAACTATTGGCCCAGAAACAATTGAAAACGTACATAAAGCCGGTATTCGAGTAGTAGCTATTGAGGCTAATGCAACAATGATTTTAGAGCCTGAAACTACTGTCCGCCTTGCCGATAAATATAACATAATCCTTCTCGGATGTACTGAGCAGGCCATACAGAAGGTAGAAATTGATTAATGACTTTTCCCTCTGAATTTTTAACAGATAGTAGTGGCACTCCTTTGCGAGCTGCTGTTATAGGTACAGGCTATCTTGGCCGTTTTCATGCCATGAAATATATCGCCATACCAGGAGTTGAACTGGTTGGTGTTGCTGACTCTAGCAAGGAGTGCGTTCAAGCTGTAAGTAAAGAGTTGGGAGTTAAAGCTTACACTGATTATAATGACCTGTTGCAATCAGTTGATCTGGTCACTGTAGCTACCTCAACCCCCTCCCACTTTAGAATTACCGAAGCCTGCCTGAATGCTGGAGTTCATGTATTGGTTGAAAAACCGATAACCGTCTCTATTGCTGATGCTGATGAGTTGAACGAGCTGGCAGATAGAAAAAACCTTGTTCTACAGGTAGGACATCTAAAAAGATTTCACCCTGCTGTAACTGCCTTGAAGAACAGCGGGGTTTTAAAACGGCCAAAGTTTATTGAATCCCAACGTCTTGCCCCTTTTAAAAGTCGCTCTCTGGATGTGGATGTGGTATTGGATCTTATGATTCATGATATTGATCTAATCCTAAATTTTGTCGATTCTGAACTGGTTGATATTGATGCAATAGGCAGTCGTGTGGTGACTGAACATACTGATATCGCCAATGCCAGGCTTAAGTTTCAAAATGGCTGCGTGGCTAATGTCACGGCCTCACGAGTGGCAAGAGACTCTACCAGACGCATCCGTATTTTTCAGGATGACAGTTTTATATCCCTAGATTTTATTGATAGCGATATCATAATCATGCAACGAGATCAGGGGACAATGGTGCTGGACGGTACAGAGGTTCCAGCTATAAAGCAGACCACACTTCCAATTGAAAAATATGACACCTTGGAGGCTGAAGTCCGCTCATTTTGCAACGCTGTGCGTAATGGCACACCTCCATTGGTCAGCGGTAGAGATGGCCGCAAAGCTCTGGCGGTTGTTGCTAAAATCCGGGAGTCAATAGCTGGTGCTTTTCCTGCCTCTTAACCTGGATGAGCCAGTTGCAACCACGTACCTGACGCAACCTAGGTTAAATATAGATTCTGAAGTAGTTCGCATTTCAATGGCACAAACCATTGATTCAACTGGCAAATTAAAAAAAAACATCTTCTCAAAAAAGGTGAGTCCGATTTTTTCTTTTTCACCAGATAAAGCAAAATGTTGCTCCATTAATGCTAATCCTACTTACGAATTTAGGTTTAACGGTCTCCTGTTATGAACAACAGCAACCCGCTAAAAATTGTAATGGTTGCTGGCGAGGCCTCTGGGGATCTGCTCGGTGGAGATTTAATAAGCCACTTAAAAGACCGGAGTAAAGATTTAGAGATCTATGGCGTTGGTGGCCCGAAAATGCAAGAACAGGGAGTTACTGGCCCTTATGATGTAAACGATCTTTCAGTAATTGGTATAGTAGAGGTTATCAAGCGGCTACCAGGATTAATTAGGGTATTTCGTTATTTAACCGGCCTCCTCAGAGAGAAAAAGCCAAATTTATTGGTGACAATCGATCTGCCAGATTTTAATTTTTTACTGGCTAGGCAGGCAAAAGCCCTTGGTATACCTATTATTCACTACGTCAGCCCCCAGGTTTGGGCTTGGCGTTCGGGAAGAGTCGACAAGATTGCCCGCCTGGTTGACCATCTCTTGGTTTTGTTCCCTTTTGAGGCTGAAATATATGCCCACACCAAGATGCCGGTCACTTTTGTCGGCCATCCACTGGTAGAAAAACTTGCACCTTGGATTAAAGGCAGACAAACTGGAGTTGGATCTAGGGATGTTCGCAACTCATTAGCCATTAGAGATGAAGAAAAAATGGTGGTTCTGCTTCCGGGAAGCAGGCATAGTGAAGTTAAAAGGCTGCTGGCTATCATGCTGGCAACACAGAGCAAAGTTATAGGAAAAGGCAATAGAGTCCGGTATGTTTTAGCTCAGGCTGAAACAATATCTGATGAGACATTGAACTCTTTATGGCCTGCAGAGTCTGAGGTTGCTGGAGCAGAGGAGTTACGGAAAAGCACGTTGATCCGTCAGGGTGAGACCTACAACCTGCTAATGGCAGCAGATGCAGCTATAGTCGCATCTGGTACAGCAACTCTGGAAACCGCTCTGCTTGGTACTCCAATGGTGGTGCTATATCAGGTAAATCAGCTAACATATGAGATTGGTAAAAGAGTGATTAAAGTCCCTTTTATCGCTTTGGCAAACCTGGTAGCTGGGCGTAAATTGGTCCATGAACGTATTCAAGCTGAAGCCAACCCAACCCAGTTGGCAGAGGATTTGGATCAACTGTTAAACAGTACAAAGGTTATTGCGAATATTCAGGATGGCTACCAGGAGATTAGGGAAAAACTATCCCACCCTACCAAGACTCCTGCTGATGTAATAATTGATTTTTTACCCAGCAAATAATTAAAATTCAGAGGCTGGAAATATATTCAGCCTATATATAAGCGGAGTTTAATAATGGCAACAATCGATCTTACTAAAGAAAATTTTCAACAAATAGTCTCGGATAACGACATGGTTATCGTCGACTTTTGGGCATCATGGTGTGGGCCTTGCAAAACCTTTGCACCAATTTTTGAGAAGGTATCTGAGCAATTTCCTGACATAGTTTTTGCCAAGGTTGAGACCGACCAACAGCAGGAGTTAGCTGGCTCTTTTCAGATTAGATCTATACCAACATTAATGATTTTCAGAGAAAAAATAATCATTTTCTCCCAGCCTGGTATGCTACCAGAAGAGCCGTTTGTAGAGATTGTAACCAAAGCTAGCGAATTGGATATGGAAGAGATAAAAAAAGAGGTTGCCAAGCAGGGTGAACAGGCTAACTAACAATTACCACAGCCTAACTTAAATGAATACTAAACAACGCATACGCGAAATTCCATATAATTACACCTCATTTTCTGATCGAGAAATTGTTATTCGTCTTCTTGGCTCAGATATGTGGACAATCCTGGATGGGCTCAGGGTAAGCCGAAAAACAGGCCAGTCGGCCAAGATGCTGCTGGAAATTCTTGGTGATATATGGATGATCTCCCGTAACCCATACCTGCAAGAAGATCTGCTGGAAAATAGTGATCACCTCAACTCATTACTGGAGATGATGCAGCAGCGGATTGATCGTATTATTGCCAGAGCTGACGGTAATGCCAACGTTTTGCAACTTGTTGATTCAGTCACAACAGCGGTGAAAAATTTTGCTGATAGTTTTCCTGAAACTACTGCTCTGAGGGATAGAATCATCCAGGCTCTTATCTTGGTTACAGCTAAAGATAACATTGATTTTTCCGGCCGTGGCCGGGTTGCCCATGTCACCGATGCAACTGACTGGCGTATTGAGTATCCGTTTGTAGTTTTAACTCCAGATAGCGAGAGAGAGGTAGCACTTCTGGTTTCAGCCTGTATCAGGTTGGGACTGACCATTATTCCTCGTGGCGGCGGAACAGGTTATACCGGCTCTGGAGTACCTATTTATGCCGATACAGCCATCATCAATATGGAGCGTCTGGATAGGGTTGGTCTGGTAAAAAAGATGACTATACCTGGTGTTGCTGATCCAGTTACAGTGATTGATACGGAAGCTGGAGCTATTACAAGCCAGGTTGCCGAAGCAGCCAAAAAAGCTGGGTTTGTCTTTGCTGTTGATCCAACTTCAAAAAATGCCTGCACCATTGGTGGAAATGTTGCCATGAATGCCGGTGGAAAAAAGGCGGTATTGTGGGGAACCACCCTTGATAATTTAATTTCGTGGCGAATGGTTACTCCAGACGGCGAATGGCTGGAAGTTACCAGGTTAAACCACAACCTTGGTAAAATTCATGATCAACCGGAGGCGGCTTTTCAGATAACCCGTTACTATGCCGATGGAGTCAGCCAAAAAGGTGATATAGAGCAACTCTCCATACCCTCAGCAGAGATTAGAAAACCTGGGCTTGGCAAAGATGTTACCAACAAATTTCTCGGTGGTCTGCCTGGGGTACAAAAAGAGGGGTGTGACGGTCTGATTACAAGTGCCCGTTTTCTACTTCATATTGAGCCAAAAACCACACATACAGTATGTTTAGAGTTTTTTGGGCCAGATCTAGCCCAGGCCGTTGGAGCTATCGTTGAGATTAAAAACTACTTAGACAACCATAAGCTGGCTGGTTGTGCCGGGCTTGAGCACCTCGATGAGCGTTATGTAAAAGCCATTGGCTACAATACCAAAGCTCCCCGTGGCGAACGGCCAAAAATGGTTCTACTTGCTGATATAGTTGGTGATGATAAAGATGTGGTAGCCCAAGCTGCAGCAGAGGTGGTAAAACTAGCTGCCATAAGGGCTGGAGAGGGTTTTATTGCTGTAACTCCAGAGGGTCGCAAACGTTTCTGGGCCGACCGTTCCCGAACCGCAGCTATTGCCGCACACACTAACGCTTTTAAAATCAATGAAGATATTGTCATCCCACTGGAAAAACTAGCAGAATATTCTGCTGGTATTGAACGGATAAATATAGAGCAGTCGATTAAAAACAAGCTGGAGATGGCTAAGGAAGTATCTAATTTTATTGAAAGTAATAGCTTCTCTGATTTTTTTGTCCAGGGTTATCCATCCAGTCAGGAGGGAGAGGCCATTGTTTTTGTTAAACGACAGGTGGCTAACGGCCTTTTGGAGAAGGTACAGAAACGCTGGAAGTCCATACTCTCTTCACTGGACAACCCCATAAACGACCCGGCGATTCATCTCACAGATAATGAGCGGAAATTGGGCCGACCTGATGAGTTGCTTCTAGCTCTAATTCTCCGCCGTGAACTTCGTATATCTTACCGGGAGGAGATTGAACAACCGATTAAACATATCTTCTCTGGAGATCTTTGGGGCGGGGTCTGTGGAGAGTTTGATGCCATACATGGCCGTCTTAGAGCCAACCGGCTGTTTATTGCTCTACACATGCATGCCGGTGACGGCAATGTTCACACCAATATTCCAGTAAACTCTAATGACTACGCCATGCTGCAAGAGGCAGAGCGAATGGTTGACCAAATTATGGAGTTGACTATCGAACTAGGTGGTCAGGTCTCTGGAGAACACGGTATCGGTTTAACAAAATTTGCCTATCTTAACCAAAAAACTATTGATGATTTTGTTGCCTATAAAAAAACAGTCGATCCCAAAGGCCATTTTAATCGCGGTAAGCTTATGCCAGGGTCTAGCCTGGAAAATGCCTACACCCCTTCTCTGCGTTTGGTTCAGCAGGAGGCGTTGATATTGCAAGAGAGTGATTTAGGCTCTCTCAACGATGCTTTTAGCAACTGTCTGCGCTGTGGCAAATGTCAGGCGGTCTGCTCTACACATGTTCCCAGTGCCAATTTACTCTACTCGCCACGTAATAAAATTTTGGCTACCGGATTGATGATTGAGGCTTTTCTTTATGAAGAGCAGACCAGGCGCGGGGTCTCTCTGCACCATTTTGATGAAATGGGAGATTTAGCAGACCACTGTACAATTTGCCATCGTTGTGTTGTTCCCTGCCCTGTTAATATTGATTTTGGCAAAATCACCATTCGCATGCGAGAGATTTTAAAACAAAACAACAAAAAAAGAGGCTCTATCGGCAGTAAAGTGGCCCTCTCTTACCTGACAATGACCGATCCCCGGATTATTCTTATGGCTCATAAAAGCTTTATTGTCGGCGGATATGCAGCCCAGCTTCTTGGTTATCAGGCTCTAAATAAACTAGGGATGGTAAACCACCAAAAACGACCTCAAGGAACAGGGGGGAAACCAACCCTCAAAAACCGGGTATTCCCTCTGCTGTCAAGACCACTGCCTGAATATATTCACGCAGCCACCACCAGGTCGGCCTTGAATATTGAAGAGGCAGAAACCATTCCTATTATTCGTGATTTGAAAAAGTTAACCCCGAAAAGTGAATCGGTTTTCTATTTTCCCGGCTGTGGTTGTGAACGGCTTTTTAGTGATATTTCCATGGCGGTAATGGCTCTACTCTTCAGTGAAGGAGTGCAGACAGTTTTACCACCAGGCTATTTATGTTGTGGTTTTCCCCAAGCATCATCTGGAGACGAAGCGACAAGCCGAAAAATTAGCACTACCAACCGTGTTTTGTTGCACCGGGTTGCTAATGCATTGAATTATTTAGATATAAAGACTGTTTTAGTATCCTGTGGTACATGTCTTTCCCAACTGGAAAGCTATCAATTTGATAAAATTTTTCCTGGCTGTCGCATTCTGGATATCCATGAATATCTGGTTGAGCGTGGTATGGAGACCGCTGCTGCTACTGGTGAACAGTTTCTGTTTCACGACCCTTGCCACACACCAACCAAAACTACATCTGCTACATCCGTAGCATCGAAACTAATGGGTGGAGAGGCTCTATTGTCAGACCGCTGTTGTGGTGAAGCTGGTACTTTTGCCGTAGCCAGACCGGATATCTCTGCTCAGGTCAGGTATAAAAAGTCTGTTGTAATTAAAGATGGAGTCGATGAGATATCTCCAGGTATAGCTAGTCAACAAACCAAAACCAAGATACTAACTACCTGCCCGTCTTGTTATCAAGGTCTTGGTAGATACCGTGACGAACTACCAATAAAATCAGAATTTTTAGCTGTTGAACTGGTTAAAAAACTACAAGGTGAGTCCTGGCGGCAAAAATTTACAGAACGAGTTAACAGGAACGGTATAGAGCGGGTTCTCTTCTAGCCAGTATTGATGGGGTTGGTGCGGCCTTCCAACAGTACCAACTCTTAAATAGGACAAATAATGTCGGCTGATAAATCAAAAAAGCTTAAACTACTAAAAGATTACAAACCCTATCCATTTATAGTAAGACAGATAGATCTAACAATTGACCTTAAACCAGAAAAAAGTCTGGTACAGGCAAAAATCAAATTTGAACGCAACCCAGACTCAACTGAAAAAGCCGCAGATTTGCTTCTCAATGGCCGTGATTTAAAACTCCTCTCAATATCTATTGATGGCGACTCATTAGACGATGACCGTTATGAATTAACAACTGAACATCTCACCATAAACAACTGCCCAGATAAATTTTATTTAGAGAGTACAGTAGAGACCTCTCCCAAGGCCAACACATCACTAGAGGGGTTGTATAGTTCCGGTGACATTATCTGCTCACAATGTGAGGCTGAAGGCTTTAGAAAAATAACTTTTTTCCCAGACCGGCCCGATGTCATGGCTAGCTACACAACCAAGTTGATAGCAGATGCCAAAAAGTTTCCAACTCTGCTTTCTAACGGTAATTTAATTGACTCTGGTGAAATGGACGGTGGTAGACACTTTGCACTGTGGCAAGATCCTTTTCCCAAGCCAGCATATCTATTTGCTGTAGTTGCAGGTGATTTGATCTGCAAAGAGGATAGTTTTACCACAAAATCAGGTCGAAATGTCTCCCTGCGGATCTATGTGGAGAGTCAAAACCAGGACAAATGTGCCCACGCCCTTATATCACTGAAAAAAGCCATGGCCTGGGATGAAAAACGCTATGGTCTTGAGTATGATCTAGACATCTATATGATTGTTGCTGTTAATGATTTTAATATGGGAGCAATGGAGAACAAAGGGCTAAATCTTTTTAATGCAAAGTATGTTTTAGCCAAACCAGAGAGTGCAACTGATAGCGATTATCACTTAATAGAGGCGGTAATTGGCCATGAATATTTTCACAACTGGTCAGGTAACCGTGTAACCTGCCGGGATTGGTTTCAACTTAGCCTTAAAGAGGGACTGACGGTCTTTAGGGAACAGGAGTTCTCTGGTGAGTCTATATCTAGTGATGTGCAAAGAATTCAAGATGTAAGCTTATTGAGAAGCAACCAGTTCCCTGAAGATGCTGGTCCTACAGCCCACTCCGTACAGCCTGATTCATATTTGGAGATCAACAACTTCTATACCCTGACTATTTATGAAAAAGGGGCAGAACTGGTTGGCATGATCAAACGTTTAATAGGAGCTGACAACTATCGACGAGGGATAGACCTCTATTTTAACCGTCATGACGGTCAAGCAGTGACAGTAGACGATTTTATTGCTGCTATGGAGTCTGCATCAGATAAAGATTTAAAGCAGTTCAAACTGTGGTATAAGCAGGCAGGAACCCCTCTTTTGAAAGTTGATGGTATTCACAATCCATATGAAAAAACCTATAAGCTGACCATCAAACAAGTTTGTCCGCCAACCCCTGGTCAAAAAAACAAAAAACCTCTGCATATTCCTATTACCATGGGCCTTCTAGATAGAAACGGTGATGATCTACCACTAATTTTACAAGGTGAAGAGGCGACACCTTCCAAAGCAACAGAGCGGGTTTTGGAACTTAGAAATGAACAGGAACAGTTTATATTTACCTCAATATCACAACCACCTGTTCCCTCTCTGTTAAGAGGTTTTTCTGCTCCAGTACGAATGCAGATTAATTTAGAAGATGAAGATCTGGCCTTTTTATGGAGCCACGACTCAGACACATTTAACCGTTGGGAGGGTGGTCAAGAGCTGGCAACCAGGCTATTACAGGCAATTATTAGCTCAAAAGCAGCCCCAGAAACTGTAGATATAAAGCGTGTGCAAAGTTTTATTGCCGCATTTGCCAAAACTTTGAACGATGAAAAATTATCTCCGGCCCCAAAAGCATTGACTCTAACACTGCCCTCTCAAAAAACGCTGATTGATAGAGTAGAAAATCCAAATCCACAAAGAGTTCACACTGTTCGTGAATGGCTACGCACCACATTGGCCAATAGTCTAGAGGGTGATTTCAAGAGGTTATTGGATGAATATTCCAGAAATACCTCATATAAATTCACCCCTAATGACGCTGGATGCAGATCTTTGAAAAACATAAGCTTATCATATTTGCTAGCATCCAATAACACTGATTATCGTAAGCTAGCAATTGATAGGTTTTATAAAGCTGACAACATGACAGATACGCTGGGAGCAATGGCACCTCTAACTGCCATTGACTCTCCAGAGCGGATTGAGGTTTTAGCTGCATTTGAGAAATCATGGAGTGATGACCCACTGGTTATGGATAAATGGTTTTCTCTGCAGGCCATGGCCCCACTGCCTGACACTTTAAACCAGGTAAAAAAGTTGATGGACCACCCACTATTTACCTTGAAGAATCCAAACAGGGTTAGAGCTTTGATTGGGACTTTTTGCCACTCCAACCCTTACTGCTTCCATGATATTTCAGGGTCTGGTTATCAATTTCTAGCTGATATGGTGTTGGAGCTAAACCTGACCAACCCGCAAATTGCTGCAAGACTACTTACCTCTATGAGCCAATGGCGACGCTTTAGCAAGGATAGACAAGAGCAAATGCATAATGCTTTAAAACGAATATCGGCAGAGCCAAAGCTTTCTAGGGATGTCTATGAGATAGTTACTAAGATTTTGGGGTAGAATAATGATGGAAAAATGGTTAAGTTTTTATAATTCATAGATTTTTAGAATTCTTTTTTGTAACAGTTTGGACCTTATCCCAAATCTAACTGGAAAGGGGTTTGCCACCTTCCTGGGACCATCCCATTCTTTTTAAAAAAAATTATTGCGACAGTTTGTAATTTTGAAATACGCTACAATTGATGGAGAACAAACTAATGAGCAGCAACAGCCTAGAAAATAAAACAAACCGGGATGAACGGATCTCTTTTCGGGCCAAGTTACGCTTTGAAGCTGACAGAAGCGGTATAGTTATTGTTGGCGAGACAACAAATGTAAGCATGAGTGGTGCATTTCTGGAGAGCTCACAACCACTCACTGGTTTAAACGTTGGCGATGAAGGGGTAGTTTTTGTTGAGACTAACGAAGATGGAGAGACATTTCAGCTCTCTTTTCACTGCGTTATATCCAGAATAAAGCCAAATGAAGGAGTTGCTTTTGATTTTGAGAGCGAAGAAGAAGATGATGATGATGACTATTATGAAGATGATGACGAGTAGAGACTCTTACTTTCAGTATTATATTTTATCGTAAATTTAACTATCCACATTTTATCCACAAAAATTGTTGAAAAACCTGTGGATAGTTATTGGACAACGCCACCTAAATGGCTATTAATACTATCAAAACTTTTTAGCCTGATTTTCATTAATTCACCTACTTTCTCTCCGCCTTTCACAGCAAATTTAACCGGTAGAAACGAGTCGGTTTTTCCAGTTGCAAAACCACCTTCTATCGACTCTATCAAAACTAAATCCGTCTGCCCGAACCTATCCAAAGCAGCTAGCGATAGGTTTGTCTCTCCAGCTTTACGTAAAATTTCCGACCTTTTTTTTGCCTCAACACCAGAAACCCTGAAATTACTGGGGATTTTTGCTGCTGGTGTACCAGGGCGGTCTGAATAACGGAAAATATGGAGAAAAACCAACCGCCCCTCCTCTACCAATTTCAAACTATTTTGAAAAGCCTCATCACTCTCAGTTGGAAAACCAACAATAAGGTCAGCACCGACTTCCGTCTGCGGTCTGGCTTTTTTAATCTGCTTTATCTTATCAAGTGTTCCCCGACTGTCAGACCTGCGCCCCATTCTTTTCAAAATCATATCATCACCAGACTGGATAGATAGATGGAGATAGGCACATATTTTATCTTCACTGGCTAAAAGATCCAATAATTTATCATCAATATCAGCAGGGTCGATTGACGATAATCTTATCCGCCCTACTCCAGGAATATTCAAAATCTTACTAATAATATCAGCTAATGATATAGCTGGAGAGAGGTCCAGACCATAAGAGCCTAAATCGATACCGGTTAGAACCAACTCATTAAAACCGGAAGCAACAAACCTTTCAGCCTGGGCTAAAATCTGTTCAGAAGTTAAAGAGCGGCTTGGACCTCTAACACTTGGTATGAGGCAATAGGTGCACGACCTGTCACAACCATCTTGCAACTGTAAAAATGCTCTGGCCCGATCGCTAAAGGTATCAACAACCGGACGGCTGGGAACCATCTCTAGTTCAGATATTTTTCCTACATGGATAGTAGTGTTAGAGCCTTCTGCATCTATGTCAGATTTGGCTCCATCTCCATGGGGCGTATGCACCTCCTCCTTACCATTTGCGTGGTAGAGAGTATCTACATAGCTCCATAGCTCACTTTTTTCCTGATTACCCAATACCAGAGCAACTTGCGGTAGCTGGCTCAATATTTCCGGTGTTCTCTGGGCATAACAGCCGGTGACAACTATTTTTGCCTGGGGATTATCCTTTGCTGCACGACGGATTAGCTGTCGAGCCTGCCTGTCGCTTTCACTTGTTACTGAGCAGGTATTGACGATAATTAACTCAACATCATCAATATCTTTGGCGATGTAAAAGCCTCTCTCAAACCCACCGTGACGTAACAGCTCAGTTTCAAACTGATTTACCCGGCAACCCATGGTAATAACCGACATGGGGCGGTAGTTTTTTCTCTTATTCATTGACCTAATACAAACAATACTCTTAACATTTGTGAAAATTATGTAATAATCACTTTTGGTTAAATAGACAAAATAGCAAGGATTCAGAATGTCAATTAAACAAACTAGCCAAGCTTAACGTCTAATCTAAAAAGAAATTATGATACCATACTTTAATAGCAGTCTGCCCAAGACCCTGCAAACAATGTTAGATGATCTACACCATCTAATCGGTCCGATATATCTGGTAGGCGGAGCTGTTCGCAATGGGTTACAAAACAAGCCACCGACAAACGACCTGAATATTCTTGTTGCCCGCCCTCTTTATGAGTGTCAGCAACTTTTGACTGAAAAAGGCTATTCTCCAGGAATTGCTAGTTCCAGACATAATGTACTGTTCATACCTCTAAAAGGCTGTGAAAAGCCAAAAACTGTTGAAATATCAACATTTCGCCACCGACAAGGCCAGCCGCCAAGTGTGGAAGAGGATCTATTGCAGCGAGATATCACCATTAATGCCATGGCCTACCTCTGGCCTAACGGCCCTATTACCGACCCATTCAAAGGCCAGGAAGATCTTGCCAACCGAAAAATCAGACTTGTTAACGGAGCCGCAACTTTAAAAGATGACCCACTGCGTGCACTACGTTTTTTCCGCTTTTCTCTACAACTATCTTTCAAGCCTGACTCAGTTGATCTTGCCCGGTCCTCCGAAACCCTGGTTAATGACGTAATACCAGAACGGCTTAGGGCAGAGCTAGATAGAGTTTTTTCTTTTCCTTTACGAACAGAGTCTGACCGCAAGCTATTTCGCTATATGCTTAACACTACATTAGGGGTCAACCTACTCCCTGAATTGGACCAGCTAAAAGTTATCATTGATAGTGGCAACCCCAAGCAAACACTATGGGAGCGTACTATTAGAACCATTCTTTCTCTATCATCTATACCCAATAAAGAAGAGCTATCTCTACTAGATCTACGTTGGTCGGCACTATTCATAGGCATCAGTTCAACATTTGGTGAGAGAGAACAGCTCTTCTCTTCTGCAGGTCTTAAAGCTCCCCATGAAGAGTCACCGGTCTGTTGTAAACAGATACTTGAAAAATTCTGTTTTTCAAAACGCCGACAACGCCGTATATCCAACCTTCTATTCCACTTGAACCTTGACTCTACGCCATCTGACCGGGTTCTCAAGCGGCTTTTAAATGACTCTATACCATTAGAGGGGCTATACCGCCTCCACTACGCTTGGAGTCAAGCTGGAATACCAATTGATGAGCTGACTCCAGACAGCCATCGCATAGCTGAAGAGAACCTTCAAGATATTTTATCCAGTTGCCAAGCCATTCGCAAAGCAAAACAACGTCCTAGAACCAATGATTTAGCAATTTCAGGTGGGGACATTCTTAATTTGGTCAGAAAACCTCCAGGTCCATGGCTGGGAGAGCTACAGAATACACTGTTGGACTATATTGAAAAAGATTCATCAAGAAACAACACTGAAACCCTTGAGAAAAAGATTTATGAGTGGATTCTAGAACAAGAGACCATCTAAACCGGATATTTAATAAGATGAGATATACCGGGCAGGCCTATTTTGTATTACTTCTTTTACGCCCCAACTCTTTTCTATCCACCATAAAATCTGTAATAATTTTCATAGCTTCATCAGGTGTATCCACTAAGCGTATCAGGTCTAGGTCTGATTTACTGATATAGCCATCAGCTAAAACGCTCTCTCTCCACCAATTCAAAAGCCCATGCCAATATTTTGTACCGTAAAGAATAATTGGAAACGGACTGACTTTTTCGGTCTGAACTAAAGTCAACGCCTCAAACAGTTCATCCATGGTACCAAAACCACCTGGAAAGATAACAATGGACTTTGCATGTTTGGCGAACATCAGTTTACGGATAAAAAAGTAACGGAAAGATAGGCTTATATCCTGATATTTATTTGGAGCCTGCTCAAAAGGCAGGGCAATGTTAAGACCTACTGAGCACCCGCCCTTTTTATGACACCCCTTATTTGCCGCCTCCATAATGCCTGGGCCACCGCCAGTAATAACTGCAATACCCTTTTTTGATAGATTGCGACCTAAAAGTTTCGCATCTTTATAATATTGTGACTTTGGTCCTGAACGAGCACTGCCAAAGATTGTCACCGCTGCACCCAACCCTCTTAAAACTTCAATACCATCAACCAACTCAGCCTGAATACGCAACACCCGCCAGGCTTCGGTTGTTTTAAAATCATCTACCACTAATGTTCTCCTTTTCAAGATTATTCACATCATCTTCATAAGCCCACTCTCGCCAACCTGACAACAATGGGAAATATAGTCCAAGGCGAATGGGGCGATCTTCAAGCTTGGAAAAAACCAAACCATAACGGTTGAGCTGATCTTGGTAGCGTATTGATTCATTATCTAAAAAACCATCAAGACCACCTCCGGCATGAAAGCTGGTTTTAAAATCTATTATCCAGCGAGTACCGTTACTATCAATAAAACTCCGGTCTATTATAGCACGAATTCTCCGTCCAGCAAAAAAACCACTCATAGATAGCTCAGAACGTGAATCAAGATGGTTGGCATCCAGTATCCAACGGCCACGTTTGTCTTTAATACTTCTTGTCAAAGCCAACTTTACCCGGCCTACGGTTTCGGCTAAATGTTTTTTTGGAATTGAGAGGTTTAATAAGTGGGCAGAAATTGCAGAGTGCTGCCTCTCTACCCTCTCTGCAGACCAGCTTATAACTCCATCATCAGCTATCTTGCTTAAATAACGGTGGACTACCAAACCTAGCAGCCGGGCCGTATCACCTGCCCAATCAAACAGAACCGGCTCTTCAGTTGAGATCTCAGCTTGTGTAACAACTCCTTGGTTTACCACCATATCCGGCAGTTCTGGCATTTGCCACCCGGCTGGCAAGGCTCTATCCGGCATAACAGTCAACTCTGCCCAGCCAGGCCCGGCCTCTTCAGAGCTTTCCTGGTTTTTGGTAAACGGCTCATTAAGAACCGGCCACAGGGTGGCTAAAAATGAGTTTGCTTGTGGTTTTTTACCCTCTTCAACCGTACCAGCCAGAAGATGGAGCTGCTGTTTAGCCCTGGTCACTGCAACATAGAGCAAACGTGCTGTTTCATAACTACTTTTTTGCTTTTCAATATTTCTAATATAGGCTTGAATTTCATCCTCAGCCTCCTGGTCACTTCTACCTATGGGGGCCAGCAGTGGAGTTGCCTCTGAGCTGTCATCCAAAGAGCCATCCAGCCATGTCAGCAACCTTCGCTCTTCCCCTCTTGTCCGGCGATCCAAACCGGGAAGAATAACCACATCAAACTCCAACCCTTTGGCTTTATGCAGAGTCATAACTGTTAAGTCTGGGTCGGCATGTGGGTCAGTTGCAGCATAAAGTTTTTCTAATTTTTTATTTAGTAGGAGTAAGTTTAACCTGCCAGCACTCCCTTCAACAGTCTCAACAAGATCAAAAAATGTTTCAGCATCAAGAAGTTCAGCATCTTTAGCCAGAGTTGCCGGACCACCTAAAGCAAGCCAGCAACCCTCAACCCAGCGTCGCCACTCTCCAGCACCAGGAAAATGGTCCCCCCGGCCCCTACTTTTTAAAGTAGCCCCCATAACCTCTTTAAAACGTAACAACCTTTGTCGACCATGTAACGACAATTTAAGTGGTAGATCATCATCCGCAACTATCTGCCAAACAGTAACTTTTTTATGGTCACTAGCTGCAACCAGTTGGTAAATGTCAGCCACTGAGAGACCACACCATGGAGCACGCAAGATGGCAAGCCAGGCTATTCTATCGGCTGGATGGTTCAACGCTCTGGTTAAAGCCAGCAGATCCTGAATCATCGGTCGCCCCGCCAAGGGGTGTAACTCTACCGCTTGATAACGGAGTCCTGCATCCTCAAAAGCCGGAAGAATATGGGCTAGATGGTTTCTGGATCGAACCAAAACCGCCACACTAAACCCCTCTTGGCGAGCTTTAGCAGTTATAGCTGCCACCTGTCCGGCTTCAGCCAGTACATCTTTCGGCGGCATAGGGTGAACACTTACAGCCTGCTCACTGCCTACAGGGTGAAAAGAGACTGAATCACTGTAGGGAACTGCACCAACAGATATATGCTCCTCAATAGGGAAAATGTCCCCCATGGCACTGTTGACCCAGTTAACTATCCCTGCTTTTGAACGAAAGTTGACCTTCAAGCTGAGAGGGGTAAGTTTAACTGGCGGAATGCCAGCCATCCTTGCCTGGAGAAACAGTCCTACCTCAGCCTCACGAAAACGGTATATGGACTGCATGGGATCTCCTACTAAAAACAGGGTGTTACCACTCTCCTCACCCCACCCGGCAACCAATCTTTTGATCAACTCATATTGGCTTCGTGAAGTGTCTTGAAACTCATCAACCAGTAGATGAGAGATCTGATAATCAAGTTTCAGAGCCAAATCGGTAGGCCGGTCACTCTCTCCAAGAGCATAAAGAGCACTCTGTGATACCTCGGAAAAATCAACCACTCTATTTTCAGAAAAGAGCACTTTAAGATGGGCAGCACAGACCGGCAGCAGGTTCAGCAGTGCAGATAGAATAGCCCACTGCCCATTGTTGTAGCGTATAGGAGGGAGTGCTCTGGTTCCGTGAAGAGCTAGCCGGAACAGATCATGGCGTGATAACTTTACAACCAAGTCACCAGCACGGGCTTTAGATTTTTTAAGAGCAGCTTTCTCTTGAGGGTTACGCCCATTACTTGGGGCTGGAAAACCGGTTTTATAAGTAAAAGTTTTCCGCCAGCTACCAGAGTTGGTCAACAACAGTTCCCCTAAACCGATTAAAGCCGGAAGAGCAGATTTTTCATCCTTGGCTATCTCCTCTATATCAGCCCATTTAGCCAGCTCTCCTGTAGAGACACCACTAGCTTGCAACTGTCGTCCTGCCTCTCTTGCTACTAGAATAATTTCTTCGAACAAATCATTGGGAATCAAGCTTTTAACCCGTCGTACTTCGGCAAAAACTATCTTCTCCAAGCTCTCTTCTAATAGTTTGCGAACCTCAACCCCTCTCCGCCCGGTAACATGCCGCAACCACTGCTCCCGACGGGATAACATAGCCCCTAACAGAGTCTCAACACGGTTTAGGTTATTATCAAGATGGTCCAGTAAAACCTCCACCGCTTTCCCTAACTCTCCATCCCCGTCAATATGGTTGATGGTGGTCCGTGCCGCCTCCAAAAATAGTGGTTGGGAATCTTCAACAATATCCGGCGCCCCCCCCAACCTAGAGAGGACCGGCATCTGTCTGGAGATGGTAGAACATAGAGAGTCGATGGTGAGAATACGCAAACGTCCAGGGTTGTCAATCAAACCCCACTCCAACTGACGGTCCCGCTTAACAACCTCCTTAGCCAAGTCCCATGCCTGCTTTTGAAAGTCGACAGTTGGTACAGCATCACCTGCCAAAACAATCGCTTCTAAAATACGGCTTTTCATCTCAGCGGCAGCTTTTTTGGTAAAGGTGATAGCTACCACCTGCTCCGGTTGCTCAACCTGAGCCAGTAGCTTTAAAAAACGTAAACTTAACAATCCGGTTTTTCCAGACCCAGCTGGAGCTTGAACAATAAAAGATCTTGCAGGGTCTAAAGCCTGGCTACGGGCAGAACCATCAGATAGAACTATGCTCATGACACCCCCTCATCTAAATCAAGATCTGCTGGTTGGGAGTAGTTTTTTGCAGCAACCCGGCACAACACTGGTAGGTCGCACCATTCACACGCTTTTTCAAGGGGGTCAACAGCATGCTCCCCCAGGCGATACTGTTCAGCTAACTGCCCAACAACCGTTGACCAGTCGGCAATAAGGCTCTGCCAGTCCATGTGATCAGGGGTGTATTTACCATCTTCAAGGAGGTCTAAGGCCGGTATGATACCATCTGTATGGGCCAGCCCCATATAGCGCAGTTTACCAGTAGCTAGCTGCCCATAAACCAGAGCCGCCAGCTTATCAGCATTGGCCATGGCATATAAGAGCATCTGTGGCTCATGAGGGCGTTCAGAGAACCAACTACTAACATTTGCTGCCCCGGTTTTATAGTCAACCACCACCAACTCACCAGAATCCAGGCTATCAACCCTGTCAATACGAAAATTGATAACAACTCCTCCGAGCTTTATAGAGCCTTCAGACTCTCTCTCTACAACGTTAAACGGGGCTTCCCGCCTCTCTTCAACCCCTAACCAGGTTAATAGCAGTCTTTTTTGCCGTTTTATCTCTAATTGAAGATATGGTTTGGATATTGAATTACCACTTTTTAATGATTGAGCCTTAACCGCTCTGCTTGTCACCTTAAAGATTAAGCTGTCTCGCTGTTGATAGCTCATCAAATTAAGGTTAGCGGAACTGCCAACCTCTCCCCAGAAAGAGGCGAGACTGGCATGGGTAATTTCGCCCCGCTCTCCGGCATTAAAACCTTGCTGGGGCTCTTCTAGTGGGTGGGCATTAAGGCGAAATTTGGCAAAAGCGGAAAATGGGCACTGTGCCTGACTTTTGATAACGGATGTTCCGCCAGTTATTGGTTCATCATTTAAAAATACAGGAAGTGGCTGTTCTTCCTGAAAACTCATTCCCGGCTGTGCGAGAATGACATCGGCCAATGTTGGATAAGTTTTCTTTAAAATATCTTTAATATCAACTTGCTTAATTGAGCTAATTAAAGGACTCTTCTTTTGCTGCATCTCTCCTTCCCACTCATGATAACTTACGATAACTTTGTTAGAGGAAGTTAGAATCCGATTGGTCAACTGTTTTGCATACCTTAACTCACGCTGACTTGATGATCTGGGTAGATCATGTTTTCTTTGAAAGGCAACAGGGATAAATGGGTTAGGTTCAGGAATTTTAGGCCACACCTTGTCAGTCAGACCCAATAGCCATAAAGAGTCAAAAATTTCACCCTCTGCCTCCAACACTCCAAGAATTTGTACCTTGGCTTCAGCCTCAACAGGTTGAAATATGGCTGTTCCCACAAGCTCTTTTAGCTCTGACAGAGCAATATCAAGATCAATTTCTGGTAACACCATCTCTAGAGAGGCAAACACCCCAAGAACCTTTTTCCATGACTCAACACATTGAAACTCTTGGCTATTAAGACCACCATCTCCAGGCCAGCCTAAAATCTGGAGCAGTTTATCAAAACAGTTGGCCCACCGTCCTGGTGTCTGGACAAAACCGTCTCCCCACTCCTCATTACCTAAAAAATCTTGTACAGCGGTCAACCTGCTGTGCAAAAGTGGTGCGTTTGTAGCTGAGCTTAGAGCAATATCGGCAATAGACAAATCCATCGCCCCTTGCCGACGCAGAGCAGCATCCAACAAACCCCGGCAACTCCACTCCACATCACCACCAGCTAAATATGGGGAGTTTAATATCGCCCCCCAATCCTGCCAACTTAACTTGCTACGAGATAGTTCCAGCAACAGCATACCATCTCTAATCATAGGGGTTTCAAGCAGCGGAGCACCAAGAGAGATGTTAAATATAGATTGATCGGGAAATGGAGCCTGTTGTGGGCGGCCTGGATAGAAAACCTCAGAAAATATACGGATAATCTTCCCACGAAGATTTTGTAACTCCGGGACAATAATGCCAATTGAAGAACCTGTTACATCCTCAGAACCCTGACCTTGATCCAGCTCTCTTTCCAACTCTAATCTAGCCCAATTTGCCGCAGCTATAATTTCTGCGTTCACATCATGGCAAGAGAGAACCTCAACATCAGGTTCGATTTTTTGCTCCTGCCAGATAACCACAGCCACCCCCAGCTTCTCTAAACTGGATAATAGCTGCTTCTGATTTGCTGGAATCTCATTAAAACCTGCCAGAATCACCCCTTTAGGCTTGTTAATTTTATCTAGGTTTAGAGTCAGCATTTGAACCATAGCCGCCTTTGGCAGCCACTTTTCCTGCTGACATTTCGCCTCAAAGCTCTTAGACCATTGATAAAATGCACTGGCATCATCATTACCAACAGTCTCTGACTCTGGCAACTCAATCAGCCATGATTCAAGAAGGTTCCACGCCTGTTGCGCCCCATGGGCAGCACTGTCTGTCCATAATAGCGAACCTTTATTAGATGAACTTGACACTACCTCTTGCCAAACAACTCGTTCCTGCTCTTCACTAAGTAGAGCAAAATCTGTTATTGCCTCATCGAGAAGAGACAACCAACACTTCTCCAACCATGCAGAAAATGGCATAATATCTGGAGTAGACCATATGATCTGCCCATCTCTCTTTTTCTGTTGCTCATAAAGCCCGTCAATATAGCGAGCAAGGCGGCGGTTGACGGTTAAAACCACCCACCCCTCTTGTAGATCTAGATCCCAAGCCTTTTTCAACATAATTTTCCAGCCTTGCTCTTTTTATCTAAATATTTCATGATTCCCAAATCAATCCAGGAAAATATTTGTTACACTAAACGGTAGCGGCTTAGTTTATAAACTACCTAGAATCCTAGATTCGACAATTTGGCGTGCATTAATGGTGCATCTTCTTGATTCATGCCCTATTGCCGAAACTAGAATAATCAATTATCACCATCGTTTCCCAATTTATTGTGAATAAAGTGGTTTATTAAGTAAAAGGTATTTTATAATTGGATCAGATATAACAAAAACGTAGTCTCCAAATCTATCTTTCTCAAAAAGGATATAATTTTTGCTGTTTAGGTCTATAACCTCAAATTTAACCACTGTTTTTATACTAATAATACTTACAGTGCCACTCTCTGTCGTGAGAGCAGGTTCCAGCGACTCTCCATGGCAACCCTTTATCGACGCTTCATGGTCGGCCACAACCCCTGATGAATACATGGTTGCTGAACAGATATTTGATAAAATTAGCAATGATGGCAACAAACTTCCCCAGAACAACTTAAAATTTATATGGGGCTTAAACCGGGTTGCCAGCTTTTATCATACAGAGGGAAACTCTAAAGCTGAAGAGAGATTTCTGGCTCGCTCTTTTCGACTGCAAGAGAGCAAACTTGGCAAAAAAAACCCAATGTTGGCCACTCATCTCCAGCAGCTAGCCCATGTTTGGCTAAAGCAGAAGGAGTATACTCGTGCAAAACAGGCGTTGGAACGGGCCTTAAAACTAATAGAGGATAATTTTGGTACTAAACATATTCTAACCATAAATATTCTTGAAGATCTTGTAAAAATATCTGCAGAAACCGGTAAAAGTAAAGATGCCGAATTATGGAAACAGAAAATTCGCAAACAATTAACTGACTCTATTCCCAGCAACTCAACCGCTAAAGCAGTTTTGCAGGCAGAAGAGGCTGAAATCAAACTCCTTGCTGGAGATGTCGAACAGGCTGTTGTTTTACAAAAAAGTGCCTTGGACATATATATGGGCAGCAGAGGCCCTTTTCATCTAGCTAGAATTAAGCTGCTATTATCATTAGCTAAATCAAGCCAAAAAGATGCGAAGTATGAAGAAGCAATTGAATATTTAAAGGGAGCTTTGGCTATTTCTGAAAATATTCAGGGTCTTGAACATCCCCACCTGGTGCCTATACTCATCCAGATGGCTAAAAATTATCAGCTTATTGGCAAACCGGCCATGGGCCGCCCCATTCTTAGCCGCTCTTTAACCTTACTGGAAAAGAAATATAAAAACAGCCCAAACCACCAAGAGATTGCTACAACTCTCTTGGTGCTGGCAGATAATTTTCGTCTTGACAATCAACCAGATCTAGCAATTTCCATTTATAACCGTGCTTTAACAATACTCCAAACAAAAGACAGCTCTTCGAACCTAATTGCTAAAACTATTCGCGGCCTGGCCCACTCTCTATATGTTAAAGGCAACATAATAAGTGCAGAAGAGAACAACCGACAAGCATTAGAGATGCTGGTTAAAATTAATGGGGCCGGCACAGCACTGGCAATAGAAGCTTTGCAATATCAGCAAAAACTTGTTGCAGAGATGGTATTAAAACATCAGCCAAGTTTTATAATGCCAAAAAAACGTAAAGAAAAAATACGTCTTATTCAAGCTAGATTGACTGCTATTGGAATTAATCCTGGACCTATTGATGGTTACATAGGCCCCAAAACAACAAAGGCCATTGTAGATTATAATACCAAGATAGGACTTTTTGACAAAAACTCTGGTAAAAAAATATCTTTTGACGAAACCATAGCCCATTTACCACCTGTTAAGGATTGGGAAAAATAATTCACATTACAAATCCAGTTGATTTTATAAAAACCTACAGATAGAGAGCTCACAAAAACCATGAAAAACGTTAATTATTCAATAGTTAAACAGGTTTCTAGCAATTATACCAAAACAGTTGAACGGATAACAAAGGCACTTGCAGATCAGGGTTTTGGGGTTTTAACCCAGATAGATATTGCAGCAACATTGAAAAAAAAAATTGATGTTGACTATCCTCGCACAATTATTCTCGGAGCCTGCAACCCTCCTATTGCCTATAAAGCGTTGACGGCAGTTCCTGATATTGCCGTTCTGCTTCCATGTAATGTTGTTGTAAGGGAGAACCAACAAAAAGAGGTGGAAATTGTCGCTATGGACCCTATGATCCTAAGCCACCTAATGGACAATCCTGAGGTCAATGCTATTGCAGCAGATGTAGACCAACGAATTCGTGCTGCTATTAATAGTGTGGAGTAAGCAACTGCAGAATCTAAGTTAAACAATAATCTGGCTTAGATTTTCACTTGGTCAGCAAATAAACCAATTCCATGATCAAGCTATTCATAAAATAGCTCAATGACTCTTGCGGGCATGTTCATGTTGTTGCTAAGACCTTCTGCCATATCTCTGGCTGCTGTTTTATCACGGTAGTTCAGCCTGACGGAAAACCACTTTTCTGCACCGTCCTCAAAAAGATGCACATATGGCTCCAGCCCCTGCTTAGAAAGATCTAGCATCAACCTTTCAGCATTATCCCGGTTTAAAAATGAGCCAATCTGCACCACAAAAATTTTACCTGCCGACCTCAATGTATCTTCAGTAGTCAATGGCAGTGGAGTGCTTTCCAGCAGGCCCGCAGCAGATAGAGTCTCAGCAGAGCTTGGTTTTTGAAACTTTTCAACAATTTTTCCAAACATTCGATCATCAGGAGAGCCAACCAATAGCGGTGCTGTAGACGGCATTCCAGGAACGACCTGCATTGGTCTAAGATTTTTTGGAGTAACAAAATAACCTTTTGTCAGTGGAGCTACTGCTGGTATTGATAAAATACTTTTCTTTGGTTTTTTTACCATAGGCTTAAATACATTTTTAACCCTATGCGGCTTACTAACAGGAGGTTCATGAACAAAAGATGAAATTGTTGACTCTCTAGGTGTAGGTTTCCAGATAATTTTTTTGCTTTTTCTTATTGTTTGCTGAGGAGTAACAATAGCTGGTACAGCAACAGATGTTGACTCTATCTCCACCTCTTCTTTAGCTGCTGCAACAATTTTTGGTTTATTGGTAACTGGTGGTGAAGCTGTCTCATTGCTGGTAAAGGGAATTGCAACTCTAGTAAAGTTTGGCTCTTTATCTGAAAAATCAAACAGTCCACTAAACAACGCAACGATAACAACTAGTGAAACAGCCGCAAAAACAATTGCCTTAGAACCAAAAAAACCATGATGCATTGATATATCAGGCTGGTTTTCTTGGGCAACTTTTACCAGAGAGCGGGTAATAATCCACCTGGGGCGTAGCTTGATTAAAGCTAGAGTTTGGTTAAGAATCTGCTCAATTTTAAAAGGGTTACCTTGAGTAATAGCAAAAATATCAACCCAAGCAAACCAAGAGACACGAATTTTACGTCCTAATTTCTTTTTAATAAAAAAATGAATAAAATCCAGAACTTCAGATCTCGTCAGTGGAGTGATTTCGCCGGAGCCAATAATCTCTTTACGGATTAACCTGAAGGGCTCACTCTCAAGACAGCCCCATAACTCAGGACGTCCAACTAATAGAAGTTGTACAGGTTTCATCCCTTTGTGAGAGAAAGGCACCAGTAGAGATAGTAGTTCAGCATTTGTATCACTCAGCATATGGGCTTGATCAATAGCAACAAGCAATCTGCGTCCGGTAGCAACCCTCTCTTCAAGAGCCTCTAATAGCTGTTTGTGGGTACTATCAATTGGTGTTAAAGCGGTCTCGGCCTGATCACCAAACCTAACGGCATTCATGAGAGATTGTAAAAAAATATCTGCGGGCATGGTGGGATCTTGGATTTGGACCATATCCCGATTGTCTGGTAGAATATCCTTCAGTCGGCTTAAAAAACAGCTTTTACCAACTCCCTGCTCTCCAGTTATTAAAATAACCCCTTCGCCCTGGACAATAGAGCTACGGAAGATACGCCAAACAGGAGCGTGGCTTCTAATTGAGAAATAGAGTCCCTTGCCGAGCCTTGGAGAGGATGGTTTTGCCAGCCTATTGCCAAGAATTCCCGAAGTTGCAGAGACCTCATGAGTAGTATTGGTTGCTATCACCAAATATCAACTATCAGCTAAAGTTCTCAGAGCTTGTGAAAAAATGAATCCTGTTTCGGGGCACATTTTGAGGTGTTCGCATTAGGGTCTTCTTTTTTTACAAGCTCTCACTGTACGGCTAAGCCATAAAAATCTTATTTTAAAGACTAAACCACCGAGAAAAATATTAACACAAACCAGCAAGAGCTAAAATGGATCTTTTACATTAATATATTAAATCGCTGCCTAGCTTTCAATAACATGTATTATTGTTATCTAGACAGAGGCTCTCCCATACAAATCTTCCAAACGAACAATATCATCTTCACCAAGATAACTACCACTCTGCACCTCAATCAACTCTAAAGGAATAATGCCGGGATTCTCCAAACGGTGCTTTACTCCCAAGGGAATGTAGGTAGATTGATCCTCTGCTAGAACTATAACATCGTCACCCCTGGTCACTCTTGCTGTACCGCTGACTATAATCCAGTGCTCAGCCCGGTGGTGGTGCATCTGAAGCGAGAGAATAGCCCCTGGGTTGACGGTAATAAGCTTAACCTGAAACCGTTTGGCAATAGTAATCGTTTCATATGCTCCCCAAGGCCGGTAGACCTTCCGGTGACTAACCGTCTCTACCCTGTTTTGATTGGTTAGCTCTTCAACAATTTTTTTAACATTCTGTACCTGCGATTTAGGAGCAACAAATACCGAGTCTGAGGTCTCAACAATAACATGATCTTCAAGGCCAACGGCAGCAACCAGACGGTGGCTGGCATTGATATAACAGTTACTTGTACCCTCTAAACAGACATCGCCACGAATAACGTTGTTATCACAATCTTTATCACCAATATCCCACAATGCAGACCAGGAACCGATATCACTCCACCCTGCATCAAGGGGAACAACAACGGCATCTGCAGTTTTTTCCATAACAGCATAATCAATGGAGTCTTTAGGGCAGTTGCTAAACTCCTCCCTATCCAGCCTAAAAAAATCTAAATCTTTATTTGCCTTCTGTACTGACCTGCTGCAGGCCGCAAGCATATCTGGAGCAAACTGTTCTAATTCAGCTAAATATTTAGCTGCACTAAACATAAACATGCCACTGTTCCAGTAATACTCACCAGAATCAACATACTCTTGAGCCACATCAATACTCGGCTTTTCAACAAAAGCTGCAACCTGGAAAGTCTTTGATCCTTGATTCTTATCTCCACGCTTTATATAACCAAAACCGGTCTCTGCTGCTGAGGGAACAATACCAAAGGTTACCAAACATCCTTGGGACGCCTCCTCTATCGCCACAGCAATGCTTTCATGAAAAGCCTCGGTATTTTGAATGATATGATCAGCAGGCAGAACCAAAAGTATAGAGTCAGGATCTTTTTTAGCAGCTATTATAGCTGCACAAGCTGTAGCAGGGGCAGTATTACGGCCAATAGGCTCCAAAATAATTGATTCTAGATTCTGATCTACTTTTCTCGCCTGTTCTGCAACTAAAAAACGGTGTTGTTCGTTGCAGATAATTAGTGGTAATTCTATATTTTCAATCCCACTTAAACGCTGCATAGTAGCCTGAAAAGGTGATTTTTCATTCAATAGCGGCAGAAACTGTTTTGGATAGACATCCCTTGATAGAGGCCAGAGGCGTGTACCAGAACCTCCAGATAAAATTACCGGAACAAATTTTCTTTTTATTTTCATATTATCTCTCACAGGATCATGCACGATATATTTTTTTATCATCGGCCTGAAATACACCGCGAGGATCAACAACCAACTTTGCGTTTTGTTTAATCATATCCCAATCAAACCGATCGTGGTCTGTTGCAACCACGACACAATCATATGCGGAGATTACATCTGGTGTTAGAGCAACACTTGATAGATTTATAGAGTGGGCACGCATGTCAGGAGTCACAGGTACATGGGGATCAGAGTAGTCTACATCTGCACCAATCTCTTGCAACATTTTTAATAACACAATACTAGGTGATTCCCGTACATCATCAACATTTTTTTTGTAAGCAAGACCTAAAACCAATATTTTTGAACCACGAACCGCAAGACTTACATTATTCAGAGCAGAAACAATCTTGCTGATGACAAAATCAGGCATTGAAGTGTTAACTTCACCTGCCAATTCAATAAAACGGGTATTAACACCATACTCTCTAGCCTTCCATGTCAGGTAGAATGGATCAATGGGAATGCAGTGCCCTCCAAGACCTGGACCAGGAAAAAATGGTGTGTAGCCAAAAGGTTTGGTCGCAGCAGCTCGAACTACCTCAAAGATATCCAGCCCCATTTTATCGGCAACTATCTTCAGTTCATTTACCAGGGCAATATTGACAGAACGGAAGGTATTCTCCAGAATTTTAACCATCTCAGCAGCTCCAGTTGAAGAGACAGGCACAACGGTATCGATTATCTCTTCATATAGCCCTTTACCAACCTCCAAGCAGTTAGCAGTGGAGCCGCCAACCACTTTGGGAATGTTCCTGGTAGTGAATTCTGGGTTTGCAGGATCTTCCCGTTCAGGGGAATAGATTACAAACACATCGCTGCCAACGGTATAACCAGACATCTTAATAGGCGGCACTATCTGCTCTTCTGTGGTTCCCGGATAGGTGGTACTCTCTAATGAGACTACCTGGCCTTTTCGCATATGGGGAATAATATTGTAAAGAGATCCAGTAACATAGCTAAGATCAGGCTCACGGTTTTTATTTAGCGGAGTCGGCACACATAAAATAATTGCATCAACAGTTTTTATCTCTGAAAAATCAATTGTAGCTATAAATTTTTTATTCTTAATTGCAGAATAAAAAGGTCCAGGATCAATATGTTCTATATATGGCTCTCTAGATTCAAGTTTGGCAATTTTAACAGGATCAATATCAAAACCGACAACCACAAACCCCTCCTCTAAAAACCTCAGAGCAAGTGGCAGACCAACATAACCAAGGCCAATAATCCCAATCACAGCACTTTTTTGCTGAATTTTTTTTAATAAGCTGTTTTTCATCTAATTTTAATTACTCCACTATAAAATAAAGCGGCTCAACAGGAATCTTTACAATCTTACACTCATCCAATGCTGGCTTTAATTTCTTAATTAATTTTAACAACTTACCCTCAGCTTCCATTACTTCTAAAATCAGCTACAGGCTCTATGTCAATCTTAGCAGAGAAGTTGAGAGAACAAAGTGGTACTTACCAAACCCCATTATACCACGAAAAACCGTGGCCCTGGAAAACCTGTCTTATCAATATCGTCTAATAGATAGTCGGCTAATGGAGTGCTTTCATAAAGGTTATATTAATTAAAATAGATCCGATCCATCAACAATGAGTCTTTCTGATCATTACTTTCAATTTTATAACACCCAATTCTCTATCACTCTTCTGCTTATGGTACTTATTTTTTGATTACATCATTCTTGCCAACCACATACCTAACCAAACAGAACTAAGACACAGAACAACACTGACAAGAATATTTAACAGAGCCAGTAGATTCGTCCCACTTTCAATCAAATTCATAGTTTCTATTGAGAATGTAGAAAAAGTCGTAACAGCCCCCAAGCAGCCAACCAAAATTGCCATCCGCAATTCCGGGCTAACCATAAACCGCTCTGTAAGCAGAAAATACCCCAACCCCATAAGCAAGGAGCCTACAACATTGACCACTAAAGTTCCCCAGGGAAAACCGTGCCCCATAAGTTGATGTACCCAGCCAGAGACAAGATAACGCAACACAGCTCCAATAGACCCACCAGCAGCTACATACAGGATAGTTTTCATTATTTATGTTCCATCTGCTCAGCTTTCAACCTTTGCCAATACTCCAACCGGCGGGAAATTTCCCGTTCATATCCCCTCTCAACAGGTTGATAAAACTTTTCATTTTTCAAAGGCTCAGGCATATACTCCTGACTAACAATCCCACCTTCATAATCATGAGCATAACGGTAACCTTTGCCAAACCCAAGATCTTTCATCAACTTTGTCGGTGCATTTAGTATATGGGCTGGCGGCGGCAGAGGCCCATATTTTTTTGAGCAGTGTTGTGCAGCTTTAAAGGCCATATAAGCACTATTGCTTTTTGGAGCACATGCCAGATATATAACCGCCTGTGCCAGGGCAAGGTCTCCCTCCGGCGAACCCAGAAAATGATAGGACTCTTTAGCCTGAATGGTGATAGCCAGAGCCTGTGGATCGGCGTTTCCAACATCTTCTGATGCAAAACGGACCATACGCCGGGCAATGTATAAACCATCCTCGCCTCCGTCCAACATGCGAGCCAGCCAGTATAGAGATGCATCAACATCGGAACCACGCATGGATTTGTGGAATGCTGATATAAGGTTGTAGTGAAACTCCCCGGTTTTATCGTAAAGAGTTGCCCGCCGATTGAGGCTTTCTGTCAAGTCGTCAACCAGCAATTTTTCACCATCAGCTATTTTTTGTGCAGCAACCTCTATCAGAGATTCTAACAAATTCAAGCTGTAACGGGCATCTCCATCAGCTTGACTAGCAATCTCAGCCAATAAATCTGGCTCAAGATCAATAGTTCTATCCCCATACCCCCTTTTAGGGTCAGTAATAGCTCTCTTCAATAGGGTGATCAACCCGCCCTTATCAAGAGGCTGCAACACCATCACCTGACAGCGTGACAACAGTGCCCCATTTAGCTCAAATGATGGGTTTTCAGTTGTTGCCCCAATCAGGGTGATGGTTCCATCTTCAACAAACGGCAAAAAAGCATCTTGCTGCCCCTTGTTGAATCGGTGAATCTCATCAACAAACAGAATTGTCCCAACCCCTCCTTCATCAAGCTCGCCGCGTGCCCTGCTTACCACCTCACGAACCTCTTTTACCCCAGCCAAAACTGCTGACAGAGCTTCAAAACGGTACTTTGTCTTGTTGGCAATCACTCTAGCAATGGTGGTTTTTCCACACCCAGGCGGCCCCCAAAGAATCAGGGATGGAATCCGGTTTGCAAGCAAAGCCTCATGGAGAAGCTTACCTTCAGCAGTTAGATGCTCCTGCCCAACCACCTCGGCCAATGATCGGGGTCGCATCCGGTCGGCAAGCGGCGAAACTGAACTGGAAAAGGAGAGTCTGGACATATCAAGTCTCTCTTACATCAACATACCTGCCAACCAGATCATATTCATGGGCTGCGGTGATCTCTATATCAACCACGCTACCAATCTCTGGCGAGCCGTCATTTATGTAGACAATGCCATCAACATCAGGAGCTTGCCCCATGGTTCTACCCTCTAAAAGCCACTCATTCTCCTCAGACACTCCTTCAACCAAAACCGGGATTGTAGAGCCTATCATCCTCTCTAGCTTCTGTTGGCTTATAACCTGTTGCATGGCCATCAACCGATCACGACGCTCCTCGGCAATCTCTAATGGTATCTTTTCTGGAAGCTCATAAGCGGTAGTGCCAACCTCGTCAGAGTAGGTAAATACTCCAACATGGTCAAAACGAGTCTCCTTAACAAAGTCATAAAGATGCTGAAACTCCTCTTCGCTCTCACCAGGAAAACCGACGATAAAGGTACTCCTAATGGCAGCATTGGGGATTTTATGGCGAATCCGCTGAATCAACTTATAGACATCTCCCTCCCGCTCAGCCCGTTTCATCCGTTTTAACACCTCGGAATGGCTATGTTGCAGAGGAATATCAAAATATGGCAGAATATTATTTTCCTCTGCCATCACAGCAAGCAGTTGGTCGGTAACCATGGTCGGGTATAGGTACAAGAGGCGAATCCAGGCTAAACCTTCAATCACCTTCAGACCATCCAAAAGATCTGCCAGACTTAAACGCCGATCAAGATCCCGGCCATACAGGGTGGTATCCTGAGAGATAAGATTGATCTCAACAACCCCCTCGTCAACTAAAGAGACCACCTCCTCATCAATATCCTCTGGTTCACGAGATACAAAAGGTCCACGCAGCTTTGGAATAATACAGAAGGCACAGGGGTTGTTACACCCTTCAGCAACTTTAACATAGGCGGTGTGGGGCAGAGTTGTTAAAACTCTTGGTCCATTTTCAGCCACAACCGGCCTGGAGGTAACCACAGGTGGAGACGAAGGTGAATCCTCTAGAATATGGATCAACTGTTCGTACTCTGAAGTTCCGGTTAAAACATCAATTTCCGGGATATCATCACGGAGGCTCTCTCCGTATCGCTGGGAGAGACAGCCAGTCACCACCAGACGAACACCGGGCTTTGCCCCTTTGATTGCAGCCATCTCGGCAATTGCTTCACGTGACTCCTCCTCTGCATCAGCCTTGAAACCACAGGTATTTACCACCAACAGATCTGCCTCTTGAGGATCTGCTGTCAGGTCATAACCTTTATCAATAAACCTGCCGAGCATTTTTTCAGTATCAACCAGGTTTTTTGGGCAGCCAAGAGAGATCACTCCAACCAAGCCGGGGTTTTTTTTCGAAGGCATAACCTATTAATCTCGAAAGTTGATATACTGAAGGGGCATTTCTAATTTTGACTCTTTCATAAGAGCTATAACACTCTGTAAATCATCACGTTTTTTACCAGTTATCCGCACCTGTTCACCCTGTATAGATGCCTGGACCTTTATTTTGCTCTCTTTGATGATTTTGATGATTTTTTTAGCAAGCTCTTTATCAACACCCTGGCGTATGGTAACGGTTTGCCTTACCAGAGCACCGGATGCTGGCTCAATATTGGAAAACTCCAGGACTCCAGGGTCTATTTTTCGCTTGACCAACTTGCCTTTTAGAACCTCCATCACCTGTTCCATCTTGTACTCATCATCACTGATGACGGTAACAATCGCCCCGTCACGCTTTATACTGCTTTTCGAGCCTTTAAAATCATAACGGGTTCCGATCTCTTTTGAGGCTTGATTAACTGCGTTATCAGCCTCTTGCAGATCCACCTCTGAAACAATGTCAAATGATGGCATTGTGCTCTCTCCTATTTAATTATTATTAATTTGCAGGTTCATCTATTAGATCAACCCCATCCGGCAGAGTAAAGTTGAAACGCTCTGCCTCTATAGGTTGGTTGTAGTGCATTTTAGAGAAAGTAAACCTGGAGTAGTTGCCTAAAGAGTCCTCTACTGCCAAGTTAAGGATCTCATTTTTCTGGGGGTGAAGGGTAATTATAATAGCAGTCACCGTCCCCTCCTTTTTTGGCAACATTCGAACACTAGGCAGCTTCCAAACCTTATCTTCAGCCACACTCAAGGTAAAAGTTTTACTCAAAGCCCGGTCTGAGACAAAAAATGCTGCCGGAGTATCTTCTAAAAGTCTGGCACTGGTTTTTGTGACCTGGGCTAGATCGATCTCGTAATAGTATACTGAACTTCCATCTGAGAGAATCATCTGCTCAAAAGGCTCCCGGTAGTCCCAACGAAATTTACCAGGACGTTTAGCAGAAAACCTGCCCCGACTTACCTCTGGCACATGGCCATCGGCCTCCTCAACCTGCTGGACAAACTCTGCCTCCACCGTTTGCAAACCGTTTAAAAATGAGTAGAGACGCTCAATAGCCGGATCAACAGCTTCTGCTCGAGCCAACCCTACATTAAAAAGGGCTACTATTATCAATAAAACAGATCTTCTAACCAATAAAGCAGAACTGGGTGGTCTTGTAATCATTTAGATGCCTCATATTAAAAAAAAATTGGCATAAATATAGCAGTGATTAACTTGAGAAGCTACTTTCAAGAGTTAATACAAGCAATATATAGCTATATATTAATAGCAAAAAAATTATGCCAACGTTACAAAGGTATGACCATGAACCTTAAAACCAGTCAAGATAACGGCTATGAGCAGAAATTGGCAAAAGGTAGGGTGACCTCCTCTTCAAATAATATACATGCACCGCTAAATTTGGATTTAAAACTGCTTCACAACTTTTTGCAAGAGTCAAAACCAGAGCTACAACCAACTGTGGAAGCTATTTCATCTTGGTTGAACCAAATTATACCAATCAAGTTGGTAGCCTACTGGAATCCACGCAGTGGTTTAAGGAGTTTATACTGTAAAAGCAAAGATGAAAGCTGTAACGACCTACTCGAAAAAACCCAAGCAATTATAGATGGCCCCCTACCGAGAATACGCCATTGGCGACAACAAAGTTGGCTATTTCACCTCTGGACAGGTGAGCCGTTAGATAAGTGGGATCGAATTCTTATTGTTGAAAGTGGTACAGGAATGACAATTGATGAGTCTAACAAGTTGATGGAAAAAACTCTGAAAGTCATCCATGAACCACTGAGATATGCACTTAAAACAGATCTTGAATCTAGCTCTTTCTAAGCAAGGCACGAACATCTGAAAAGACCTTGGCATCATATTGACCAGATACCCGTCCTTTGACCACATGTTCAACAAATGGTTGTCGGTCTTCTGGCGTTATAGAGTGGTTCTCAGCAATTCCTCCAGCTAAATGGCCAACATTTGACAGTGAGACATAAAAAGCATCTCGGCTCCAGCGACCATTAACAATCTCTCGATTCCCACTCCAGGCTTTTGAGTTCGACCTGTCAATATCTAAGGGTAAGCTCTCGCCAGAACGGTTGTAAATAGATGAGATATGCTGATGGCCTGCATCAAATACAGCCTCTGTAGCTTCCTGAAAAACTGTAAGCAGAGATTGAGCGTGGACAGAAATAGCCAGGGCAAAAGCTGTCGTAGACCACTTTTTAAAACCAGAAGCCAACGCGGATTTAAAGGCCGCCCCTGATCTGGTCAACTCATCCACACGGTCTGTCAACCGGTGGAAAAACCCCTGCCCAACATCAGGAGTATTGGATATTGAAATCATAGACTTCACCTCCAAAAAGCAGTAGTTTTCATAGCTGAAAACTACCTGAATCAAACATATAAATATCTCTTTATAAACCTGATCGCACCATCATTGTACAAAACTGGTAGCAAACTATGCAATGAATTTGATTGACAGCCAACCAACCACCATCTCTAGGATCTTGCTAAATTGCGTTGCTTTTTTACTAAATTATGGCTAATAATATAGTCAGGTAAGGCTCCTCTATTCTGACTAAAGGTGAACCATAATGGCTGAGTCAACACAACAGATATCTGGTTCGTCACACTCCGAACAGGTTGCTCATGCAGCCCGCAATAAAGAGCGAACTGAGGAAATTAAAGCCAGACGTGAAAAAATCAATAACGACCAAGAAGAGAAACATTCTGACCTGAAACGTACAGTTGAAAAAAACCGTGACATAAGTGACTTTTCAGACTCTTCACGGGTAAAAATCAGCCGGGCATTAACCAACTTTCTTTCAGAAAGCCACCCTAAAGAGATAACCCATGAGCAGGCTCAAAACCCTTTAGACGGTAAAACCGTAGAAAAAGAACCACAACAGGGAAAGCATGCCTCTGAGCCATCATCTGATCCTTTTTTTCAACGCCTAGCCAGCATTCATAGTGCGGACCTGCCAACAGCTAAAGACAAACTCCAAGGCAATACCCAGCCAAAACCAACAACCCATAAAATTGATGTTTTCGGATAGACAACCAACACTATGCGTATTACTATTTTAGGCAGTGGTACTGGAATTCCATCCGTTGAACGTTGTGCCTCTGGTTATCTTTTACAAGCTACAAACAAAAACTATCTAATAGACTGTGGCAGTGGTATTTTACGCCAGTTGGAGCATAACAAAACCAGCTTTAGTGAAATTGATGCTCTATTTATCACCCACAGCCACAGTGACCATATAGGCGACCTAACCTCTATGGTCCACGCTTTTCGTCTGCCAACCCTCCAACGCAGCAAACCTTTTCACATCTACGGCCCAGAAAATTTTATCAATTTTTTCAACAATATTATCCGGCCTGTTGTCACTCCACCAACAAAGTTTCCATTTTTCATCAAAGAGGCTCCGGTTAAATGGCGCCTGGGTAGCCTTACCATCACAACTTGCAACACAGTCCACTCGAAAAACTTTAAAAGCCTTGCTTACCGTTTTGATGAGTATGGTAAATCTGCTGTTTTTTCAGGAGATTGCGATCTTGACCAAGATATCATTACCCTTGCAAAAAAAACCGATCTGCTGGTTTGCGACTGCTCAACACTTGCAGAAGGAAAAATACCCGGACATCTCTCAGCTCTAGAAGCTGGTCAGGTAGCCCAGCAGGCACAGGTAAAACATCTGGTACCAACCCACTTTTACCCAATCAATGGTCCAGATAGCCTCCGAGCTGCTGAGTGTGCCAAACACTACTCTGGACCAATTACCCTGGCCGAAGATCTTCTGAAAATTATTCTATAGATTGCAACGATATATTATCAAAAGCAAACTCACCACGGTCATTGACTAGAACCAATCCAGAAAAACCGTTCCATAGGCTGGCATCTCGAACCCTTAGCATTTCAACCCCATCAACCCATACACTCATCATTCCACTCTCCAGCCGCCGCCACCTAATCTGGTGGCTCAAGCCGTTGCCAAGATAGATTCCACCACTGCCACGCAACACCTGTGACCGTCCCCGCACATAACGGATCAAGGATATAGATTGGCTAACCATTGGGTCGGCAGAAAGCAACAGACGGTATCCGGTCTTCTGGGGGTTATCTACAAACAAGCCAACCTCACCATGACCTTGTTCATGACCTGAACGAAAAGAGAGAGAGAGGTCAAAACTGTTGGGAGTTTGAACATTGCTGTATATGATAGAGCGTTTAATCTTATTGGTAGGTTTAGCTGTTTTCCCCTCTCCTGATAGAACCTGCATCAGCCCCATAATTTGACCGATCTCATTATTCTGGGCACTCTTTTTAGCAACTACCCCGCCTTTTTGCATCTTCAAGCTGTCATCACTCACACCAGTTGTAGATAGAAGTGCACCGTTACCGTCAACCCGAAAGATACCCCGCAGAACCTTCCACTCTGGGTTATGGGTAAAATTGCCATCGGAAAATGTATCGACAAGGAGCTTATACTGTATAGCTGGTCGATATTTTTTAAGGATTTTTTTAACTTCGATAATAAAGGCAGGAGTTGCTAGTTTGGAGCTGTCTACACTCTCTATTAGAGAGTCCAACTCAGAAACCAGATCAGCTACAGAGCCTCTATTTGCCCAGAGCAAGCCTGGTGATATACATATGGATATAGAGAGCAAGGCCCCTACGAAAAAGCTCAGAAAAATGTTCTGCTTCATGAAATAGCCAAGTTAATTATCTTCGGATTCTGGAGTTTCAAAAGCCCGGAAATAGTTCTCAAGATACCAATCGGCAATTCGTTGTGCCCGGCGGTTATGATTCTCTTGAATGATGCTTGCGGCAATCCGGCGACGCTCCAACTCTTCCGGCTCAATCAAACCGGCATCACACTCTCGCTGATCCTCTCTAGCCATCATCATAAGTCGCGATGCCAACTCTAGACTTTTGGTCGGAGCCATAACTTCATCTATCGCCTCAATCATGGTTATACTTGCCTCTGGCGGTGCAACATAATGTTCTTCAGGACCGGCCGGTCTAAGACACTCTATATAAGACTCTGGACTTGGTTTAGGAATTGACCTGCGAACATTATTTACATAATAATCCTGTTCTGAAACCCAGCTTTCAGGCTCATCTGGCATCGAGAGCCGCTTGGCAACTGGCTGTTTGTCAACAACCTCCCGCCTTACCCCATGCATATAATCGTCAAAGGACAACCAACCTTCAGGATCTAAATATTGCCCCACACCTGTCTCCCGTATCATCTCATAGGTGTTAGTAGATTTTTTTACTGTAAGCTGCAGTAACCATCAACTCTATTTCCAATATTAATCGTCAAAAAGGTATCCCAGCATAAGCAAAAAAGGCCACCTGCAGTGCAGATGGCCTTTTTTATTAAACTAAATTTGAAAAAATAGTGCTGATTAAACGCTATAGTACATCTCAAACTCAGCAGGATGCGGTGTATGCTCAACTTTATGAATTTCATCCATCTTCAGATCAATCCAAGCATCAATAAGATCATCGCTGAATACTTCGCCTTGAGTCAAAAACTCACGGTCGGCACTCAATGCTGCCAACGCTTCCCGTAATGAACCACACACGGTTGGAATACCTGCCAGCTCTTCTGGTGGCAAATCGTAAAGATTTTTATCCATTGGTGCACCAGGATCAATCTTGTTTTGAATTCCGTCCAAACCTGCCATCATGATGGCAGCGAAACACATGTATGGGTTGGCAGTTGGATCTGGAAAACGGACCTCACAACGCTTTGCTGCCGGGTTGCTAGCTGCAGGAATCCGAATACTAGCAGAACGGTTGCGTGCTGAATGAGCCAACAAAACTGGAGCTTCAAAACCTGGAATCAACCGTTTGTATGAGTTAGTTGAAGAGTTGGTAAAAGCGTTGAGGGCACGAGCATGTTTTTTGATGCCGCCGATAAAATATAGAGCCTCTTCAGAGAGGTCAGCATATTGGTTGCCTGCAAATACAGGCTTGCCATTTTTCCAAATGGAGATATGGGTGTGCATACCAGAACCGTTATCACCAGCAAGAGGTTTTGGCATAAATGTCGCTGTTTTGCCTGCTGCATGAGCAACATTATGGACCACATATTTATACCTTTGGATATCATCAGCCATTTTCAGCAAATCGCCATACTTCATGTCGATTTCACACTGACCTGCTGTGGCAACCTCATGATGGTGGAACTCAATGGTGATACCCATATCTTCCATCACCATGCACATTTCAGAACGAAGGTCGTGTAGTGAGTCTACTGGAGCAGTAGGAAAGTAGCCGCCTTTAACACCAGGACGGTGCCCCATGTTACCATCTTCATAATCGGTGGTGGAGTTCCAGACACCCTCTTCTGAGTCAAGCTCTACGGATGCAAAGTTGATTCCTGTACCAAAACGGGCTGAGTCAAAGATAAAAAACTCAGCTTCCGGGCCGATCAACACTTGATCGCCAACGCCGGTAAACTTCAAGTATTCTTTAGCACGCTTGGCAACAGCACGCGGATCTCGAGCATAACCTTCGCCAGTGAATGGATCAACAATATCACAAATAATTATGATAGTTGGCACATCGGTAAACGGGTCCATCGTAGCGGTTGAGGCATCAGGCATGTAGACCATATCTGACTGGTCAATAACACACCAACCAGCTATGGATGAACCATCAAAACCAAATCCGTTTACAAAAGAGTCTTCATCAACCTGGGTAGCTGGTGCTGTGATATGCTGCCATTTACCATGAAAATCTGTGAAACGAAAATCGACAAAATGAACGTCATTCTCTTTGATCATATCCAACGTTTTTTTTACGGCTGCTTGGTCTGACATTATAAATCCTTTTTAGCAAAGTGATAAGTTATTGCCTGGATACTCAACTTAAAATATCCGACGAATTGATTAGTAAAAAATGTTTTCGAATTACATATTGTAACCTCTTTCATCATGGAGAACCAAATCAAGACCCTCGGTCTCTTCGTCGGCTGTTACCCGTAAACCGACCATATCATCAACAATTTTGAAGATAATGTAAGACAGAATTCCACTCCAAACAATGGTGGCTGTTACTCCAATCATCTGAACAGTAAATTGTGAGGCCATTCCACTCCCCTCATCAAAGCCTAATCCGCCAAAAAATGGGGCTGCAAATACCGCAGTAAGAAGAGTTCCAACTATACCGCCAACCCCGTGAACCGGGGATACATCAAGAGAGTCATCAATCTGAAGCTTCTGTTTAAGATGCTGGGTAGCAAGATAACAGACCACACCAGCAATAAATCCGATCACAATACCACCAACAGGCCCAACATAACCAGAGGCCGGAGTTATTGTTCCCAATCCGGCAACCATTCCGGTCACGATACCCAAAAGACTGGGTTTACCATGACGAACCCACTCCATAGTCATCCAGGCCATTGAGCCAGATGCTGCCCCAAGATGGGTAACAAGCATTGCCATTCCTGCAGAGCCGTTAGCCGATAGGGCACTACCAGCGTTAAATCCGTACCAACCTACCCATAACATGGAAGCACCAGTAAAGACCATGGTCATGTTGTGAGGCATCATTGGGGTTTTAGGAAAACCTTTCCGGTTACCCATAACAATAACAGCAACTAGAGCGGCCATACCAGCATTGATATGAACTACAGATCCACCTGCAAAATCACGAAACCCCATCTCTGCCAGCCATCCTCCACCCCATACCCAATGACAGATAGGTGCGTAAACAAGAACCATCCATAAAGCGGTAAAAAGCATTACAGCAGAAAATTTCATCCGCTCAGCAAAACCACCAACTACCAAAGCCGGGGTAATAATCGCAAAGGTCATCTGGAACATGGCAAAAACTGTCTCAGGAATATCACCGGAAAGACTATCCGTAGTAACTCCCATCATAAAACTCTTCTCAAGACCGCCGATGATACCGTTCAAAGAGCCACCATCACCAAACGCCAGACTATAGACAAAAGCAAACCAGAGTATGGAGACCAGACAGCTAATAGCAAAACACTGCATCATGATTGATAAAATATTTTTGGTTCTGACCAGCCCGCCATAAAAGAGAGCCAAACCAGGCAAAGTCATGAAAAGCACCAAAGCTGTTGCCGTTAAGATCCAGGCAGTATTAGCCATATTCAAACCAGAACCGTCATCTGCAAAAACGGCAGCAGGCAATAATAAAACTGTCAGTAGTGATATAACAAACTTCATTTACAGATATTCCCTTGAAGTCATCAGCAGATATTTAGATTCTTTTAACCGCAGAATTTAGGTTTAGTCTCTGCCATGAACTGCAAAACGAACGCCAGCAATTTTAACTTTCGAATAATGATCAATTTTTCAGGATTATTACAAACTATAGAGGAAAAAAAACGGCTGCTACTGCTCAAGAATTGTGCTTAACGCCTAAAATTCAGGCGTTTTGCTTTATATGTTGCGTAAATAATAAGCAATCTATCTACGTTTAACCCGAACCACCCGAAAACCAATCATACTGTTTTTTATCTTTTCTGAGACCCCTTGGCGATTGGCGGAGCGGCACTCTTTGGGGGGACTGGCCCAACTCCCACCACGGAGTGCTCTTTTTTTACTCTCATCCATTTTACCAACAGGGTTTTTTGCCGGACTGATTTTATAAAAATCTTGCCCATACCAGTCTGAAACCCACTCCCATACGTTACCCATCAGGTCGTGGAAACCCCACTTGTTGGGCTGTTTTTCGCCAACTGGGTGGGTTCCACCTTCGCTGTTGGTTTTGTACCACGCATAAGTGGCCAACTCCTTAGATCCACCCTTAAAATGGAAGAGGTTATTGGTTCCGCAACGAACGGAATACTCCCACTCCGCCTCTGTTGGAAGTCGATAGATGTTCTCTCCATCCCCAATATTGGAAAAACGGCTTAAAAATTTATTTATCGCAGAAAAACTGACCCGCTCAACCGGATGTTTAGCTTTGACCGGATCAAACAACCCGCTGGGATAGTTTCCCATAACCTGTCGCCACTGCTCCCAGGTAACAGGATATTTCCCAAACCAAAAACCGTCCAACTCTACCTCATGCACCGGCCCTTCAGATGGCTTATGTCCAGGCTCTTTCTCTCTGGACCCCATCATAAACTTCCCAGCGGGAACCCAGATAAACTCCATTTTAGTTTTCTGCTCAATCCAGTTGCCGTCTGCTTTTAAAGTTTGCTCTTTTTCCGGCTTGGATACGACTAAGACAGGGGTAGGCTCAGATTGGGGGTTTTTATCTGCCGCAACAGAAACTTTGCGTTTCACATCACCCTTTACAGGAGTGATACCATCCTTACAAATAGCAGTAATGCTCTCTCTATTTTCTTGATTACCGCCCAACTCACTAACCGAAGCTATAAAACTTCGCCAGCTACTTTTTTTTCTCTTCTTGGGAGTTCCAACTTTGGAACCAGCAGATGTATATGCTGACTTTGAAGCCGGTGCTGGCTTTAAATCTTTGACAGCACCGAACAACTCCACCCTCCACTCGGCAATAGATTGGGGGCGCTCAGTCTCCAGAACCATTAAAGCGTGATCAATTGCCTTTAAAAATGACTCGTCATAGCGACCGGCTCCCATTTCAACAGCACTGAGCATTGGATCGGGATCACTTCGAAGACGAGCGGCTATTCTTTGGGAAGCATCAGGGGGTTTTTTACCTGTTATTGCCCGATAGAGCACACCGCTCAGAGCATATATATCAGACCAAGCTCCTTGGCGGTCACCTGACGAATCATACTGTTCAAACGGCGAGTAACCAATACTCAAAAGGCTAGTCATCTCCACACCCTGACCAGCAACAGACTGCCTTGCAGAGCCAAAATCCAGCAGTACCGGCCTGCCATCCTTACGTATCATGATATTGGGAGGTTTAATATCTCGATGGATAAAGTTGGCACTGTGCATCATCTGCAGACCATCTAAAAGAGGCGGCAGAATCTGTTTTATATAATCTTCAGAGAGGGTTTTTCTCTTTTTCAAGACATAATCCAACCCATTACCTTCAATATACTCCATAACCATATAGGCAGTGGAGCTATCTCTGAAAAAGCTGACTACCCTAACTATAGATGAGTGTTTAAACCGGGCAAGAATTTGTGCCTCTTTAAGAAACCGCACCAACCCCCATTCAAAGGTTTTAGCATCTCCTGGAGAGTTGGGACGCACTTCCATATCCTCAGTGCGAGAGGCAAAAGCTGTAGGTAGATACTCTTTGATGGCAACAAACTTATCCTGCTTTGTATCTTTGCCAAGATAGGTGATTCCAAAACCACCCTTGCCAAGAACTTTAATGATCTCAAACCAGAGCAGTTTTGATCCTGGAGGTAGTGCATCGTTAAAGATCTTGGAACTCATAATGGCTTACTGACCATAGATAAGCCAACCATTCCCGCGTCACTGGAACAATATTTTGATGAACCGGGAAAACCAGGAAAAAGCCTCATCACCAATAAGGTTAATTCGATTTTTTCTGATTTACCAGACAAACCAATATGTTGCACCATTAACGTACGCCCAACTGCCGAAACCAGATTGACCAATTAATCCCAGGATTTTAACTGATGGTTATAGAAAATATCCAAGGGTTGCCAATGGAGAAAAACGAATCAAGAAAGGATTTTTAGTTGGTAAGCCTAAGAGGCAGTATCACGATTTGAAAACATGGAACGTAAAGCACCAGCCTGATCTTCCAACTCATCCTCGCCAAGCCCAATCTCTTGTTGGTCTTGAGAATTCATCTTACTCCACTCAATATTATCCCAGAGTAGATCAGAATTGGATAGCGGTTGTTCAACAGAAAGTGGTAAAAACTCTCCAGGACTTACAAGAGTTGTATCTGTTTGAGCCTCTGCACTGCTCTGCAGCCACTCCCGATTCTGGTCGGTATCATATCCTGGTTCTAGTTCTGGTTCAACCCGGTCAGATAAGATAGAGCCGTTCTCATCGAATAAATTAATTTTTCCTGGCATGACAACAGAATCATCGTCCCCTCTCTGCCCTACACCAACCAAGCTAAACAGATATCCCACTCCATTTTTTATAACATCAGAAAGACCTGCAGCAATAACAAAACCACCCTCTAGAAACCTGGTACGCCACTCTCCGCCTTTAGGCTCAGAACCCCAACTGCTTGCACTACGCATACCGGATTTAAACTCTGTATGTGAACCGCCACTCCAGCCACTTTTCTTGTTTCGACGCTGAACATGTTGATTTTCCAGAATTGACGGCTTACCTGCCCACTGCCTTCCTCTGCTATTCAGCTTGCTTTGTTTGCGTTTAGAACGTTGTTTATTAGAAACTAGCATATCATCTCTTAGTTTTATGGCATAAGTTGAGATATAGTATGTCTGCGAGTTGTGATTTTGTTATCATAACGATCCCCTCTACTATCGGTATGTAATCACTCAGCTCCAACATTTTACCTGGATATTTTACAAAATACCTAGAACTAAATTGTAGAAACAGTCATCTTAATAACAGTCAAAGTCAGATAATGACATGAATCTTGATAAGTTTCGACAATTTTTTTTAATGAAACTCAAATTTTTTTCACTCTTTTATATAAACCTTTGAAATACTTTCACTTTAATAAATTTCGAAGTAAGATGATATGACTATGATACCATCCGCTCCCCACAGCCCTTCAAATGCAAAACTAACCCATCTTTCCCCTTATGAAGCCTATGAGATGGTGCAGACAAAAGATGTGGCCTTTATTGATATCAGGGCAGAAATTGAACATTTCTTTGTCGGCAGCCCACCAGGAGTTATTAATGTTCCATGGCAAGATGCCCCCGACTATGAGCTAAACCCTGATTTTCTTAAGGAGATGCTATTAGTCGCTCGTAAAGACCAAATTATAATTCTGCTCTGCAGATCTGGTCACCGCTCAATCGATGCCGGAAATTTCCTCATTGAAAATGGTTTTAAAAAAGTCTACCACGTCGATGAAGGGTTTGAAGGCGATAGAGATAAAAACCATCATCGCTCCAGTGTTAACGGCTGGCGGTTCCATAAACTGCCATGGGTCCAGTGTTGAATAAAGTTTATTAACGCAAATTTAGTACCATTCAATAAAAACAATTATATACCAACCATTTACAACAAAAAAAACCTGTTTCCAAAATATGGAAACAGGTTTTTTTTGTTGTAAACGTCAAAAACACAACATTTACTTGAGATAGATTTACTCCACTAGACAAGCTTTGCTATCCTAACCAGAATAATTAATAAAATATGCTGGTTAGTTGATTTAACCTATATCAAGCAGCAACTTGAATATTTGCTCCAGGCGATTTTGCAGCACTCTCCAAAAATGATTTCATCTCTGTGAAGAGTACCCCTAGAGGTGGAGCATACATCCCTTCTCGCCCCATAACTTCAGTAACAAACTCAACCATATACTTTAGCTTTCGAGATGAAGCACCAAGAATATTCTGATCCCAGCCATTCAGAAGCTTGGTCCAGCCTTGAACAGTAAGGTATCCAGTAGGAGAACCTCTCTGATCCTCCTCAGCAAGCACAACTCGCAAACCATCAAACATTGCAACAGCACACTCTAGACGCTCTCTCTGAGCCTCTTCAGATAGCTGTTGTAGAGAGCTTTGTATTTTCCGGCCAAATTCAGCACCAATTGTGTCCATTATCATTACCTTTCTATATAAACATCTGCTAATTAAAATTTAATTCCAACCTGATATTTCATCTGGCTAGTACTGAAAGTTTATCCCACCCGGGGCAATTACCTCACTCTGTTTAGAGATATCAACATTTGTCAGTGCATTTGAGTAAACCTTGTAAGAGTTCCGCCCTAGATTGGCCGAAAGACCAGTAGAGTCAAAATTGTGCTTTTGCACTGTGGCAGCCATACTGTTCCAAGCACTCTTTTGACTGTCTCTCTCATTCAGCATAGCGTTCACCTGATCTATCGACTCTTCGTCGTAGTGAGCAGCGTTGCCGCTAGACAAGTACCCACTACCACCACCTCCAGGTGCAACCAGGTCCAAAACCTGATTAAACTGATATTCACTGCTACCTAAATGTATTTCTACTCTGCTACTACCTGGGTTTTGCCCTCTTAGCTGTTGCAGGGGTGAAATTACTGAGCCAATAGGTCCACTCATTTTATCCTCCTAGTTTATGGTATCTATCAGCACTCAAAGCAAATCCAGTACCATCAATTAACCCCTCAATCTTTCAATAAATTTTACTAAAGAAAACCACAAAAAAAATTTGTTTGTTTTTAAGTATCTGCCCTATTCCAACAGACTTGTTTTTTTTGATAAACTGCAAAAAAAAAATATTTTCAGCTTTTTTTTTACAATTATTTGCAACATGGCTTGATCACTGAGCCATAGAAAGCGACAATGAGAGGTTGAAGTGATTTTTTTTTGACATTAATGCCTATATAAACCTCAAAAAAGTTGACGAAATAAGGAACAGACCATTGAGTAATTCCATGGGAGATAGAGACGGAAAAATATGGATGGACGGGAAGATGGTTGATTGGCGTGATGCCAAGGTCCACGTCCTAACCCACACACTGCACTACGGTATGGGGGTGTTTGAAGGCATACGCTGTTATGAAGGTGTGGATGGCCCTGCTATTTTTCGCCTCTCAGAACATATAAACAGACTATTTAAGTCTGCCCATATTTTGGGTATGAAGATCCCATTTCGTAAAGATGAGATTATCCACGCATGCATTGCCGCAGTAGAAGAGAACAGGCTCCCTTCAGCCTATATACGCCCATTGGTATTTTTTGGTGCAGAGAGTATGGGAATCAATACCGCAAACTGTAAAGTTCATGTCTCTATTGCTGCCTGGGAGTGGGGAGCCTACCTTGGCGAGGATGGAATGACCAACGGAATTCGTATTAAAACCTCTTCATATACCCGGCACCATCCCAATGTCACAATGACCAGAGCCAAGGCAGTTGGTAACTATTCAAACTCAATTCTGGCTAAAACAGAGGCTCTATCCTGTGGTTTTGAAGAGGCTCTGCTCCTTGATACTGAAGGGTATGTCTCTGAAGGCTCTGGGGAGAATATTTTTATTGTAAAAAATGGCCGGATCATCACCCCTCCTCTAGACTCTGCCTTGGATGGCATCACCCGTGACACCGTATTTGTTTTAGCTAAAGAGATCGGAGTTGAGATTGTAGAACAACGTTTCCCACGTGATGAAGTTTTGATTGCTGACGAAGCATTCTTCACTGGAACTGCTGCTGAAATAACCCCAATCCGGGAGTTGGATGGCAGAACAATCGGAAGCGGTAAAGCTGGCCCCATAACCAAAAGAGTCCAGAGCCTCTATTTTGATGTAGTTAATGGTCGTCACCATAAACATGCGGCCTGGTTAACACCACTGAAAACTGGAAACAGATAAATGGCAAATCCTCAATATATTTTCACCATGCATAAAGTAACCAAGGTAGTCCCACCGAAAAGGGTTATCTTGGAAGATATCAGCCTATCATTTTATCCAGGTGCAAAAATTGGCGTTCTTGGCCTTAACGGATCTGGTAAATCATCACTACTTAAAATTATGGCTGGCCTTGATACAGAGTTTAATGGTGAGGCAGCACCAGCAGCAGGAGTTAAGGCTGGATACCTCCCCCAGGAGCCACTGTTGGACCCTAACAAAGATGTTCGGGGTAATGTAGAGGAAGGAGTTGCTGAGACCAAAGCTCTGCTGGACCGCTTTAATGAAGTCTCCATGAAGTTTGGAGAAATCACTGACGATGACGAGATGAACGCCTTGATTCAAGAACAGGGCGAACTTCAAGAGTCCATAGATCAAATTGATGGTTGGGATCTAGACCGGAAACTGGAGATAGCCGCAGATGCTCTGCGTCTACCACCTTGGGATGCCGACGTAACGAAACTATCAGGAGGTGAAATTCGCCGGGTAGCTCTATGCCGACTACTGCTATCGGCCCCGGATATGCTACTCCTTGACGAACCTACCAACCATCTTGATGCCGAATCCGTCGCCTGGCTTGAGAGGTTTCTTCACGACTATCCTGGCACTGTAGTGGCTGTGACCCATGACCGTTATTTTCTTGATAATGTTGCCGGTTGGATTCTCGAGCTTGACCGGGGCCGTGGTATTCCATGGGAGGGCAACTACTCCTCATGGCTCAAACAGAAGAGCGACCGTTTAGCTCAAGAAAAACGAGAGGGCGACTCTCTCTCTAAACGGCTTAAAACTGAGCTTGAGTGGGTAAACTCCTCGCAAAAAGCCCGACAGTCAAAGGGTAAAGCCCGCCTCCGCTCTTATGAAGAGATGTCAAGAATATCCAGAGAGAAAAGGCGTGAGACCAACACCCTGTTTATACCTACCGGCCCTCGTCTTGGTGATGTGGTATTAGAGGCAAAAAACCTCTGCAAGGGCTTTGGTGATCGACTATTGATCGATGACCTCTCGTTTATGCTGCCCCAAGGGGGAATATTGGGCATTATTGGCGGCAATGGTGCTGGTAAAACCACATTTCTGCGAATGATGAGCGGTACAGAGTCTCCAGACAGCGGTACATTAAACCTTGGTGAGACGGTTAAACTGGCCCATGTAGATCAAAGCCGGGAGGGAATGGACCCGGAAAAAAATGTTTGGGATATTATCTCCGAGGATAAAGACATGCTTGATCTTGGCGACCGTGAGGTAAACTCAAGGGCCTATGTCTCCTGGTTTAATTTCAAGGGGGCTGATCAGCAGAAAAAGATTAAATTTCTCTCCGGCGGTGAACGCAACCGGGTCCACCTTGCCAAAGTGGTAAAAGCTGGCGGCAACGTTCTCCTTCTGGATGAGCCAACCAACGATCTTGATGTTGAAACTCTACGAGCTTTAGAAGAGGCTCTGAATGAGTTTCCCGGTAGTGCCATTGTTGTCTCCCATGACCGCTGGTTTCTTGACCGTATCGCCACCCATATTCTAGCTTTTGAAGGCGACTCGAAAGTCACCTTTTTTGCCGGAAACTATCAGGACTATGAAGCTGACCGACACAAACGGTTGGGTGTAGATGCTGATAATCCAAAACGGGTTAAATACAAAAAACTAACCCATTAGACCTTTGAAAATTGGGGCTTAGCCCCAACCCACTGGGAAGGGGCAACCCACCTTCCCAGACCAATCCCATGATTTTTTTTAAATAAAAAAGGCACTTTTTGTGAAGCATATTTACCAATTTGCTACAAATCCAGTCTGCTCTCCATACCGCCTGGATATGCCTAGAAAAATCTTAAACAACTCTGGTGACTTTAAAATAACCTGCTTCTCCGATATTACCCAAAAAGAGTTTGATGAAATAGTTCAAAATGCTGACATTGTTGTTATACAAAGAGCTCCATTAAATCAAGAATTCAAACCGCTGTTAGATGGATTAATACAGGCTGGAAAATTTACTGTTTATGAGATTGATGACGACCTAATGCACCTGAATCCTGAATCCAGATATGCCAAACAAGCTCCTGTTGATTATGGTCAGTCCATAGAAGCTTTTATCAGTTCTTGCCATGCTGTCCAGTGCAGCACTTTGCAACTTGCAGAGAGAATCAGACCTTTAAACAGTGAAGTTGCCGTTATTACCAACCAACTAGAGCACATTGAAGATTTTATTGATAAGAGAGGTCAGGAAGGTCCGGTTATTATTGGTTACGCAGCAGGCCTAGACCACTACCAGGACTGGTATACTATTCAAGATGAGTATAACAGAGCTATAGCAGAGCTTGAGGCTGAAGGGGTAAGAGTAGAGACATGGATTGTTGGCGACCATGATATATTCAACTCTATTACCTCTACAAACAAACGGTTTTTTCCACTATTATCACGCAATAAATATATGGATTTCTTGAAAAAGCTCAATATATCCCTATGCATTCTTGGTAATAGTTTTTTTAACCTGGCTAAATCAGATGTAAAATATCTTGAGTCCTCTGCTTCAAGTTCAGCAGTAATTGCAAGCAATACAGTATATGGCACGACTATTATCCATGAAAAAACCGGTTTACTATTTGAGACTCCCCAAGAGTTCGGCCAGCAATTAAAAAAACTTGCGAAAGACCAGAACATTGCCAACAAACTAGCAACAAACGCTTATAACTATGTAAAAAATGAGAGGCTGGTCTCCCAACATATCAATGCTTGGGCAGATCTATATAATGGCTGGTGTGCTAGAAAAAACGAGATTATGGCGAATCATTATCGACACGCTAAATAAAAAACAAAAACCCCGGCCAAGATAGATCAATTGACCGGGGTTTTTTATCTTATATGACTGAAACAGCTCTGGCAAAATGTTACTCTGGCAGAGGAATTGGCTTGGCTGTAGCTGGTGATGAATTTGACTCCGCTGCACCTGATTTTGGCGGCATCGGCGATGCAGGAACCTCAACTGGAGCTACCTTCTGTTCAATAGTTGCTTTCTCCATTACTGAGACCCCGTCTCCCTGCTTTGTAGTGAAAAAAGCCAGGGTAAGGCTGGTTAGCATGTAGATGGTTGCAACACCAGCAGTTAACTTACCAAGAAAACTACCTGAACCTCGTGCTCCAAAAACACTCTCTGAGCTGCCACCGCCAAACGCTGCCCCCATATCGGCTCCACTACCTTTTTGCAAGAGCACTACAAAAATGAGTGTAAAACATGCAATTATATGTGCAACCGTAACTACTAAATCCATAACTAACCCTACTCCATTAGAATCAAACCGACAAAAAGTACCTATCTATTTATAATTTAAAAATCGTATATTATAGATTATTTGGGTAAGCATCAATAATTGCTAAAAAATCCGAGGCATTTAAAGATGCTCCGCCAATCAAACCACCATCAACATCATCTAACCTAAAAAGTTTTTCTGCATTATCAGGTTTTACCGAACCGCCATAAAGAATGCGTATTTTATCAGCAAACTCTGCCCCTAGTGCATCGGCAAGCAGTTTGCGAATAAATGCGTGAACCTCCTGCACCTGCTCTGGAGTGGCGTTTTTACCAGTACCAATAGCCCATACAGGCTCATAAGCCAGAACCAACTGATGAGATTTACCCTTACTAGCAGAAAACTCTGATAAAACTGCCGATAGCTGAGCTTCAATCACCTCTAGAGTACGGGATTGCTCCCTCTCTTCTAATGTTTCACCAAGACAGACAATAGGTACCAATCCATCACGAAGTGCAGCAGCAGTCTTTCTCCCTACCTGGTCATTATCTTCAAAATTATCGGCCCGTCTTTCAGAGTGGCCAAGAAGAACATACCAACAACCAACATTACGCAACATAATGCCGGAAATCTCACCTGTATGAGCACCAGCAGTATACTCGGACATGTTCTGCCCACCAAGTTTTAGTGCTGAACCAGCCAAAAACTCGCTTAGATTATACAGTCCTGTGAAAGGGGGACAGATCACCACCTCGCACATCATCCGTTTTTTCTCTCTATTAGTTAACCCAGCAAGAATATCTCCTGCTAAACCACGGGTTATCTCAATCAACCCGTTCATTTTCCAGTTTCCGACTATTAAGGCTCGCCGTCCCATGGAAATCCCCTTTCTGTTTAAATCGAACGAATTAACCACACCAGCCAAATACATATATGGCAAACTGTGCATTCTAATAAGAAAACCTGCTTTCAGCAATCTAAAAAGAGCAAAATCCGTAAAATTGCCTTGTAAATCACATATAAAAAATAGAATCAGGCTGTTTGTCCATGCATGGATAAATAAACTAAACACCTTAACCTATTCTTTTTTTTCACAAAACGTAACAACAACATCTTAACTATTTGATTTATCTAACAAACATTATCACTAACCTCAAAATGGCTCTAGACAGTTTATAATATGAAAATTTATTGTTAATCAAATACTAACAAAGCCTGCACACAGTTTTTCAATATCATATTTAAGATCTTCATCACTAGATATGTATCTGTAAGTGGTGGTATAAGGCAGTCTTAACAACAATTGCATAGTTTAAGATCAAATTAGGTAACATCTGTTTTTTATTGGAGAAAAAATAAATGGCTAAAAAGAAATCTGAGACAAAGAGTGGTACACAATCTACTGGACGTAAAGAGTACAAAAAAATCAGTAACGAAAATTATCTGAAAGAGCTAGCCAAACTACAAGTTGAGCTGGTTAAACTACAAGAGTGGATCACCCAGAAAGGTCTGCGGGTTGTTGTTCTGTTTGAGGGGCGTGATGCCGCTGGTAAAGGCGGTGTAATCAAGCGTATTACTGAATCATTAAGTCCACGGATTGCCAAAGTTGTTGCTCTCGGCACGCCTACTGAAAGAGAAAAAAGCCAATGGTATTTCCAACGCTATGTTCCCCACCTGCCTGCAAAAGGTGAGATGGTACTTTTCGACCGTAGCTGGTACAATAGAGCTGGTGTTGAGCACGTTATGGGTTTTTGTACCGATGAAGAGTACCGTGAGTTTCTTCGCTCCTGCCCTGAGTTTGAAAGAATGTTGGTTCGTTCCGGTATTATCTTGATCAAATATTGGTTCTCAGTTAGTGATGAAGAGCAAGAGCGTCGTTTCAAAAGCCGTACTCTTGACCCAACAAAGCAGTGGAAAATCAGTCCAATGGATCTTGAGTCCCGTAGTCGTTGGGTAGAGTATTCAAAAGCTAAAGACGCTATGTTTGCCTACACCGACATTAAACAGGCTCCTTGGCATGTGGTTAATGCTGACGTTAAAAAGCATGCCCGCCTAAACTGTATTCACCACCTTTTAAGCCAGATCCCTTATGAAAATCTGATTCCGAAAAAGCCGATCAAACTACCACCACGAAAAGCCGGATCATCATATGTCAGACCGCCAATTGATGAACAGACCTGGGTTCCTGAAGTGTTCCACGGTGCAGAAAAAAGTAAGTAGATTTTAAAACCGCATCCAAAAAATGCCCTGTCAATTGGCGGGGCATTTTTTGATATGCCGGCTAGTTATTTTCCTGCCAGAACCTTCAAAATAGCCTTGCCGTATTTTTTCTGTTTATTGGCTCCGATTCCATAAACATCGCCTAAATCATCAAGGTTTCTCGGCTTCAGGTCAACCAGGCTATCCATGGTTTTATCAGAAAATATCATGTAGGCAGGAATCCCCTGTTTATTAGCCAACTCAAGACGCATAGAACGTAGGGCATCCCACAAAGGGTTGTTACTGCCAGAAACAGCTTGGCTTTTTCTCTTTCGGCTTGTTGTTCTGCTCTTGATTTTATTTTTTGCCTTACTACCAAAGACCGATATCTGCTTGGCATCTTTACGAAAAGCAATCTCAACCTCACCACGAAGAACATCCCGGCTTCTCTCAGTCAGTCGCAAACCACCATGGCCTTCATAATCCACCTCAAGATAGCCAGCTCCTGTCAACTGCCGAAAGACCGAACGCCAGACTCCACGGCTATGCTCTTTACCTATGCCGAAGGTACTTAAATTTTTATGGCCAAAATTGATAATCCTCTCGTTTACAACCCCAAGCAGAACATCAATTATGTAGATAACACCAAAACGTTGCCCGGTTCTGTAGACACAAGATAGAGCCTTCTGTGCCGTCTCCAGACCATCCCAGGTTTCAACTTTGGAGAGACAGTTATCACAGTTGCCGCAGGTTGGCTCTGGATGTTGGTCACCAAAATAGTGCATCAACGCTTGCCTCCGGCATGAGGCAATCTCACAAAAACTAATAATTGCCGCCAACTTTCGCCTTTCGACCTGCTTAACCCGCTCCTCGGCTGAAGATTTATCAATAAAACTGTTAAGCATGGCAATATCATCCATGCCAAAAGTTAAAAATGCGTTGGAGGGCAGGCCATCCCGTCCGGCACGTCCGGTCTCTTGATAGTAGGACTCTAAATTTTTTGGTAGATCCAGATGGGCGACAAAACGGACATCTGGTTTATCAATCCCCATGCCAAAAGCGATTGTTGCAACAATAACCACCCCCTCCTCCCGCAAAAAACGGTCTTGATGCTCCTGACGGGTCCCTTTATCCATTCCGGCATGATAGGGCAGAGCGTTCCAACCTTTTTCCACCAGCCAGTCTGCTGTCTCCTCAACCCGCCTTCTGGAGAGACAGTAGACAATACCGGACTCCCCCTCATGCTCAGAGTTGATAAATTTTAGCAACTGCTGCTTGGGACTGTCCTTTGGAAGCACATGATAACGAATATTGGGCCGGTCAAATCCGGCGACAAACATGTTGGCACTTTTAAGGTTCAGCCGCTCTAAAATCTCGTTACGGGTCGGCTCGTCTGCTGTCGCAGTCAGGGCTATGCGTGGAATATTTGGAAAACGTTGCGATAGTATGGACAAGCCCAGATAGTGAGGCCTGAAATCATGGCCCCATTGGGAGACGCAGTGGGCCTCATCAACGGCAAAAAGAGCAATTTCAAGGGTGGATAGTAGCTCTAGAAAGTGGTCCATCAACAGCCGTTCTGGAGCAACATAGAGCAGATCCAACTCACCCATTCGTACCTGCCGAAATATCTCTCCAACCTCATGGGACTCTAAAGAGGAGTTTATATAGGCAGCCCGAACACCGTTCTGCTGCAAAGCTGTAACCTGGTCTCGCATCAGGGCTATAAGCGGTGAGACGACTATACCTACACCATCACGAAGCATGGATGGAATCTGATAGCAGAGAGATTTACCACCACCAGTAGGCATCAAGACTAAAGAATCACCACCAGCCAAGGTGTGGTCGATCACCTCGCGCTGAAACCCCCAGAAAGAGTCATAGCCAAATGACTGCTGTAAAATATCCTGGACGGGATCAGATCGGTTATCACTAATATAGATAGGAAGACTCCTAGAAAAATAAATAAAATATAACCGGCTACGCTAGACAGTTTGCATAGAGTTGTCTACCATTAACGTAAGGATCAATTAAATTAGTGGAGTGGAGTAAAGCGATGGCAGGACATAGTAAATGGGCCAATATTAAGTTCCGCAAAGGTGCACAGGATAAAAAGCGGGGCAAGATCTTTACAAAACTAATCAGGGAGATAACCACAGCAGCCAGAATTGGTGGCGGAGATGCCGCTGCCAACCCAAGACTTCGATCTGCGATTATTGCTGCAAGACAGGGCAATATGCCTAAAGATACCATCGATAAAGCAGTAAAACGTGGCTCCGGTGATCTGGACGGTGTTGACTATAAAGAGGTGCGTTTTGAGGGCTATGGTCCTGGTGGGGTTGCTGTACTGGTCGATACACTGACCGATAACAACAACCGTACTGTTGCTGATGTTCGCCACATCTTTTCCAAATATGGCGGCAATATGGGTAGTGCTGGTTGTGTCGCTTTTATGTTTGATAAAAAAGGCCAGCTAATCTTTGAAAATGGTGATGAAGATAGTTTGATGGAGGCAGCATTAGAGGCTGGAGCAGAAGATATGATCGCTGAAGATGGCGTTTTTGAAGTAATTACCAGCCCGGAAGATTTTGAAGATGTTAAAAACAACCTGGCTGAAGCTGGCTTTGACAACCCAAGCTCATCCAAGCTGGCCATGATTCCCCAAAACACCACCACGCTGGATGAAAAAGGTGCCGAATCATTTTTTAAATTTTTGGATATGCTTGAAGATAATGACGATGTGCAGAATGTTCACTCTAATATGGATGTGCCCGACGAAGTGATGGAAAAACTTGGTTAACATGCGAGTATTGGGAATAGACCCGGGCACAGTAGTTACCGGTTGGGGTATTGTCGAATTTAGAGATAGAAAGTTCTACCATATAGCTAACGGTTGTATACGTACTCAGGCCAAAACCCCACTCCCAGAGCGGTTGGGTAATATTTTCAAAAGTCTCTCAAAGATAATTTTAGAGCACCAGCCAACCACCGCCTCTGTGGAAGAGGTTTTTGTCTCACGCAATGTTCAGAGTGCACTAAAACTCGGCCATGCCCGTGGAGTGGCTATTGCGGCAATCAGTCAAGGGAGGCTGCCGGTACATGAGTATACAGCCCTACAGGTAAAAAAATCTGTTGTTGGTTATGGTCGAGCAGAAAAAGCCCAGGTACAAGAGATGGTTAAAATTTTGTTATCACTTCCAAAAACAGCATCGGAAGATGCCTCAGATGCTTTAGCAGTTGCTATGTGCCACATCAACAGCACACCAAGGCTTAATATAATAAAAGGAGCCAAACGATGATAGCCAGCCTTAGAGGCAGCATCATCTCCAAAGAGCCGGGAGAGATTATTCTCGATGTTGGTGGAGTTGGCTACCGGGTCTTCATTCCTATCTCCACATTTGAAAAACTACCTGAGACAGGGGAGATCACCCAGCTACTCATCATTACCAATGTCCGTGAAGATGCTTTTCATCTCTATGGTTTTTTCACTCCTGCAGAGAAAAACTTTTTCAGTCTTTTAAATAATGTTAACGGTATAGGTACAAAACTGGCCTTGGCTGCTCTGTCAACCTTGCCGCCAGAAGAGCTTGCTGCTGCAATTGCCAGGCAAGATGTAGCCCAACTATCAACAGTTCCCGGTGTGGGCAAAAGAACTGCACAGCGTATTATCATAGATCTGCGGGATAAAATTCCAGCCTATGCCACTATGCCGGAAAAACTGCCAGGTGGGGCTGGAACAACAGGAAAAATTGCCCCGCAACCTCCAGCCTCCCTCCGTGAAGAGATAATCTCGGCACTGGTTAATCTAGGTTATAAACGAACTGAGGCGGAACGGGCTGTTCGGGCTAGCCTCTCCGATGATATAGATAACGTTGGCCTGGGCATTCGTGGAGCTTTGAAGGTTTTGGCTAAATGAGCGTGTTTAACGAAGATGAAGAACAGCAACGGCTAATCTCGGCAGATAGAGAGATGGGTGAACCACTTAACGAGTCCTATATTCGCCCACGACGACTGACAGAATTTATCGGTCAGCAACAGTTAAAAACCAACTTGACAGTTTTTTTAAACGCTGCCAAAGGGCGTGGAGAGGCCCTGGACCACCTACTGCTTTATGGCCCTCCAGGTCTTGGCAAAACCACCATGGCACAAATTATTGCCGCCGAGATGGAGTCAGGGCTACGCACAACCTCTGGACCTATAATTGAGAAAGCTGGAGATCTAGCAGCCCTGCTGACCAACCTGGAGCCTGGTGATTGCCTGTTTATTGATGAGATTCACCGCCTTAGTCCAGCAGTAGAGGAGATTCTCTATCCAGCCATGGAAGATTATCAACTGGATATTATGATTGGTGAAGGACCATCAGCCCGCTCCATTAAAATTGATCTACCCAATTTCACCTTGATCGGTGCAACAACAAGAGCTGGAATGCTCACCAGCCCACTTAGAGACCGCTTTGGTATTCTTGCCAGAATGGAGTTCTACTCTGCCGCGGAACTGGCAGAAATTATCAACCGCTCAGCCACCATTTTAAATATTGGCACGGATGAGTCCGGGGCTACAGAAATTGCAAGACGGTCCAGGGGAACTCCACGTATAGCCAACCGCCTATTAAAACGGGTCCGGGATTTTGCTGATGTTTTAGGGCCGGGACACATCAACCAAGAGGTAGCCGATAAAGCTCTAGGACTTCTAGAGGTAGATGACCGGGGCCTGGACAGTATGGACCGTCGCCTGTTGTTGGCGATTATAGATAAGTTTGCTGGTGGTCCGGTGGGGCTGGATACATTATCGGCAATTATCGGTGAAACCAGAGATACTATTGAAGATGTGGTAGAGCCGTATCTGCTGCAACAGGGGCTTTTAGACCGCACCCCAAGAGGGCGGAGAGCAACTCCGGCAGCTTACCACCATTTGGGCCGAAAAGTTCCCCATCATGAGCAGGGAGTTCTTCTCTAAATGGACAAAAACTTTATCTGGCCTATCCAGGTCTATTATGAGGATACTGATGCAGGTGGTGTCGTCTATCACTCCAAATATCTAAATTTTATGGAGAGGGCCAGAACTGAGTGGCTACGCAAAATGGGCTTTGGTCAGAGAAAGCTGGCTACTGAAAAGGGGTTGGTATTTGCGGTAACCGCAATGGATGTTAAATTTTTGGCCCCAGCCCGGCTTGATGATAAGATCAAAGTTTCAGTAACACTGGTCAAAAGGGGGAGAGCCAGCATAAACTTGAGACAAAAGATAGAGAGAGAGGCTGATGATTCTGTGTTGGTTCGAGCATCTGTTAAAATTGCTATGCTCAATGATAAATTCAAGCCGACCAGAATGCCGCAAGAGTTTCTCTCATTATTGCCTGAATCAATGACTCTGTAATTGAGCATTTCTAGTTCAGGTATTGGTTATCCTAGAAATAGCGGTTAGAAGCACGCGCCTAGGGTTATAGATTAATGATTGGGGAGTTTTATACCTTATGAACGATGTCATAGCTTCACACAGCATTTGGGATCTGGTTGCCCAGGCTGGTCCGGTAGTTAAGCTGGTAATGCTGCTCTTACTGGCTGCCTCAATGACCTCTTGGGGAATTATTCTCCACAAATGGTTGCTCTTTAGAAAAATAAAAAAGGTGGTCACTGCGTTTGAAGAGAGATTCTGGAGTGGAGGCAACATTGCCAGCCTCTATAAAACTGCCGCTACCGAGTGGCCAGGAAGTCCCATTGTTGCTGTATTTGTTACCGGATTTCGGGAGTGGAAACGCTGGACAAGCGACAGCAAGCACAACCCTGAGGTAGGAGAGATACTTCCCAATGTTCGTCGTGCCATGACCGTTGCTCTCAATAGAGAGATGGACAATGTTGGACAGGGCTTGACCTTTCTGGCAACAGTAGGCTCCACCGGCCCGTTTATCGGCCTGTTTGGTACAGTCTGGGGAATCATGAACTCCTTTAGAGGTTTGGCTGGAGCAAAAACCACCACTCTAACCATGGTGGCTCCAGGCATTGCCGAGGCACTTATCGCTACAGCAATGGGTCTGGTAGCAGCTATTCCAGCAGTTATGGCCTATAATAAATATGCCACTGATATGAGACGCCTTCAGCAAAAGCTAGATAATTTCGGGGCGGAGTTTCTTAACATTTTAGAACGACAAGCCTCTCGCCGCGTGGAGGATCTATCATGAGCATGGGGGTAAACCTTGATGGTAGTGGTGGTTCCGATAATAACTATCAAGCAATGAGCGATATCAACGTAACACCTATGGTTGATATCATGCTGGTACTGTTGATCATCTTTATGGTAGCTGCCCCTCTTATGACCCAGGGAGTTGAAGTAAACCTACCCAAAGCAAAGGCCGGAGCCATAGGAAGCAATAGCGAACCACTGGTGGTAACAGTTGCCAATGACGGAACCGCTTTTATTGAACAAAATCCGGTCACCATCTCTGAACTAAAGGATAAAATTGCCAGAATTCGTAAAACAAACCCTAATCTTCCGGTCTATGTTCGTGGAGATAAAAAGGCTGAATATGGTGCGGTCATGAAGGTAATGGCTAATCTACAACAGGCTGGCATCGAAAAAATCGGTCTGGTCACCGAGTCACCTGATTAACCAGATGTTCTCCCGCTTATCTATTCTTGGATCGGTACTGCTCCATATTGTAATCGCCTTGATTGCGGTCTATTTACCTATGGGAAAACCGCTAATTGACAAAAAACAACCTTTAATCGTCAATTTGGTACAACTTCCAGAAGAACCACCCCCACCTCTAAAAGAAAAGCCGCCGGAGCCTGTTGTTGAGCCGGAGCCGGAGCCGGAACCTGTTATTGAGCCAGAGCCTGTTGTTGAGCCAGAGCCTGTTGTTGAGCCGGAGCCTGTTGTTGAGCCAGAGCCTGTTATTGAGCCGGAGCCGGAACCTGTTATTGAGCCTCTACCGGTAGTTGAACCTATACCAGAACCAAAAGTGGAGCCACTGCCTCCGCTTAAAACTACAAAAAAATTGCTGATAAAAAAACCTGAAGAGACAAAAAAACCTCTGCAGATGACCAGCCACAAACCTAAGGTTAGACCAAAACCAATGGCAACTCCAGCCCCAAAAAAGCTGGTAAAGAAAAAAATAGTCAAGAAAAAAAAGGTTGAGAAAAAACCTACTCCTATAGATTTTTCCAAGGCGATTGCCAAATTTAACAAATCTAAAAAAGATGCTGCCAAAATTCAACCAAAAGCGGCTCCCAAAGCCTCCCGCCTCTCCATTGCCTTGTGGCAGCGTAAGCTAAGACTGCAGGTTCGCAACAACTGGACAAAACCTGGCGGTCTGCGTAATGAGTTTGAGTTGGAAGTTGTGGTTAGAGTTGCGGTTGGCCCGGACGGCTCACTACAGAATGCCGCAATTGTTCAAGGATCAGGCAACATAATTTACGACCGCTCTGTTCTCAGAGCCATCCATAAGACCACGACTGTTGAAGCTCCGCCTAGAGGCTGCAAAGAGTGCCGATCACTGGACTTTGTCTTTAGACCTACAGAAGAGTAGTAAAATTCATTACCTTTTCAGTTATATGCTCTTGTTCTAACCTATATTCGGCAGTTGGACGTGCATTAATGGCATAGCAAGCATATTTGTTTTTTTATGGTTTGCCAGGTAAATCATGAGGTTGTACAAGTGACGTACAAACAACTGCCGAATCTAGGTAAAAAGCACTGCTACCTTTCAGGTATCGGCAGCAACCGTTTAAACTCATGCTTGGAGACATCAGGAAGCTTAAATCTCTTGGCTTTATCAACATTACGCAGATCAAAATACTCATGACGTTTAAATCCGGTAATCCTAGCTAAAACATACCATGGAAAAGATGAGATCAAGGTGTTGTAAATCCTCACCTCCTCATTATACTCGTCCCTGCGTTTGGCGATTCGGTTTTCAATCTCAACAAGTTTATCCATCAACTGCTGATAAGTTACAGAGGTACGGATTTTTGGATACTGCTCAACAACAGCAAGAAGTTTTGCCATGCTGGGAACACCGGTGATTTTATCCATACCAGCAGTAGACTCCACTCCAGAACCAGATTCTGGTAGAGGTTTTCCTACCTCTGCACCAGCCTGATTATTAGCCATCCCCTCGCCAATATCAGAGCGTACATTAGCTACATGACGAAAAATATTCTGCTCAAGTGCTGCTTGGTTGAGGGTTAAGTTTATCAAGTTGGAGAAGAGATTAATCCGCCTTTGCAAAACAGCTTCAACAAATCCCTCAGCATTAAGAACCCGCTCTTCCAAATTAACAAAACGGTTGAAATTATAGAGTGTGGTAACACCAAAAATGATGATAGAGGCAAATGACAAAAAAACAATTAAAGATCTGGCCTTGATTGGCGGCATACGAAACCGTTTAGTTTCGAACTCATCCTTGTAGAGTTCACGCATCATCCGCTTCATACGGCGCATACGCTCGCTATTAGCTGAGTTAGGCCCCAAATCATCCAACTCTAATGTGTCTTTATCTGCCACTATCTATTCAACTCCAAAAGATTAAAATTCATTCCCGGGATTTTATAAAAATCACACCAAAAGTACAGATTTTGTATCTTATCGATCCTCAGGTTTTTCCTCACTATCTTCACTAGTTAACTGTAATATATCCTGCTTTAACTCTACCATCTCCGGCACTGAACCAGGTCGAGCATAAAAATGACAGCCAACATCTCCAACATGTGGTATATGGGTTGCCAACTGCTCTTCAACCCTACGGCTAATAACCTTTGCCGAACCGACAGAGAGCTCTGGGTTGACTCCAATGGTCATATCGATCCACAACTCCTGGCCGACATAACGGGTACGAACCTGCTCAATGCTCTCCACTCCAGAACACTCTCTGGCGATTCTATTGATTTCACCGATGGTCTCTTTAGGGGCAGAAGTGTCCATCAACCCTTTAAAAGCATTCCAGAAAACATCACCGCCAAGATAAATTAGATGTAGAGCCTCACCAATAGCAACCACCGTATCCAACCAAGGCATACCAAGATAGTGGGAGCCTATAATACCTAAAGCCACCGCGATTGATGATAGGCCATCAGCCATATGGTGGGTTGAGATAACTCCGACAACCGGACTATTGATTTCCAAGGAGACGCAACGGGTAAACCGGAACATGAAGATATTTACCGCAATAGATAAAAGTGCAGTCCACAAAGCGATAAGGTGAGGAGCGGTATGTTTGCCTTCCAATAGGGTTTCAGTAGCAAAATAGAAGAGAATACCAGTAAGCAAAACCAGAATAAGACTAACAACCAAAGCCAGAATAAACTCGATTTTACCATGACCAAAAGGGTGCTCTTGATCAATAGGCTGCTTGGATATTTTAAGCCCGACAATGATGATCAATGAGGTGACAACATCTTTGGCAGAGTAGAGAGAGTCGGCAACTAGAGCGTGGGAACCAGAGATGACTCCGATAAACAGCTTTAGTGTCGACATAGCAAGATTAGCCATAAGGCTAATCCAGCCTACTGTCTCATTACAAACAACACATTGAGAGTACCTCATAGCAGCAAAGTATCCAGGTTAATAATCAAATTCATCGGCACCTTTTTTATCACCGCTACGTACTAGAATGGTAAAAATAGCCAAAGCAAATCCACAGACAAAAGCACCGGCAACAGCCAAAATCATTGGCATCTCTACCGGCTCGCCAAAAACAAAACGCACCACAATCTCATGCATATTCTGGGAGGCAAATATCAGCAAAAATATAGCGAAAAGCAGGGAAACAACTAACCTGACCACTACTAAATTCCTCTATTGTTTAACCTAGATCAAGCAGTTATTAGTACCGAAAATAGGTTCAAGTGTCAAAACTCAGAAAACAATCTCGACACTGTTTTATTAAAATAAACAAAGGTAAAACCACTACCTGAATCTGCCAGGACATCACGGATTCAGGTACTAATCACCAAATACATCACCAACCTCATGCCAATATTCAGGCGGCAACTCACAAGCCAATTTTAATGCTCCGGCAGCCCCAGAGTAGACAGGATCTGTGACCCGAACTACATTGGCCTCACCATAATCCTGTAAAAATTCAGCCACCGCCTCTCTTAAACCGATTATGTGACTTCCTCCCCCAGCAAGAATAACATTCTGCAATGCCTCTTCTTGATATTCTGGGTCAAAAACCTGGATTAACTGCTCCAAACTCTCAAAAATATCCGGTAAAATAGCAGCACATGCATCACGCACCTCCAGACCAAGATCATAATTATGTGGCCTGCCATCCGCCCTTAGAGTGACAATAACATCATCTCTAACCTCTCCCACATAGCCGTATTGCTCTTTAATCTTTTTGGCTAACTGCTTGGTAATCTGCACATCCGGGTAGGCTTCGCTAATATTTGCAGCCAACAGTTCATCGATAAAGTTACCTGCCTTGAGCAGGGTTATCTGATCTTCTGAACCTGGAACAGTCCCCTTCATGGCACAAAAATCAACTGTACCGGCACCAATATCTATAATAATAGCGTTGGTCAGCCTCTCAAGACCATAAGCAGCCATGAACGGCTCAGAGACCACCATCACCTTGTCCATCATTTCACCAGCCAGCTTTAATAGCTGACTCTTATTACTAACCGAAGCACGAGCCGGAACACCAATAATACCGTATATCTGATCTCCAGGCTGGGGATCAATCTCGGCAATCGCCCTCTCCAACAGCTCTTTTGCTGCTATGGTATGCGTGACACTAGCCTCTTTCAACACCCCATCTTCAAGTGGAAAGTAGAGATTGAGATAGGAGCGTTTGCTTAACGCTTCATCACCAATTACCAGTATACTATTGAGCAGCTTTGTCGCAATAACATCTTTAGGGTAGCCAACTACCGAACCAACCAAAGCTCTCTTGCCCCGGTTAGACATTACTGCTGTAAGAGATGTCCCTAGATCAATGCCTAAAATAAGCCTTTTGCTGCTATCACCATTTGTTGACATCACACCTCCTTGAGTAGAGTTAGACTACAGTTAAGAGTTGCTTCAACATTTTAAAACATCCAGATCTAGTACAGATATTACTGCAATACAGTAAACATCCGCTGATTGTTACGCTCAACCTCAAGCAGCACTCCAGCCTGGCCTTTAGAGGCGGTTATCGCCTTATCAAGAGCTATAGCTGTGCCAACGGCTGTACCGTTAATTGCCACGACAATATCTCCAATTTTCAACCCGGCCCGGTCAGCAGAGGATTTTCCATCAACATCTGTTATCAAACCACCAGCTTTATTTTTTAATAATTTTTTTCTTTTAATGATCTTCTCGGTTATAGGAGTCACCTCCATACCCATCCAGTCAAAATCAGTTCTGGCAGCAACAACACCGGCTTTTTTCCGAGTCTGAACATTACCCTGCTGCTGCATCATATTCGGTTGCTGCATCATATTCGGTTGCTGCATCATATTCGGTTGCTGCATCATATTCGGTTGCTGCATCATATTCGGTTGCTGCATCATATTATTATTCATCTGTGGGCCGACAGGAAAAGCGGTCTGCCCCGGCTGTTGCAGAGCTACGGTTTGAGCACCAGGGCTATCAAGCAATAGTTGCAGATCCTGTCTGTTACCATCACGAACAATAGAGAGCCGCACTGAGTCACCTGGATTAAAACCAGCTAACAACCTCTCAAGAACATCAGGCGATTCAATTCGGCGACCATCAATTTTAAAAATAATATCGTCAGGTTGTACTCCAGCCTGGGCAAAAGAGCCTCCAGGCTGCACAGAGACAACCAACGCACCAGAATCAACAGGAGATTTCAAACGTTGAATAGCCGCTTCATCAACTGGAGATAAGACTGCTCCAACTCCATCAGGCAGAGCAGCAGGAAGACCGATAGCACCACCAGGAGCGTAAGAGAACTGATTTACCGATCCAGGTGCATGACGTCCCATGGAGCCAACTCCTGGTGCATACATGCCGTTTGGCCCCTGACCAAAAGCTGCTGGTGCGGTAGCTGGCAGAATCTCGTGACAGTTCTCACACGGCCCACGGTCGCCATGGGCTATAACAGCATCGGCAGCAATAGGAGGTGCTCCGCCACCTGCGGCAGCAATTGGCATTGCCGCCGGCATTCCAGCAAGGTTTGGCTGAACATTTGGCAAGTTGATAATATCTTCCATAAAATCTTTGGCAATTTTAACAGGAACAGCAAAACCGACCCCGGAAAAAGCACTTGTAGTTGTGTAGATAGCTGTATTTATACCAATTACAAACCCATCAGCATCAACAAGCGGACCACCGGAGTTACCCCGGTTGATTGCAGCATCAGTCTGCAAAAGACCTTTGTGAATAGTTCCGCCTATATTGACCACTTTGTTTTTAGCAGAGATAATTCCCTTGCTCACAGTCTGGTCCAGCCCAAATGGGCTACCGATAGCAATAACTGAGTCACCAACCTGTATACGGTCACTAAAACCGAGAGCTGCCGGAGTCAGTGATCTGCCAGGAACAATTTTTAGGATAGCCAGATCTTTTAGGTGATCACGGGCAATTATGTCGGCATGGTAGCGTCTGGAGCCTATAGGATTAAAAACCGTAACACTAACGTGCCTGGCATTTTCGATTACATGGTAGTTGGTTAAAATATAGCCATCTTTAGTAACAATAACTCCAGAGCCTATGCTCTCTTGAGCAATACCGCTTGCAGGTGGGGCAAATTTCAACCCTGGCTGATTATTTTGTACCTGTTGCTCTGGAGCAGGATCTTTAGCAGTGGTAGCACTAACATTAACCACACTTGGCATCATTGAACTTACAACTTGAGCAAAACTATTTCTCGGCTGCATCTGAACAGCAACCTGCTGTCCCTGAGCAAGCTCAAATGGAGTCAAGCCTGGGGTATTTGAGACGGGGTTTGGAACCTGGTGGGTAGATACACCGGTCTGCCGAACATCTCTATTAGCACCAATATTTCTCTCGTTAAAAAAGTCAGAATACCAGTAACTGCCAACCATTATAAAAATAGCGGCTACACCTAGTAAATAGAAATATTTATGAAAACCATGTGGCTGAGGTCTGGTTGGTTTACTACTCATGCATCCTCACTAACTCTACAAGAAAAGAGAGATTATTCACTAAGTTCATCTGACTCATGGGGAACGATATTCTGCTCCCGCATTCTGGTAACACCCGCTCCCAAGGCTACAAACCCCAAGAGGATAAGCAGAACAGGAACCACTCCCCGTAACACCTCAACAATTGACCACCACCACACTGAGACCCCCCACAAACCGAGAGCCAGGGATACCAACCCAAAAATTATATTGGCCATTATCGGTCACCTCTTTTAATTATCTTTATATTATTAAGCACTTGAAGCCTATTGATTTAATTAATCATTAATAAACTGCCAGCAGACCCTTCAGCATACACTTGGCAGAGAGAATCTCAAAGCAAAAATTTTCTTTTTTTCTACGCTGATAAACCTTAAAAATTATACATCACAATATCAAGTTGGGCAATTATCATTAAAAAACATTCCTTAACTGTTTGCTAAAAATTCACACAGGGAAAAACAAATTAGTGTATAATGGTGAACAGCGGGTGTAAATTCACTCCGATGAAACTTAATAACTATTCAAGGAGCAGCTTTGTTCTGGTTTGACAAAAATAGTTCCAACTCTTTAAATAAACAGGGAAACTTTACGAGTAGTTCCCACACCCCTCCTCGTCCCATCATCTCCCCACCATATATGGGTAGAAAATTTCAGTTAGATCCTCTGCTTTTAGAACCACGCCTGCTTTTTGATGGTGCTGCCCTTGATACCGCTATTGATTCCGTCACTGAGACATCTTTAGATACTGACGTGCAGAATAGTGAAATAGACAACCAAGCTCTGTTTTCAGCACTGGCTCAGACTCACGATGATAGTCAAGGGAGGGATCAACCCAAAGAGATCATCTTTATTGCTGCTGATGTTGACGACATAGAGACCCTGCTTGCCGGAATCGATCCAACCCATGAGGTTAAGCTTTTAGATGGTAATTCAGACGGAGTTTTGCAAATTGCCGAAACTCTAGCAGAATACCATAATCTTGATGCCATCCATATCATCTCCCACGGTGATGATGGATTGGTTGCTCTAGGTAACAGTGAGTTATCAAACAGTAATATTTCAACATATACCCAAGCACTAACTCAGTGGGGAGATGCCCTGACAACAGGCGGTGATATTCTTTTTTATGGTTGTGATGTAGGTGCAGGCGATGCTGGAGCAGAGTTTGTTGAACAGCTTAGCCAACTGACCGGAGCGGATATTGCCGCTTCTGATGATCTGACAGGCAGCCAGGGCGGAGACTGGAGCCTGGAGAAGATAAGTGGCAACGTAGAAACTGAGGTAGCACTGACCATAACCTCCCAAGAAAATTATGCTGGAACCCTGGCCACCATCACCGTGACCAGTACCGCTGATAATAGCACATCTGATGGTTTGGTAACTCTACGTGAGGCAATAACCGCAGCCCAAACCGACGCTTCGGTAGATGGCTCCACAGCCGGTAGTGGAGCCGACACCATTGTCTTCAGTGTAACTGCCAACTCAACAATACAGCTAACATCAGTTTTAACCATTAGCAGTGACATTACCATTGATGGTGATTTTGACGGCTCTGGGGATAATGTTGCCGATATCTCTATTAGCGATGATGGTGCAACAAGTACACGGGGCTTTTTTATCTCTGCTGGTACTGTCAACTTTAATAGCCTGACACTGGACGATATCGACTACACTAGCGGCAGCGGCGGTGCTATTGTCCATACTGGCGGTACATTGACCATATACAATAGCACCATAAAAAACAGTAGTGCCAGTTCCAGCGGTGGAGGTATCTGGTCCAGTTCCACACTCAACATTACCAACTCAACCATAAGCACTAACTCCGCCACCAGCAATGGTGGCAACATATATAGCACCGGTACTTTAAATATAACAGATTCAACTGTTTCAGGTGGAGTTGCCACAGGTTGGGGTGGAGGGTTAATGAGTTATGGCACTGTAAACATAACCAGATCAACCTTCAGCACAAATCAAGCAACAAGTAATGTTGGTGGGATCTATAACAACTCAGTTCTGAACATAATTGACAGCACAATCTCCGGTAACTTCACAAACGGAAATGCAGGAGGCATCTATGTCTCTGCTGGAACCACCACAATTGAACATAGCACCATAGCTTTTAATGTTGCAGACATGAATGATAGCGGTTCAACAGGCGGTGGTATATATAACTCTGCTGGAACAGCCAACCTGGGCCACACTATTGTCTCCAACAACTATCAAGATAGTGCCAGCTCAGTTAGCAGTGATCTGGTAGGAACTTTTGGTAGTAGTGGTGATAGTGCTGGTTACAACCTGTTAAACGACGTTGCTGCTGCAACAATTGGCGGCACGACAACTGGCAATATTTCAACCGACCCAAATCTCCAAGCACTGGCTAACAACGGTGGCACAACCCAGACCCACGCTCTTTTAGCAGGTAGTGCAGCGGTAAATGCAGGAAATGCTTCCATTACCAACGAACCAACTTACGACCAACGTAGTACCGGTTATTCCCGTAAAGTTGGGACTATAGATATTGGAGCGTTTGAGAGGGTTGCTCCCACAGATATATCTGCTGCCTCATGGAGTACAACCAGCGGACTTCTCTATATTGGCGATTCGGTCAACCTAACCGTAACCGCTTCTGATACCGGACTAAAAGCAGGAACAGTGACCATAAACTCTGTTGATGTTTCGTCAACCATGGTCGATAACGGTAACAACACCTACACATTTACCTATACAGTAGCCGATGGCAACACCGACATTGCTGATAGCTCAACCATACCAATAAGCGTCACCTTGGCGGAATCAAACGGAAACACAACATCTGCATATACAAGCGTAGCTGCTGGTTCATCTCCAGGCGTCGATGGCAACAGCCCCATTATATCCAGCCCTTCATGGAGTGTTACCAGTGGAACTTTAGGGGTAGGTGATTCGGTCAAGCTTACGGTAACCGCTACTGAGACCGGCCTTTCGGCAGGCACCGCTACCATAAATTCTGTTGATGTTTCAGGAACAATGGTTGATAACGGAGATAATACCTACACCTTCACCTACACAGTTGCCAGTGGTAATACAAGCATTGCAACTTCAGCAACCATTCCCATCAGCATTACCCTTACTGACTCAGATGGCAATAGCTCTGTAACTTATACCACTACTCCTGTTGCGGCTTCTTCCCCAGCTATCAATGGAAGTGTAACGACTACAACTAAAACCACAACTACCACTACAACTACTGACACAACAACTACCGATCCTGTAACTACTGATACGACAACTACCGTGCCAGTAACTACCGACCCGGTAACTACCGACTCGGTAACTACCGATCCGGTAACTACTGTACCTACAGAGGTAGTAGCACTAGATTCAGAGACTGCCCAACAGGTAGACAACCTATTGGCAGAGGTTGCTTCTGGCAAAAACATCCAACGCAGTGATCTAATTAAAGTTATGCGAGAGAGCGGTGCTGATAATGAGAGCATGAAGGCAGCTCTGGCCGAGTTTGAAACTGTCAGAAAGGCCATGCGAACAGAGCTATTCAAAGATGCTATTGCTGAACTAGATAAACTTAAATTTGTCTTGCCAAAGCTTTTCCCTGAGTGGTTTCCTGAGTTGACCAGCAAAAAAATAGCTCTGTTTATCAGTATCAATGATTATCAAGGGCTTATTCCCGATCTAAACACCCCAAACCATGATGTTGATGTAATTAGTGGCGTGCTTGAAAAAAGAGGTTTCCAGAACATTGTCTTAAAAGATGCAACCTACCAAAAGGTTATGGAGGCTTTTCGAGGAATTGCCGATAAAATTCAGCCAGGGCAAGATCTGGTAATCTACTACGCTGGACACGGTTATCAGCGTGAGGATAACGGATCGGCCTATTGGATTATGGGGGATGCCGACTCCAAATCATCTAAAAAGTGGATCTCTACCAAACAGATCTCCGACTTTCTCTCTACTGTCCAGGCCAATAACACTCTGCTTATCTCTGATAGCTGCTATTCAGGCTCTTTAACCAAAGAGTCTGCGGTTGCCGCAACCAGCGATGACTCAACATACGATGGGAAAAAAACCTCACGCTCCGTAGTGACCATGTCATCAGGTGGCGAAGAACCTGTATCAGACGGTGGCAGTGATGGTCACTCAATTTTTGCTTACAACCTGATAAAGACCCTGGAAAAAAACCAGGACGACATCAGTGGCCAGGAGATTTTTTCGAAGGTTCGTGATGGTGTAACAAAACTTTTCCCACAGACCCCCCAATATGGAGCCGTCCTCTCTGCCGGTCATGAAGTTGGTGGGGATTTTGTATTCACCAAACATAGCTCGACAGCCCAATAACAGCCCCAGGAAATTATATTGATGTTGACTATAATAGTCAGTTAGTGAATACTATATTAACAAATAGTTTACATTAATTGTTCCCTAATTTGTTAATATTTATAAGTGAGAAAAATGTTTTACAAGCCTCAAATGGCTATTCTAACAAAACATTATCTGTCATTTGTGTGCATAGCAGTAATAATGGTTGGCTGTTCTGCCAAACCTGGACCGTTATTATTGCAAGAGCAAAACCAGCAGATCAACTTTGATATGGCAGCAGACCCATACCACCCATTAGTACCAATCCACTATATCACCATAGACGATGCCATGGCCCACGCCATTAAGTTTAATCTTGATCACCGGGTTAAAATAATGGATCAAACAATCTCCAGAGGGTTTGATAGTATAAGCTCCTATAGATTACTAGCAGATTTGGCATCAAGTGCTGGCTATATGGAGCAAGACAAAACCGAAAACAGGCAGCTTAAACCCTATTTTGGTAGTTTAGTGAACTCCTGGAACATACTTGATTTAGGAATTAGCTACATCAATGCCCGGCAGCAAGATGACCCTGTTATGAAAGCAGCAGAACTACAGCGTAAAGCTGCCCATAAGCTGCTTAGTGATGTGCGAAGTGCATTTTGGCGAGGAAAAGCTGAAGAGCGTCTTTCAAAAGCCATAAACCTTTTAAAAATAGAGCTGGACAAAAGCCCTGCTGACTACATACAGATCAATAGTGAGCAGACTCCAACACCTTCAGACTCATTAAATCACCGAACAAAGCTCTTAGAAACATTGCAAAAATTACAACTACTGCAAAAACAGGTGGCTGGAGCAAGAGATAAGCTGGCTAAGTTAATGGGGTTAGAGTCTAGCGGGAAATTTGTCTTGGTTGAGCAGAAAGAGGGAGATCCAATAAAGTTACAACAGCTACCAGCAGTTGAAATATTAGAAAATTATGCCCTGCAACACCGGCCAGAACTCGTGGTAAAAGGTAATAAACGGCAGATTCAAGCCTATGAAACCAGAAAAGCAGCCATGCGGCTATTTCCCGGGCTGGATTTTGCAAAAGCAGCCAACATTGACACCAACGAACCTTATGCGAATAACAGGTGGTCAGAGCTTGGTGTAACCGTAACCTGGAGAGTTCTCAACCTTCTAGAGACTCCTGCCGCAACTCCTTTTGCACTTAACAGGGTTAAAACCAATAGTTTAAACAGGGCTGCTCTCAACATATCGGTCCTGGTTCAGCTCCATGTCGCTCTACGCAACCTGATAGAGAGTCGTGGAGCCTATGACCTTGCCGAAAAATTGTACAGCACCAAAGAGCAACTCTACAACCTTGCCAAAACCGAGCAACAGACTGAAACTGCCAATGAGTTTGAGCTGATTTCAAGAAATAGCGAAAAAATCCTCTATCTTTCCCACCGGGATCTGGCTTTTGCCAAACTGCAAAATGCCGCAGGAGACTTTCTTATATCCTTAGGCTGGGAGATAATTCCGAAGAATATAGCAAGCTTGCCGTTTGAAATACTGACTAAACAGATTAAAAACAGTAATCAGCAAGTTACATCCTGCAACATACCGGGCCTGACCCTGACAGACAAACAGATAGAAAAAACCAGTGACAAAGCTGCACTACCGGTTGATACAGAGCTTGACACCCCTGAATGGATAATTATTGAGCAGGTTGATGGAGCAGTGAAGCCGAAAAAAAAATTACCTCCTCAAATACCAACCTGGAATCAGGCATCTCTAGAGACAACGGCACCACAGCCAATACAAAAAATCTTTTAGATAAAACAACTCGCAACATAAGCTCTTATATACTAACATGAGGCGTTTGTTTTTTCACAAACTTCTGTCCAACAACTGCGAAGAGAGTTGCATGAGAATAAAGCTGTTTTCAACAATTATATTGCTTGCAACAATAACCGTGCTGGAACCTTCTACTCTTGCTGTTGCAGCCAACTCTAGTACCAGACAGGCCAGGGTTGTTTTGGAGGTGGAGGATGAGAGTCTTTTATCTAGCCAGCTTGACGGTAGGATAAAACAGATAAATGTTCGTGACGGTGACCGTTTTAAAGCTGGAGATGAATTGATTTCCATTGATTGTGCAATTTATCAAGCCCGCAGAAAAAAAATCCAAGCTGAACACGCTGCAGCTAAATATAACCTGGAGGCCCAAAAAAAGCTAAAACAACTCCGCACAGGTAGTAATATGCAGCTTCATACCGCTATGTCTAATCTAGCCAAGGCTGAAGCAGACCTGGATATTATTCAGGTGACACTTGAAATGTGCAGCATCAAAGCCCCCTTTTCCGGCTTGGTGGTAAAACGTATGGCCCATATCCAGCAGTTTATCACCAAAGGAGAGCCGCTTTTAGAGATCATTGACGATTCAACCATCGAAGCCCACCTGATAGTTCCTTCCAACTGGTTGCTATGGTTGAAAGAAGGTGATGAGTTTACCTTTAATCTTGATGAGACAAACAACCACTACAGAGCTTCAGTTACCAATATCGGCAGCCGGATTGATTCCGGCAGCCAGACTGTAACTATAAAGGGAGCGATTAAAGGCTCCAACCCAGAGTTGCGGGCCGGTATGGGTGGTTATGCCACCTTTACTGCACCGCCACAGCAAAAGCGATGAACGGTCAACAGAACCGAAAACTCTCTGGCTGCCTTGCCCTGTTGCAGCTTCATCAAGATATCAGACAGGCTGGCAGCATTGAAGAGCTTGGACTGATCATGGTCAACCACCGCCACAAGATTCTACCGGCTACAACCAGCCTGTTCTGGCAGGCAACGTCTGCTGATAGCGGAGAGATAAAATATGCCTCTGGGGTTGCTAAAATTGATAAACAAGCACCGTTCATTATCTGGGCGAACCAACTTATCAACAGTTTTGCCCAACAAGGCAAAACAAGACAGATCCACACTTTTGCAAATTCTGATTTAAAAAAAGCCGATGGCAAGCAGTGGGCAGAGTGGCTGCAAGAACAAGGTTTATGGCTGCCGGTTACTGCTCCTGACGGCTCCTTTTTTGGTGGCCTGTTACTGGTTAGAGAGCAACCATGGCAAGATAGTGACCGAGCATTGTCTCAAGAGTTGGGAGAGATGTTTGGTTACGGTTTTATAACTATCAATAAATCTATTAACGTTAATCAGAAAGCCAGGTATAACCTAACAAAGAGGTGGTCAAAACCATTAACCTGGACAGCTATTACTTCACTGATTGCAACTCTTTTTTTGCTTGATGTTCAGCAGTCGGTTTTAGCTCCTGCCACTGTGATAGTAAAAGATCCCTACGTAATAACCGCTCCCCTGGATGGAGTAGTTGAAAAAATTCATGTTGCAGCCAACAGCCCGGTTAAAAGCGGGCAGATTTTATTACGCATGGAGCAGAGCAAGATTAAAAACAGCCGGGATGTGAGCAAACTTGTGCTGCAGGTGACAAAAGAGCGGTATCTCAAGGCACAGAAAGTAGCTTTTTCCGACCCGGATGCCCGTTCTAGCCTATCCCTATTAAAGGCCCAGATCAAACAACATTCAGCCGAGACAGAGTATGCCCAAGAGCTATTAAACCGTACCATAGTACGGGCCAAAAGAGATGGAGTGGCTATTTTTGGCAACCAAGATGAGTGGCAAGGCAGGCCGGTTGCTGTTGGCGAACAGATAATGGTAATTGCCAACCCTATGGAGGTAGAGTTGGAGATTTTGCTACCTGTTGATGATGCTATCATCATGCAGCCTGGAGCAGAGGTTATCCTCTTTTTAAACAGCACCCCATTAAACCCGCTAAAAGCCGTATTAGAACACGCCTCTTACCAAGCTTTATCAGACCATAACAACATTTTGTCCTATCGACTTACAGCCAAATTTGTCAACAATGAAAACCTGCCACGTATCGGCTTAAAAGGGACTGCCAAGCTTTTAGGGCCGCAGACTCCTATTTTTTATTATCTATTTCGTCGACCAATTACTGCTCTGCGTCAAGCCGTTGGTTTCTGATATCACATCTACCAATTCTGCTACGCCTTTACTTAAGGGACCAACCGCAAAACTACGCCAGGATCTAAAAATCTATTCTGGCCCAAGCAACCAGGAAAACGGCCCTACCTGGACTCTACACGACCCAATTTGCAACCGCTTTTATCGTCTGCAGTGGCTGGAATATGCCATATTAAGCCACTGGAACCTTGGTAACAGCAGAGCAATTATTGATGCTGTCGCTGAAAACTATGGCTTACAAGTTTCAATAATACAAATTAATGAAATTCAGAGTTTTATAACTATCAACAACTTAGCCGTAGTAAATAACGATCCAGCATTGAAAACCCTGCTACGGCAGCACCAAACTGGAAAAACCGGATTTTGGCAGTGGCTTCTACACCACTATCTTTTTTTTAAAATCCCTCTTTTCAAACCAGATAAATTTTTACAACTTATAACACCAAGGCTTGAATTTATTTTTAGCCGTATATTTTTGATTATACTGGCCTTATCAGGAGCAACAGGCATCTACCTTACCGCTCGACAGTGGGACCATTTTAAGACCACATTTGACTATTTTTTAACTCCACAAGGTCTTTTTTTCTATCTGATTGCCCTGATATTCATCAAGATAGTTCATGAGCTTGGTCACGGCATCACTGCCAGCCGTTTAGGTTGCAGGGTTCCCACCATGGGGGTTGGGTTTATGGTGCTATTCCCCATTCTCTACACCGACACCAGCGAAGTATGGAAACTGAAATCAAGAGACTCAAGAGCAGCAGTTGGCATGGCTGGAGTTGGAGCTGAACTGATAGTAGCAGTCCTTGCCACCTTGATTTGGAATTTTATGCCAGAAGGGCCAGGGCGCAACACAGTTATTTTGCTGGCAACAATCACCTGGATCACATCACTGGCAATTAACTTAAACCCACTTATGCGCTTTGATGGCTACTATCTACTTGCAGACCGTTTAGGCATGGATAACCTTCAGGAGCGTGCATTTGCCCTGGCTCGCTGGCAGCTAAGAGAGTGGTTTCTGGGAATTAACGATCCACCACCAGAGGATTTTTCTCCAAAACGTCGATTTATCCTGCTTATTTATAGTTATGCTACCTGGATCTACCGTTTTCTGCTCTTTTTAGGTATAGCTCTGCTCGTCTACAATTTCCTATTTAAACTGGCAGGGATTTTCTTGATGCTGGTTGAGCTGATTTGGTTTATAGTCCGACCCATATATAAGGAGCTTAGGGAGATATGGATGAAAAGAGAGAAGGTACACTTAAACCACAACACTATAGCTACCATCATAGTGCTGACCTCTCTTACATTGATTCTACTGATACCATGGCAGAGACAAATTACCATTCCAGCCATTTTAACAGCAAAACAGCAGGTAAGGCTCTACCCACCCTCCTCCTCTATTATCAAAAAACTTCATGTTACCAAGGGTCAGAGTGTCACTAAAGATGAATTGCTGTTAACGCTGTCTGCTCCTGATTTGGAACACAAGATTAAACTGGTTGAAAGCAATATCAACACCTTGAAATGGAGAATTGACCACGCCAGCAGCAACCGCTCTATTCTTGAAGAGAGCGGTGTAATGCAGAAAGAGATGGCGACACTATTGACAAAAAAAGCAGGTCTAGACGCCCAAAAAGCCAGACTTAGGGTAACTGCACCATTTGCAGCCATAGTGACAGATATAAAAACCGGGCTACACCCCGGGCGTTGGCTTGCATCTACCGAAACTCTAATAACATTGGCAGCAAGTGGGCCACCACAGGTCCATGGATACATATCCCCTGCCCAGAGAAAAAGAGTATCAACTGTCGGCACTGCTACATTTCAAACCAACGACACAAGCCAGCCACAGATTGAAGTAAAATTGAGCACAGCCGACCCAATAGGAGTTCCTTTCCTTGATCATGCCTATTTTTCCACCACGTTTGGCGGCCCTATTCCAACCTGGAGTGATAAGCAAGGGCGACTCATTCCCATCTCACCCATCTACCGTTTAACATTGGAAACTGTAGAACCGCTTCCCAATCTAACTTTTGAAAAGCCGGGCCAACTTAAAATCCAAGCTGAAGGAGAGTCAATCTTAAAAATTTTATGGCAACAGGCTTTACAGATATTGATTAGGGAAAGCAGTTTTTAGTAAACACATTTTACATAAAGATGTAAAATATATTTTCACATCATTACGACAATAAAATCGGATTTTATTTTTAGATACATACATTTACATAAGCACTCCTGTAAACTAATTTAACATATAAAACAAACCTATTAAACACAAAAAAGCCGCCTAAAACTGTTCAATACCTTGAAATATTTAAGCTTTTTACAAAGACTCGCCTGATGGCATAGGTGTTGCACTATTTAATTGTAACTATGGTAAATACAGGATACTATACCAGTCACTAACTTAGAATTAATTGTGGAGGTTACAATGTCACACTTTAAACATTTATCTATATTGAGTTTTCTGACCATTGGACTGCTTTTTTCAACCCAAGCAACTGCCGACAATCTTATCGTCTACTCTGCCAAAGGGGTAGAATTGCAATCCGGTGCAGTTATTAGCAGCAATGATGACTTGACATTGAAACGTGGACAAGAGGTGTCACTGATCTCCCCTACAGGCAAAATAATCAGACTTATCGGCCCATATAACGGGCTGCCCATGAGCACCAAAGACAACAAGAACAAAAAAAGCGTTAAAGAGGCCCTGCTAAATCTGCTTTCAGACGCAAGCTCAGACCAAGAGAGTTTTGGTATCACCAGGAGCACTGATGACGTATTCAAACTGGCTAGCAAACCAGCACCACTACCTAGCCCATGGGTAATTGATGCGACTCATGATGGCCCATACTGTTATCAAGAGGGTGGAAAAATAATTTTCTGGCGCTCCGATAAAAATCAGTCAACCGATGTCAGCATCAGCATTGTCGACCATGCATGGCACGCAAAGGCTGTATGGTCAAAAGGCAAAAGCAAGCTAGCACTGCCAAACGCCATGCCGGTGATTGATGGAGCCACTTACCAGATCACTCTTGATCGGCAGAAAACCCAAGGAACCCTGAATATAGTTCCTGGATCTCTACAATCAAAAATGGCTCAAGCTGCCTGGCTGAAAGAGAAAGGATGCATCCCACAGTTTAAAACACTGGTTCACTCCTTCCTGTAAAACGGACCGCAGATTACACTGTCAGGACTATCTAGCCCTGGCAGTGTAAACAGATTGGATTTTAGATTTTGGCTACTATTCGCTCCATCATCTCTGCATTCATCGTCTTTCTTCTAGCAATTGCCTTCTCCTGGGTAGGCATGGAGAAACTATCAGTTTTAGGCATGATGGAGCGGTGGATATCCGACGTTCGTATTGCCACATTAACCCCACCAGAACCACAACACCCGGATATTATTGTTGTCACCATTACTGAAGAGACCTTGCGTCGATTCCCATACCGCTCACCAATTGACCGCAATTTTTTATCAAAACTCCTCAAAGATCTGGAAGAAAAACAGGTTCGAGCTGTTCTTTTGGATATGCTCTTGGACCAGCCTACGGAGATTGAGAAAGATAACATGCTAAGAAAAACTATAGCTGAGTATAAAATTCCTCTTGCTATCAGTTATGTTAACTCAAAAAATCTACTCACAAATTCTCAGCAGGAGTATCTAGACAACTTTATTGGCAATGAAAACAAGGGACTGGCTAACTTAGGCAAAGACCCTTTCGACAACACTGTGCGGCAATTATACCCGGGAAGAGTGCTTGACGACGGCTCATTCATGCCCAGCATTACAGCACGGCTCGCTATGAAACTTGGAGTCACACCGCCGAAAGAGTCTATAGAGATTGCTTGGCGTGGTGCACCGCTAGACAGTGAAGAAAACGAGCCTTTCCGAGTATTTCCAGCACAAATGGTCACTTTTTTGCCTCCTGCCTGGTTTAAAGATAAAATTATCCTTATCGGCTCAGATCTATCTCTCAGGGACAGACACCGGACACCTTTCTCGGTAAATGCCAGGAATAGCACCGGGTTGTCTAAATTCGGCATGCCTGGAGTATTTGTTCTGGCCCATACATTCAGCCAACTATTGGACAACCGTGATTCACCAAACCCAAGACCATTTTACAACCTGTTGATTCTATCAGCCTGCGCCCTATTCGGCACATTCTTGGCCTGGGTTCCCATTCGTTTATTGATCAGACTGATTATGGTAATTATATCGGTGCCAATCTTCTGGTCTGGAGGTTTTTATCTGTTTAAAAGTGGCGGTGCATTAATTCCTCTCATCATGCCTACTTTGGGCTTTATTTCTGCGTTTATGTTTTCCGAGATCTACCGGGGCTGGGAAGATCGTAAAAAAAGAGCTTTTCTCAAACAGGCTTTCTCCCGCTATCTGTCACCAGAACTAGTAGACCTACTGGTTAAAGACCCTGACCGCCTAACCCGTGGAGCAGAACGGCGGGAGTTGACATTTTTATTTACCGACATCGAGGGCTTTACCACCGTATCAGAAAAATCTGATCCAAATGAGCTAGCCCCCCAGATGAACATCTATCTTGACGGAGTCTGTTCAACTATTCTTCGCCATGGAGGAATGGTGGTTGACCTTATTGGTGATGCGGTTTTTGCCATGTTTAACGCCCCGCTAGACCAGAAAGACCACGCCAATCGTGCCCTTTTATGTGCTCTGGAGGTTAACAAGGTGGCCAAGGAGTTTCAAAAAACTCCAGAAGCCATCCGCCTGGGTTTTGGTCGAACCCGCATTGGGATCAATACCGGCGAAGCTCTGGTCGGCAACTTTGGTGCTGAGGACCGCTTTAAATACACACCTCTTGGAGATGCTGTTAATACCGGAGCTAGAATTGAAGGTCTGAACAAATATTTTAAAACTGAAATTTGCGCCTCTGGACGGAGCGTAAGCTCTGGAAATGTTGATAGTGTGCGGCTTATTGGTGATGTAGTCCTCAAAGGCAAAAAAGAGCCGATCACCATTTTTGAGGTTATTCCTGAAGATATGCACGAAGAGAATGAGTATCTTGAGCGTTATAAAAAGGCTTTTGAACTACTGGAAAAAGAGGATAAGTCTGCTGCTAAAACTGCATTTGCCGCCTTGGCTAAAGAGAAGCCTGACGACGGCTGTGTCGCTTTTCATCTAAAACGCCTGGAGAACAATCAGGGTGGACGTTTAATTACAATGACTGATAAATAGCACGCCGCACATCCAGAAAAAGAAGCATTAACCTCGCCCCAAATTATATGGGTAGATTTCAAACCACACCCTCACCATGTTTCATTATATTTTTTGTAAAAAGCCAGTTTGTATATATGAAGTTTATTTCTTTATACTCAAAAGAGTTAAATATTGTGAGATGCTCAAAAATGCGGTATAATCATGGTTTTATATCGTAATTGTAAGCAACAAAGCTTTCCGCCAGGAGCAGGCAATGGAAGTAGACCCAAGATTTTACGGGCTTCACGCCTTTCAGTCAGCAACAGAAGCATTGGCCTCTATGCTAAAACCAGAGCCAGTTGAAACTTCTGCGGCCACCCAACCAGATGAAGCGATATCCAGCTCTCTTACTCCAGCAGTAATAGCTGACAAACCCGACCTAGAACAACTACTGTCAGGATGGCAGAGCAAGAGAGGTATTACCAAGCAAAAACAGCCTATTGCTGAAGTAAAACAGCCTACGGTTGAAGAAAAACAGCCTGTTGCTGAAGTAAAACAGCCTGCGGTTGAAGAAAAACAGACTGTTGCTGAAGTAAAACAGCCTGCGGTTGAAAAGATTTCTACACCAGAGCCAACTGAGCATGTCCCATCTCAATTCATAGGGGTTGACCAATCTTCCGACTCCCACCTCTCACAGCTTCTATCGCCATGGGCAAAAAAGGTAGCTGGGAAAGAGACAACACTTAAGACAACAGAGTTGGAAAACGTTTCAAAGGTAGAGCAGCCTCCCCAACCTGAACCTCTGAAAATTAATTTAGGAGAGAAAAGCTCTTTTCAAAAAAACCTTTTAGCTGCACTGCCAGTAAAAGTCATAGAGAACAGAGACAGGGAAAGAGATGAAAAGGCTCAAGAAGCCGGAACATCCCAGTGGGTACCGCAACCAACTCTTGATGTTCAGAAGAATGTTTTTGTCACACTACCAGAGAGTAGAAAGCAAGAGGCACAAGAGGAAAAACCTTTTACAGCAACCTCTACCGCCCACACAACTATCGATATCCAGCCAGGGGTATCTAACATATATGCGACTCTGCCAATAAAAGCAGAGACAAGCAGCCAGCCACAAACCGATAAACCACTCTCAGATAATATTATAATTTCAACATCTGAGAAGCCAAGCCAAACTGATACTGCAGAGTCTGAAAACAAAAACGCAGAGAGTATCGACTCCATTCTGACTGCAATCAAGTCTGAAGCTGAACGTATGCTGCAAAAACAGGACGAAGCCAGACTATCTGCCCTGCGCCAGGATGCTACACTTTTAGCTGCCTTTGATGATATTGCAAAAAATTTACGTTCTACTTTTACATCAACATTAGAACCTGAACAGTTAATTATTCCTCAAGCCACAACACAAACAACCGATAACAATGAGGTTAACGACCAAAAACGCCTTCAAGACCTGCTAGAACAGATTGAGGTGAAATCATACCGCTACTCAACATCTTTCACAGCTAAGGAGCTAGGAGATGGTGAAAATCCGGTAGAGAGTGAAACGATAGTTGACGAAGTTTACTCCACAGAACAACAAGAAATGCAGCAGGAAAATGCTACACCTGATGATTGGGACTACATTCCTATTGAACCGTTGGGGCCTGGTGTAGCACGACTTTTGGGGGATATTGTCGGTGAAGTAGTCGATACTGGTATGGCTGCTAGCAGAATTATATCCAAAGCAAAAGAGTCAGAGCAAAAAAGGCTGCCGCCACCAACTTAAAATAGTTATTTATTAACTGAATAATGCCGTTTACAAACAGTTAAATATAGATAAAAGGGTAATCTGCTGTGACGACTGATACAACTTTTAGAGACAACCCATTCTTTATCCACTACGGCAAAATTGTTGATCAATGTTTTGGTGAAAATATTGCTGCCGGAGCACCGATATCAATATTTCCAGCCATGATCAAAGGTGTGGACTACACTTCTGATAACGGTAGCTCCTCTCACAGCAGCATTGCTGATTTTGCCGATAGAGACCAGTTGCGACTTTTTGAAGAGAAGGTCAACCGCCTACGTGAGGTCCTGCTTAACGAAGCTCAGGAGCTTAGCGGCTCTCCCCACACACCGCTGACACTGAAATTAAATGAGTTTCGTCACGGCCTGGCTCAGGGCAGTGAGGCGATGCTGGAGGAGAACCCTTTTTTCGAGCTAACCGCCCTGATTTACCAGATCAGCATGAAAGCCATGCGGCAAGCTTTTATTGCCGAACAGAAAAACACAGATGTCGATATGCCACGGGCTTTGACTGTTTCCCGCTCTTTGGCCCATATCTGGGGACGTGGTGGCTCTCTTATACCAATTAAACAAAAACTTACCGAAACATTAAGCAAGGTGGCATCAGTTGGCAAAATCGGTTTTGGCCTGCTGCTATTTGTTGGCTCCACCCTGACCACTGCCAAAGGCGTCGTCGATTTAGTCCAGCTTCCTGGCTTTGTTGAGGTATTTGGTGACGGACTGGCAGGAAGCGCTAATGAAGATGCCCGCTCGGCACTCTCACTGTTTATCGGTCTGGTTTTATCGTCGGTAATTTTGGATTTTAAAAGCCGCCTCTTTCAAGGCATGGCAGAGGTTGGATACGTTTTTAAAGGGTTTTGGCAGGCATTTAAGCTCTACCCGCGCTGGGTCTTTGTCTCAATGTTTCTGACCATGATATCCATCTGGACCAACTATGATGGTATTGTTTTATTAATGTCAAAAACTCAAGACCTATCATATCAGTGGGAAAAAATTGAGAAACAGGTTGGCAGTGCTCTTGGCGACCAGAACGACCTTGATCCCGACAACCCCGATTCACTTCTAGATCTAAAAGCGGCTCTTAATAAAAAGTCTGCCGAAGCAATAAAAAAATTCGAGCTGGTCCCTGACGATGAGATGTCAGGAGCCGCCTCCAGCGGCGTTGCTAGCAAAGGACCGCGCTATTGGGCCAAATATTATATTATCCATGGCGGTTTCAAACTTGGCAGCAGTGATGTATCCAACTCATACAGAAGAACTGCATTTGTAAGCAATATTGATAGAATTCTCTATAGATCCGACCTTGACCTCAGCACCTCATTAGAAGAAAAAATTTCTGCAATTTTAAAGAAATATAATGACCACATAGATAAAACCCAGAGAGAAGTCAATAACTCCATGAATGTTTTGGGCAGCCAGATGGTTCTGGACTCCTACTCACTGGATAAACTAACCAGGCTTTTCAATCTAGAGGCCTACCACATCAACGATAGCGTTCAAGCTGTAGTTAAACTCCTTGAGTTAAATAAAAATGAGTTTGGAGTCGCTGCCAGTGAAATAAACAAGTTGTCAGCATCTTACATAGAGCTATTAAGAACTATCGATAAAATTGGTACTCCAGCAAATAATGAATACACCATTGATGTCCATTTTGACATCCCCAAGGTTGATGCTATTGACCAGCTCAAAAAAGGTGAAATTCCCAAAGCTGAACGCCGTGGCCTAGCAGAGCTAAAAGGACTGTTGATGGAGAGGCACGGCTCTTTTGTTGGTGGCAGTATTCTCTTCATAATCCTATTCATAGCCATATTCATGGATATGTCAGACCCTATTCTCTATAGTGCAATGGTCGCCCGCTGGGGCAGGAAAGACAAACATTTTCTTGATGAAAACATGGATCGATTTGTCGCTTGGGAGGAGAGATATGTCACCAATCTCCGCTCATTTTTCGTAAAACCTGACGTCCAGCCTCTACTGCCAAAACTAACCTGCCCAAGAAATCTGGTTTTTAGAAATACCTACAACCATTTTCTTGAAGATATGGACTCCCGAGTCAAAGATGCATCAACACGTAACTGGTTCGAAAGTTTTGTTTTTTGGTTTGTAGATCTGTTTGAAAACACCAGAATGCAACATGTTGGAGAGTATAATGCCCGACAGACCGTGGTGCGAACACTAATCAAAGAGCGGGAGAGGTACGCCCCTAGATTAATTGATAAAATTTTTCCAGGCTTGATACATGACTTCACACCAGGTA
>JADFZU010000059.1 GCA_015232365.1 Magnetococcales bacterium | reverse complement strand
AATGGGTGGCTACTTTCTATTGGAATGGGTGGCCACTTTCGATTGGAATCAGTGGCCAGATTTAGCTGGAATACGCATAGGGGTGGACCTCCAAGTCAAAAGAGCTGCCCAACGCCTCCTTTTTCCACGATCCAGCATCCTCTCCTATGGGATAGGAAACCTCAATGGGATCAATGGATGGGATCGACCCATTTCTCAATATCTCCAGCCATTTTTCATGTCGTTTTTCACCCTCATCATCTTTGAAGCTCAGAAAGAAACTTTTTATTGCTGCCATGTCTTGCTCGGAAATTCCGCTCTCTTCAACCTCTCTGAACCGTTGCATGGCCAGGCACATATGTTGAGCGGCTTCACAAAAATCTCTGGTATTGTTTCTCTCTATTTTTACGCCGTTACGGTTTTTATAGTGCCAGTCTAAATAGGGCATATCCGGATAGGTCCAAGCTCTTCCGTGTCCTAGAGGTGGGATAGCGTTGTCTACGTTGTCTTTTATTTTGCTCATGATAGAACCAAAAATAGTTGTATTTTTTGCGCTGGCATCATCCACGTCATTGATGGAGTTTATCTCTCCAACAAACCCTTGATGAGCCCAAGTATCGGCATAAACGTGCATAGCTACCCCTAAGCGGTGCAGTCCATAGGGCTTGTTTTTATCGGCAATGGCGTCGGAAACCATATCTTGGGCAATATGACTGTTTGGTGTACAGATAATTTTTTCGATAAATGACCCGTCAGGGTTTTGCCCTGCTGGCAATCCACCGTTACCTGGCAGAAAATGAAAGGGGAGCCATGTTGAATGGTTAGCAAGGCCACGAATATTCCTTGTGTCTATCATTTTGTGGGCCGATGCAGTACGGCTAAACAGTGCCCGGTTATCAAACCGGATCAGGTCGACATTGGTCGCATCATCAACATATTGGGCCGCATGAGCGACGGTATTGGCTTTTTCATGCTCAAATCCAGCTAAACGAGCAACGACATAGGTTACTGCATGATGGAAATCAATTTGCATTGTACTACCCCTCTGATTTATTGGTTGGAAAAGTTTGACTCTCTATACTGTTTTTTTCGGCCTATATTCGGCAGTTATTCGTATCTCACTGGCACAACCTATTGATTCACTTGGCAAATCAGAAAAAAGCCCCATTACCAACAAGGTGACTTCGGTTTTTTAATGGTTCACCTGATAAACCAAAATGTTATGCCATTAATGCACGCCAAATTGCCGAATCTAGGTTCATAATTTTGGTAAAGATTCTTGGTGTACAACGATCTAGGAATAGCCCCGCTGTCTATGGTTGGAGATAAGAGAATGTAACGGACCTTATTTTGGTGTAGTAGGTATAACCCTAACAAACCTCGTTATCCCAAAAATAATATCAAATATTGCTATTTTTAATTATTATCTTTATTTTATTAATTAAAGTAATTAGCAATGTATCATAACAAACCTGTGTTTGAAAACAACTAAAACAGAAGGATGTGCAGAATCAGCTTTGTTTTTTTCAATTTAGCCGTGATCAGCAGAGCGATATATCTAAAGAAGTTGTTTAACCTAAAGTCTTTGAATTTAGGTTAAATATTGCTATGGCTTATTGGGTTTGGTAAAGGCAGGGAAGATGACATAGGGCAATCGGTAATGGTTGCCCTATGTCGTCTCTGTTTGTGTAAGGAGTTTATTAATTTCTACTACTAAGAACGGCCGCCAAATTATCTGCTAGATTGCCTAACGCTTCAGTCTCTGCACTTTTTCTTGCGGTTTTTGTCGTAGCACTGCCTATTAGCTCATAATAGGTGGTGCGACCGCTTACTGTTGGATAGTTTTTTGGCTTGTCACTACCGGTTATAGTTGGTTTGGCAGTGATGGTAATCTGATATTGGTCAGCACGGCCGCTGCTATCTTCCAGGAGTAGGGAGCGGGCCGGTATGCCTAGATCAATGTGGAGAGTGACAGTACTATCATTGCTGGTGTTTTTACCGGATATACCAAGCTTTTCAGCCAGCTTGCCTTTTAAAATTTGCGCTAGAACCGGGTGTTTCTTTTTGCCGGCTCCCTCAATCTTGAGAGTGGTTCCCTGCCATACGGCCGACCGTTCTCCAGGATCGCCAGGAAAATGGTAACCACAACTGGCAACCACGGCGACAGCAAGAATTAGCAGGGGTAAAATAGCAGGGTGACGACTTGTTTTCATTCTATCTCTCCAGATTATTTGGCAACAATATTTACCAGACGGCCAGGAATTACAATTATTTTTCGCACTGTTACCGACTCCAGATTGGCGACAATTTTTGGATCAGCAAGTGCAGCTTTCTCTTGATCTTCTTTGGATGATTCAGCAGGTAGAGTCAGGCGAGATCGTAGTTTACCATTGATCTGCACAACAACTGTGATCTCATCTTTAACCAGAGCATCTTTATCTAGCCTGGGCCATCTTTGCATGCCTAAATGGTCGCTGTTTCCCAATATCTGCCACAACTCTTCGGTAATGTGTGGTGCATAAGGGCTGAGAAGTATAACAGCGGTTTGGGCCAGTTCCATTAGAACCTCTCCGACCTCAGTATCCTCTCTATTCTCTTTTGCTGCAAGCTGTTTGATGCCGGCATTTACCAACTCCATAACTGCGGCTATGCCGGTGTTAAACTGCTGACGCTCCATATCGCGGGTTACACGATCGATGGTTTCATGGGTTTTAGCCCGTAGTTTTTTCAGGGAAGCGTCATTTGGCGTTTTACTGGCTGGTGAAGAGTCGCCGTGTCGCTCTTGAATATCTTGCACCATTCGCCAAAGTCGGTTTAAAAACCGCCAAGCCCCATCAACTCCAGACTCATTCCACTCAAGATCCTGGTCAGGGGGGGCGGCAAAAAGCATGAATATTCTGGCGGTATCGGCTCCATACCCGGCAATCAGATCGTTGGGGTCGATAACATTGTTTTTACTCTTGGACATCTTTTCGTTTCGGCCAACACTAACCTCGGCATTGCACTTAACACAGCTAAATTTTCCGTCGCTCTCTGCCACTTCATCGGGGTAGAGCCAGCCGTGTTGTGGGCAGTTTAGGGTATCTTTACGGACCATGCCCTGGGTAAGCAGGTTGAGAAACGGCTCATCACATTTGACCTCGCCAATATCCCTGAGGGCTTTGTGAAAGAAGCGGGCATAGAGAAGGTGCAATACTGCATGTTCGATGCCGCCAACGTACTGGTCAACCGGCATCCAGTGGTTTACCTCCTCTTGGTTGAGGGGTGCACTGTTTTCGTCGGGACAGCAGTAGCGGAGAAAATACCATGAGGACTCCATAAAGGTATCCATGGTATCGGTCTCACGTTCTGCTTCTCCACCACATTTATGACAGACACACTGTTTCCAGGTGGGGTGGGTAACCAGTGGGTTTTCAGTGCCGGTTAATTGAACATCTTCAGGCAGTGATACCGGAAGCTGGTTGAAAGGGACCGGAACCACGCCGCAAGCAGGGCAGCTTATCATCGGGATCGGGTTGCCCCAATAACGTTGCCGGGAGATTCCCCAGTCCCTAAGGCGATAGTTTATGGTTGCTTTACCAATTTTTTTCTCTTCAAAAGCCTCTGCTACCATTTTTTTGGCTGTCTCGTTATCTATACCGTCAAACTCTCCTGAGTTTATAAGCTTGCCGGGGCCGGTATAGGCTTCGGTCATCAATCCGCCATCAAGTTGCTCTCCATCAGGCTGGATGACAACTTTAATGGAGATGTTGTAGGTTTTAGCAAACTCAAAGTCCCGTTGGTCATGAGCCGGAACCGCCATAACCGCACCTGTGCCGTAGCTCATTAATACAAAATTGGCAATAAATACCGGAATCTCTTCACCGCTAAATGGGTGGATGGCTATTAAGCCGGTATCAAAACCTTTTTTCTCAAGTTTTTCCAGAGCCTCTTCACTGGTTCCAGTGCTTTGGCAATCTTCTATAAAACGTTGGGCGTCCGGGTTGTCTGCTGCTATCTGTTTAGCAAGAGGGTGTTCGGCAGCAACTGAGCAGAATGTAACTCCCATGATGGTATCAGGGCGTGTGGTATAGACCGCCATACCGGTATCTTGGCCAACAATTTTAAAAGAGAACTCCACACCATGGCTTTTACCAATCCAGTTGGTCTGCATGGTTTTTACTGTGTCCGGCCAGCCTGGCAGTGCCTCAAGACCTCTTAATAGCTCGTCGGCATAGTCGGTGATTTTAAAAAACCACTGGGATAGCTCTTTTCGCACAACTGCTGCGCCGCTCCGCCAGCCTTTGCCGTCGATAACCTGCTCGTTGGCAAGGACGGTATTATCTACCGGGTCCCAGTTGACCAGGGCTTTTTTCCGGTAGACCAGATCTTTATGGTATAGCTTGAGAAAGAGTGCCTGTTCCCATTTGGCATAGTCAGGGTCGCAGGTAGCAAGCTCCCGTTTCCAATCGTAGGACAATCCCATGGTTTTTAGTTCGTCACGCATGGCATCAATGTTCTCATAGGTCCATTTTGCCGGGTGTGACTTTTGTTGAATGGCAGCGTTCTCTGCTGGCATGCCAAAGGCATCCCAACCGATTGGATTTAGCACATTTTTGTTTTGCAGCCGTTGATAACGGGCAATCAGGTCGCCGATTGCGTAGTTGCGGACATGGCCCATATGGATTCTACCAGAGGGGTAGGGGAACATGACCAGAACATAATATTTCTCCTGGTCTGCTGATGGTTTGGCCCGGAATACCTGGTTCTTTTCCCAGAACTCCTGCCATTTTGACTCTAAAAGTTGCGGGTTGTACTTCGTCTGTTGATTGTCAGCTTCGTTCATGAGTCCCACGCTATATAAAGTGTCACGAAAAATCTTGGTAATAATGGAAAAAATCTTCAACCTACGTTTGTATCACAGGCTGAAAGCATGGGCAAATTAAGTGAGTCAATTTCTGTGACTTTCAACCTGGATTGAGCAATTGGGAGTGCATTAATAGCATAACATATTGGTTTGTCTGCTGAATCAGGAAAAATCTAAGTCACCTTGTTGGTGTGAGACTTTTTTCTGATTTACCAAGTGAATCAAGAGGTTGTGCCAGTGATGTACGAACAACTGCCGGATCTAGGCTTAATGGAAAAGCTGGTTTGAGTTATGATCTGTTTTGACAAGATGTTGAGCAATTGATATAGTCCTTTCTCTTTTTGGAGTGGTAATTGTTTATTAGTATTACCTTTTGCTAATATATAGACAGCAAAAAATTGTTGAGGAGAGAGTATGAATAGCCATGACCTGGTGATAGTTGGGGCCGGCTTGGCGGGAATGCGTGCCGCATTAGAGGGAGTCAAGGCAGGTATTAACGTTGCAGTTGTCAGTAAGATTCACCCACTTCGTAGCCACTCTTGTGCAGCCCAAGGCGGTGTAAATGCTGCTATTGATCCTGCTGATAGCCGGGAGTCCCATGCTTACGATACGGTAAAAGGTGCAGACTATATAGGTGACGAAGATGCTATCGACCTGATGTGTCAGGTAGCTCCCGAATGTATTCTGGAGATGGACGCCTGGGGGACCCCTTTTTCCCGTTTGGAAGGTGGATTGATCGCCCAGCGGCCATTTGGCGGAGCCAGTTTTGACAGAACCTGTTATGCTGCTGACCGTACAGGAATGGTGCTGCTGCATACGCTGTGGGAACAGTTGGTAAAAGCCGGTGTTCAGGTTTATGAAGAGTGCAGCATTATTAAGCTATCTAAAAATAGCGATGGTCATGTTGCTGGTTTGGTTTTGTATGACATTAAAACCGGATCTATCTACCCCATTCAGGCCAAAGCTGTATTAATGGCTACTGGAGGTTATGGTCGGGTCTTCATCTCCAATACCAACGCTACCACCAATACCGGTGACGGCATGGCTCTGGCTTTGAGAGCTGGTGCACCTCTGGCGGATATGGAGTTTGTTCAGTTTCACCCCACCGGACTGCTGACCTCTGGAGTTTTGGTCACGGAAGGGGCAAGGGGTGAGGGCGGTATACTCATCAACGCATCCGGTGAGCGGTTTATGGCTAAATATGCTCCCAACAGAAAAGAGCTTGCCTCCCGTGATGTGGTTTCTCGTGCTGAACAGACGGAGATTATTGAAGGACGTGGTAAGAACGGCGGTATCTTTATCGATCTTCGCCATCTTGGTGCAGCTAAGATTCTTGAGCGTCTGCCGCAGATTCGCCAGTTAGCAATCGACCTTGAGGGTGTTGATCCAATTCACGACCCCATCCCGGTCCGGCCAACAATGCACTACTCAATGGGTGGTATTCGTACTGATAAATATGGTGAGACTCCTCTTCCCGGGCTTTTTGCCGCAGGAGAGGCTGCCTGTATTTCAGTCCACGGTGCTAACCGCCTAGGTGGTAATTCACTTCTTGACACCATAGTTTTTGGTAAGATTACAGGTGAACGGGTTAGCAACTACGTTAAAGGTATGAGCACCACTCCAGATTTTCCAATGAGTGATGTAGAAGAGTGTATTGTCGAGTTTAATAATCTGAAACACCGGCCAGATACCGGAGTTAAAGCGGTTGGTCTCCACACTACCGTCGCTACTTCAATCAATCTAAACTGCGGCGTGTTCCGAAAACCGGAAGGGCTTAATAAAATTTCTGGTGAGATTGATGGATGGAGAAAAGAGTATGAGAAGGTTAGTGTTGAGGATAAGTCTGATGTTTTCAACATTGATCTGTTGCGAGCCTGGGAGTTGAAAAACCAGATCGATCTAGCTGAATGTGTAGTCCGTGGTGCCTTGGCCCGTACCGAATCTAGGGGGGCACACTCCCGTACCGATTATACTGAACGTGATGATAAAAACTGGCGCAAACACACTCTGACAACCTGGAACGAAAGCAGTCAGAAGGTTGATATCTCATATGGTGAGGTGCGTACTGTAGGCAATCCAGATTATGTGCCAAAAGTCAGGACCTACTGACCAGGCTTTTTTAAGTCGGTCTTTTTGTTGCCCAGCATTGTTATCATTAGTCCATTATGGAGTTGGACATGGAATCTAAAAAATATACTTTACGTATTCAGCGCAACGAGCAAAACAGTGATGGTTCAATTGCAAGTAAATGGCAGGATTTCACTGTTGAAGGTTTGGATACCACAACAATCCTTAGTTTTTTAGAGGATATTAAGGGTAACCAAGATGGTAGTTTGACCTTTCGGCAGTCATGCCGTTCAGCTATTTGCGGCTCTTGTGCCATGCGCATTGGTGATAGAACCCGTTTAGCCTGTAAAACCCATATCGGTGAGGTGGTTGACGAAAATGGCGTAGTGGATATTTCGCCACAGAGAAATCAGCCTGTACTTAAAGATCTGGTTATCGATATTGATCCATTCTTTGAAAAAATCCGCAAGATACGGCCTTACCTTACAGAGGGTGAAGATTCTGATACCCATGTGGGAGCTTCAGCATATGATCAGGTGAACCACGTTACCCAGTGCATCATGTGTGGTAGCTGTTATTCAGACTGCACCATGTCAGAGGTCAGTGATGAGTATCTTGGCCCAGCTGCTTTAGCCAAGGCGTTTAGATTTGTCTCTGATCCTCGAGAGGGCAAAAAGACTGCCCGTCTCAAGGCACTATCCAAAGATCATGGTATGTGGAGTTGTGTCCGGTGCGTGCAGTGTGTCGCTACCTGTCCCAAGGATGTTAAACCAATGGAGGCTATTGTCAAGCTTAGAACCCGTGGTATTGAAAAGGGGTTTGTCAAAGGTGTGGGACAGCGTCACGCCCTGGCTTTTCATGAGGACATCAATAAATCCGGTGATCTTAATGAGTTTACCCTGTTAACCCGTTCTGTGGGTATTTTCGGCTCCATTGCCGAGATGGGGGTTGCTTTTCATCTAATGCAGAAGGGAAAAATTCCTTCTCCATTTCCACATAAAGCTGAAGGGATTCAAGAGGTCAGAGCTATGTATCATGAGCTTGAAGCCAACCCTTTGGATGTTGAAACCAAGGCCGCAGAGGTAGAGCCTGAATAAGGCCCGCCTAAGCTAAGGAAAAAATTATGTCTTTAGAATTTGCCTATTATCCCGGTTGTGCTGCAAAACAGGTCCAGAAAGAGGCTGCTAGTTCAGCCGAAGCGGTTGCAGAGGTGTTGGGGATTACCCTTAAACCGATGACTAGAGCAACTTGCTGTGGCGCGGTTAGTCTCCGAGAGACCAAACCGGCCTTCTCATTGGCGGTTGCTGCGAGAATTCTCTCTGAAGCTGAAGCTATGGGCCATGATCTTTGCACAATATGCAACACCTGCTTGCAGACCCTGAGCCATGCCAACTACCGCTTTAAACATGAGCCAGATATTCTTGAGCAGATCAATGGTGTGCTGAAAAAAGCTGGAGTTCGCCCCTATGAAGCTTCCATCAAGGTTCACCATCTGCTTTGGGTGGTGACTGAGCAGGTTGATCCTGAGCTACTCAAGAGCAAAATCGTAAGACCTATAAATGGTATGAATGTAGCTCCATTTTACGGCTGTCACTCCCAACGCCCTGAAGAGATTTTTGATGCCCGCAAGGGTGATAAGGTTGATCAGCTTGACCAGTTAATACGGGCTGTTGGCGGTAATGCTGTGGAGTATGAAGGCAAGGATAAGTGCTGTGGTTTTCATGTAATGCTCTCCGATAAAAATGAGATGCGCACCATGGTAGGCAAGAACTGCCTTGATGCCAAAAGCTCTGGTGCTGAGTTGATGATCTCCCCTTGTACTTTGTGTGATATGGCTATGGGAGCATATCAGGGTCCGGCAGAGAGTGTCGTTGGTGAATCAATTGATCTTCCCGAGATGAATTTTGCACAGTTACTAGGTATAGCCCTTGGAATAGATAGCAAGATTCTTGGTATTTCCAGGCTTCATGTAGATCCAACTCCAGCTTTCAAAGAGCGTAACGTATAGAGAGTGCCCATATTAATGGGATGTGTCTGGGAAGGGGGTTGCCCCTTCCCAGTGGGGTTTGGGGCAACACCCCAAGAGAGCCATGGCAAAAACTCTACTTACCGCCAAACTATTAACCGATCAAATCTGCTTCCTGGCCGATTTTCCCGGTCACAAAGTTCTACAGCTACTAACAAAGCCCTCAAAAATTTTAACTACTTCAATCCCAGAAGAGGTTCCGGCAATATTACAAGAGGCGGAATACCTGTCCCAAGCTGGCGAATGGGTTGGTGGTTTTATAAGTTATGAAGCTGGTGGTCAAGGGCTAGAAAACCCAACATGGCCCCTAGTCTGGTTTGCATGCTTTACCCACACAGAAGCGGTCTATTATCCTCACCCTGATAAATTAGAATACCAAGATGAGTGTAGCATTGCCCCTCTGATAAATGAGGAACAGTACCAGGCAGATCTGGAAAAAATTCTAGGGTTTATTCAAGCTGGTGATAGCTATCAGGTCAACCATACTATATCGGCAAAACTGGTTGGTATGGTTGATATTGCTAAGCTGTTTTTAAAACTCCAACCCCAACACCGTTTTCCCTATGCTGCCTGGTTAAACACCGGGCAGGGTTTGATAGCTTCGTTCTCTCCTGAGATGTTGCTGACAAAAGAGGGAGATAAATTACTAACCGCTCCCATTAAAGGCACCAGACCAAACATTCCTGATGGCTGGGCTTTGGGAGAGGAGTTGCAAAAATCAAAAAAAGATAGAGCGGAACATGTGATGATTGTTGATATGGCCCGTAATGATCTGGGCCGGATCTGTGCTGTGGGTTCGGTGCAGGTTCCGCATCTGTTTGAGTTGCGACAGTTCTCAACTGTCTATCATTTAGAGAGCAGGGTTGCTGGTAAGCTGTTGCCGGGTACTGATCTGTCGGCAGTGATCGCGGCGATGTTTCCTGCTGCTTCAATTACCGGGGCACCAAAGAAACGAACCATGGAAATTATAAAAGTGCTTGAGGGGCGAGAGCGGGGGGTATATACCGGCTCCATTGGCCTTCTTAAGCCGGGTGGTGATTATGTTTTCAACGTGGCAATTCGTACCGTTACGCAAAAAGGATCTGCCGACTCTGCTTATGTAGGGCTTGGAGGTGGAATAGTTGCTGATTCTGACCCTGGTCAGGAGTGGGCGGAAATTGCAGATAAAGGGGCGTTTTTAAATAAAATACCTGTACCTTTTGGTCTGATAGAGACTTTTTTGGTAGACAGTGCTGGTGAGATAGAAGGGTTGGATTTGCATCTACAGCGTATAGAAAAGTCGGCGTTGCAGCTTGGTTTTGCTTGTGATTTGGTTAGGGTTGAGAGAGGGATTGGGGCGGCGGTTGCCAAGCTTGGAGAGGGCACAAAAGAGCCACGGATTATGCGTATGGAGTTGTCTATTGACGGTAGAGTAACGTTTAGCAACCGGCCCTATATCAAACCACCAGATAGTTTGAAAGTTTTGCTGGCAGTTGAGTCTGTTGATAGGTTTAACCATCTGTTGCAGCATAAAACCACCAGGAGGGGCCACTTTGACCGGGCTTTGAAAGCTGCCAGGGGTCAAGGTTATGATGAAGTGCTTTTTATGAATGGTTTAGGCCGAATTACTGAGGGGGCGATACGGGGAGTTTTAGTCTGTATTGCTGGACGATGGTATGCACCGCCGGTTGCTGATGGTTTGCTGCCAAGTATCTGGCGAGCCAGAGAGATGAAAAACCTAGATGCAGAGGAGAGAAGCATGGGCTTGGATGAAATAGCAAAAGCAGAGAAGATAATAATGGGTAATGCAGTGCAGGGCAGTATAGAGGTAAAAGAGATAACAGTCCCAAGTATAGGGAATTATGGCAACACCAAAAAATAATTGGATAGATTTGGGAAGGGGGTGCCCCTTCCCAATGGGGTTTGGGGCAACGCCCCAAAAGTTAATTAATTAGCGTCTGGCTCTGCTGTTGGTTGAGCGACCGGCTCGGTTGCAGGTTGTGGTGAGCTATCTGCTTGGGTCTGGGGACTTTTAGCCGCAGCAGGGCGACGGCGGCGACGGCGGCGGCGAGGTTTTTTCTCAGCCACTGCTGGTTCACTGCTCTGACCCTCTTCAGAAGCTTTTAGCTGCTCAATCTCTGCTGCTGGCGTAGTTTCAGGCAGAACGTATATTCCTGGTACTACAGTAGGAATTGCTCCTCCACTTTCAGGAACTGCCGTAGTAGCTGGAACTGCTGCTGTATCCCGATCTGCCAAAGTAGCTTGAGCTGCCGTAGTAGCTGACTCCACAGAAGGTTGACCGCTATCTGCCGCTTGCCTGGAAGGTTGGTCATTTGCTGCTTTCTCGGGAGTTTGATGGTTGGCCTGAACCTCAGGATTTACCTGGTTCTGCTCTGAGTTGGCACCACGCCTTCTTCTGCGGCGACGCCGACGTTTTTTGCGAACTGGTGTAGCATCAGCACTTTCGGCAGATGGTGTTGCAGGGCCGCTTGCTGGATCAGATGTTTGAATCTCTTTTGCTGGTTCTGCTTCTGCTTCTGCTGTCTCTGTCTTTTCTGGTTGCTGTTCTACATCCTGCTCAACTTTTTTTGCCTGTTCTTTGGGTCTGTTTTTATTTTGGTTTTGATTGTTGTTTTTTTCTGTTTTTTCTCTACGGAACTCAGGAGTCTGCATCTCTGGGTCGCCATTGATTATAATGGTGACACCGTTCTCTTGCTCAAGAGTAACAAGCTGGCTGCGTTTGTTGTTGAAAATATAATTTACCACATCTTGTGGAGCAAAATAGACCAGGAGGTCGGTCTCTCCCTTGGATATCTCCTCTTCTATGCAGCGGAAGAGATAGATAGCAGAAGACTCAACAGCCCGAATACTGCCTAAACCTTTGCAGCGTGGGCACTCTTGGATTGTGGCTTCGTTGAAAGCCGGTTTCATCCGCTGTCTGGATAGTTCTAACAGGCCAAATTTGGAAATTCGTCCAATTTGAACTCTGGCCCGGTCATGTTTAAATGCCTCTTCAACCCGTTTTTCCACCTCTATGTTATGTTTTTTATCATCCATATCGATAAAATCGATAACTACCAGACCGCCAAGATCCCGAAGGCGTAGTTGTCTGGCTATCTCTTCGGCGGCTAACATATTAGTTTTATATGCGGTGGTTTCAATATCCTTCTCTTTGGTTGCCCGGCCTGAGTTGATATCTATGGTGACCATTGCTTCAGTACTTTCTATGACCAGATAACCGCCGGATTTAAGTTGGACAATCCGGTTGTGCATAGTCTCAATCTGATTTTCTACCTGATAGCGGGAGAATATTGGAATTGAGCCTTTATAAGGCTGTACCACCTTTACATAGCTGGGCATCAGCAGGCGCATAAAATCTTTACCGCGCCGGTAGTACTCCTGTCCCTCAATTAAAATCTCCTCCATATCATTGGTATAGAGATCTCGTATGGTTCTGGTTATCAAGTCGCTCTCTTCGTGGATCAGGCAGGGAGCTTCGGCCCCCTTGACCTTCTCTTGAATTTTTTTCCAGACCCGTAGCATATAGTTCATGTCCCGGATGATCTCTCGCTTGGTCCGGTCAAGACCGGCAGTGCGGATTATCAGGCTGACATGTTCAGGAACTTCAAGGTTGGTGAGGATTTCTTTAAGGCTCTTTCTGGCTTTGCTATCACTGATTTTACGAGATATACCGCCACCACCAGAGTTTTCCGGCAGTAGAACCGAGTAGCGGCCGGCTAGGGATATGTTGGTGGTTAAAGATGCACCTTTGTTGCCTCTTGCCTCTTTTACTACCTGGACAAGAATAGTCTGGCCACGGGTTAGTATCTGTTGAATTGGTGGCGGGCGATGCCGTGATGTTCTGCGACCACGGGCAGCAGGCGGTTTTTTAACATCGGTTTTGGCTTTATTGTCTGGTGCTGGTATGCTTGGTGTTGTGGTCTCTGTAGCTGTTTGTTCTAGCGATTCAGATGGTTGTAGATCTACACTGTTATTGGCAGTGCTGTTTTCAGCTCCGTTGGAGGTATGGCCTGGTGTCTCAGCAACGGTGGAGTCTGTAACCGGATTGGCCTCAGTTGTTATCTCGCTGCCTGTGTCGGCAGGGAGAACAGTGGTCTGCTCTTCACTTGTAGAAGTTGCTGTATCTGTTTGCTCGACAGGTGCAGAGCGTTGCTTTTGGTCTGGATTTTCCAAATCGGCAACGGGTATGGTTATTTGTGGTTCTGGGGTCTTTACCTGGGCTTGGGCTTTTGGCGTCTTTTTACTACGACCACGTTTTCTGGGGCTGGCTTTACCATCTTCTGACTGTTCACTATCGCTGAAATATTTGACGTGAATATCGTTGAGAGATAAAAATCCTTGTCGTCCATGGCCGAAGTCGATAAACGCAGCTTGCAGAGACTGCTCAACCCGGCTTACCTTGCCGAGATAGATGTTGCCTTTAATCTGCTTTTTAGCTGCAATTTCAATTTCAAGATCGCTAAGACGGTTGTCCTGTGTGATGGCAACCCGCACCTCTTCTGGGTGGGTCGCGTCGACAAGCATACGCTTGGTCATAAGATTGTGTTCTCCTGGGTTCGTTTTGCCACAAAGCCACGGACCACAAGAGAGATATCTTGTGCGGGCTAGGCAATTTAGTTTGTAAATGTGTGGGATTTAGATATTTTTGGGGTATACTTGAAAAATTAAGGTCAGCAGACTCTGACGGGGTAGAGGTCTCCCCGGAGTTCTGAATCTGATATGAAGAAAATTTATTCATAAATGATCACTATATAGGAAACAACCATTGTTTGTAAAGCCCTATCCAGATGAAGTTCAAAGAACCCAGGTTAGATTGGTTGCGGTTGGATACCAAGAGGCTGGCATGCGTCTTGACCGTTTTTTAAAAGAGCAGATTAGCCATGCTCCTCTCTCTCTACTGCAAAAGTTGTTACGAACCGGACAGGTACGGGTGGATAGCAAGCGTAAAAAGGGCAACTATCGTCTTGTCGAGGGTGATAAGGTGAGAATTCCTCCAATTACCATAGTGCCAGATGGAGTTGCCGGGACTAAAGCTCGTAAGGTGAGATGCCCACCTGGGGTGGTGGAGAAAATTGCCAGACAGATTTTATATATAGATGATTCACTGTTGGTTCTTGACAAACCTTCCGGTATGGCTGTTCATGGCGGTAGTGGTCAGGGCTGGGGGGCAATAGATGCAGTTCGGGAGTACCTAGCTGTTGGTGGTGAGACCAGCAGTTCCCTACAGCCTGAGTTGTGTCACCGTCTGGATTTGGATACCTCTGGTTGCCTGCTGTTTGGTCTGGGTAAATATGCCACCAGGACCCTTACTGCCGGGTTTCGGGATGGCAGTATTGATAAAGGCTATGTTGCCCTGGTCAAGGGGCGACCATCTCCAGCTAAGGGATTGATTGACAGATCGTTGTTAAAGGGTGTGGTCAGAGGCGGGGAGCGGATGGTGGTGACAGATGAGAGTGGGGAGGGGCAGGTGGCGAGAACCCGCTACCAAATTGAGCAGGAATTTCCTGAAGCTTCTCTGATGAATATTACCTTGGAGACTGGACGGACCCATCAAATCCGGGTCCATTTTCAATCAATTGGCCATCCTGTAGCTCAAGATCATAAATATGGCGATAGAGATTTTAACCAGCAGATGAAGCTAAAAGGTCTCTCACGGCTTTTTCTCCACGCCAGAAGTTTGATTTTCAGCCACCCGGTGAGCAATAAAAAGGTTGAAGTGCTAGCACCGCTAGACCCGGTATTGCAAGTTGTTTTAGATAATTTATAAGCTTTAACCGTGCCAATAAAAAGCCACACATATCCAACCTCAGTTTCTAGGATAAATGGAAACACTTTATATTTGAGATAATAATGACAACTGAATTTAAACTGATAATTTTTGATTGTGATGGCACTCTGGTCGACTCTCTGGACGGCATTGTTCGTTCTGCCCAGTTAGCCATTGATGGGCTGGGCTATAAACGTACCTTGGCCAATAGTGAGGTGGCTCAGGTTGTTGGTTTGTCTCTCTATCAAGCTTTTGAACAGATACTACCCGATGCCGGTCCTGATGAGATTGAGAGAGGGGTGGGGTTATATAAATCCCATTATAAGGAACTTGCTGATGGCGGAGCCTTTACCACCACACTCTATCCTGGGGTAAGAGAGGCACTGTTGAAGTTGCAAAGTGTCGGTATGATAATGGCGGTGGCGACTGGTAAATCTTTGCGAGGTCTGCAGCGCAATTTGGAGGAGTTGGATTTTGGCGAGTTCTTTGTCTGTTTAAAAACTGCTGACCACGCTCCAAGCAAGCCTAACCCGGAGATGCTGCTGCAAGTTTTAGCAGAGACCGGATTTGAAGCCCATGAAGCGTTGATGGTGGGTGATACCGATTTTGATATAAATATGGGCCGGGCTGCAAAAATAAAAACCTGTGCGGTCACCTTTGGTTGCCACTCAAGAGAGAGGCTTGCCATATGCCAACCAGATTATTGGTTGGATAGTATGTCCGACCTGCCGGTTTTGCTGGGCATAAAATAGTATAGACTGTTTTTATTAGTTGACGAATGCAACTTAGTGTTGGAATATGGACAATACCAATCATTAACACAACTTAGGGGAGAGATATGAGCGGATATCTTGCATTATTGGTTCTTTTAGCCATGATCGGAGGGTTTTTTGTTAAAATGGGTGCTGAAAAAAGAGAATCAGCAGCAAAAAGCAAGGCACCAGCCCCAGTTCCAGCCCCAGTTATTAAAACTACACCAGTAGCCAAAAAAGCCGAACCAGCTAAAGCAGCCGAACCAGTTAAAGCAGCTAAAAAAGCTGAACCAGCCAAAAAAGCGGAGCCAGCCAAAAAAACGGAGCCAGCCAAAGCAGCTAAAAAAGCAAGTTTAACCGCCTTCCAGGCGGCTACATCACAATTTTCAAGCCAAAAAGTAGAGAAAAAACCTAGCTGCC
>JADFZU010000058.1 GCA_015232365.1 Magnetococcales bacterium | reverse complement strand
AAGATAAAAAAGAGTGGTACGAAGCAAAATTTAATATTTCCATCCAGGATGTTAGCAAGAAACTGCACGATATCATTACTCATTTTCGGCAAAAACAGCAAAATTAGCTTTAGCTTGGTAGTATTGGAGCTTTCAATTTGGGTTGCGTGGAGCGGTTGGAGGGCGATCAACGCCTCAATGAAACTTTGGACTCTTTAGGCAACATGGCTATGAGTGTTGCCCATGAGGTTAAAAATCCCCTGGCTGGAATCCGTGGTGCAGCCCAGCTTCTGGAGATGGAGCTAAAAAGTAAATCAGCAATAGCCTGCACTGAGCTGATCCGTACCGAGGTAGATAGAGTTACCCTGCTTTTGGATAAGCTGCTGGGGCTGGCTGAGGATCAGTTTGTTCAGGAAAAAGAGGTCAATATCCACGAGATATTAAACCATGTATTGCAGGTTTGCGCCCATAGTCAGCCGGCACCGAAAAGAGATTTCGACCCATCCCTACCCAATATTATTGGCGACCGGGATAAGCTGATTCAGCTATTTTTAAACCTGACCCAGAACGCTATTGAGGCAACCGGACCTGATGGTGCGGTTGTTCTGAGTACAAGAATATCTTCCCACGTTCGCTCTGAACGGGGACTGCGGCGGCAGTTTATCGTTGTTGAGGTCCAGGACAACGGGCCGGGAATTCAACCGGCTTTTTTGAAGAAAATCTTTCTACCGTTTATTACCACCAAGCAGAAAGGGACCGGCCTTGGTTTGGCGATATCGCAAAAAATTGTCAATGAACATGATGGACTGATTGAAGTGAAGAGCAAACCGGGACGGACGGTATTTAGGGTGCTATTACGGGTAGTTGGCTCATGAATAGAGAGATAAAGACCATCTTGATTGCTGATGATGACCGGAGCATACGTTTTGTTCTGGAGACCGCCCTTACCAATGCCGGATTTCAAGTCAATGCCTTTGAGGACGGACGAGATCTACTGGCCGTTGCGGCCCAGGGCCAGGGTGATCTAGTTATAACCGATGTAGTGATGCCCTCAGTATCAGGCCTGGATCTACTCAAGACCATCAACACCACCAGACCTGGGCTACCGGTAATTGTTATTACCGCACAGAGTACCCTACGCAATGCAGTGCAGGCGTTTGAGCGTGGTGCTTTTGAATATATCTCAAAACCCTTCGATATCGTCAAGATAGTCGATCTAGTCAAACAGGCTCTATCTCAAGAGAACAAAAAGGCCAAGCCTCGCCACCTCTCAGGAATGGATAGTGACCGTTTTGGTGGTTTTATCGGCTCATCTTTGGCCATGCAAGAGCTGTTTCGTACCATTGGCCGTCTGGCCAACTCTGAGATGACGGTACTGATCCACGGTGAATCCGGCACTGGTAAGGAGCTGGTAGCTAGAGCAGTTCATGCCCACAGCCCCAGACGCAAAGGGCCAATGACCACCATAAACATGGCAGCTATTCCAAAAAATCTCATTGAAAGCGAGCTGTTTGGTCACGAAAAAGGGGCTTTTACCGGGGCTATATCCAGACGAACCGGCCATTTTGAGAGAGCCAAGGGTGGAACACTGTTTTTGGATGAGATTGGCGACATGTCCATGGATGCACAAACCAGGCTGCTCAGGGTGATCCAGGACGGCACATTTACCAGGGTCGGCGGTCAAGATACCCTCACTACCAATGTGCGTATTGTCGCAGCAACCCACCAAGACCTGCCAGCAGCTATAACAGAGGGTCGCTTCCGGGAAGATCTCTACTACCGACTCAATGTAGTTCCCTTGTATATACCTTCTTTGCGGGCCAGGCCGGAAGATATTCCCCTGCTTGCCGATTTTTTCCTGGCCCAGGTGGCGAAGAAAACCGGAGAGAGGCCAAAACAGTTCTCTGTCCAGGCAATGGAGCAGCTTTCAGCATATAGCTGGCCGGGTAATGTTCGTGAGTTGGAAAATATGGTGCAGAGATTAATGGTGCTGGTTTCTAACGACCTGATTCTACCAGAACACCTTGATCTTTCAATGGCCACCAACCCTTCAAGCGAAGACCTTTCAGAGCCTCTAACTATGGGGGTAGAGCTGGGTACCGAGGTTGACAAAGTTGCTGGACCAGAGTTGGAGGATTTGGTAATTGCTGCGGTAGATCAACACTTTAGATCTCCTGATGCCAGAGATATTACCAATCTGTACGATCTTATTGTCAATAGAGTAGAGGTCGCTTTGATCACCAGAGTGCTACAAGAAACCCATGGAAACAGGGTGAAAGCAGCAGGAATTCTAGGCATTAACCGTAATACTTTAAGGAAAAAAATCCAGGATCACGGCCTTTGATATCCACTGTAAATTGAACAAAAGGTATTGACAGCTATTTGGGATTGCAATAAGGTGACCATGGCTTTGGGGGTTTGTTGTGCTTGACCCGAATTGGAGATAAATGATGGGTACTACTCAAACTCCAAATGATCTACCTCCAACCGCAAAAAATGAAGAGAGCGGTTTGGCGAAATATAGTAGTGAAGCAGACCGTTTAGAAGCTGATCCAGGTTTGGATAAAAGCTCTGGCCTGAGTATGGCGATGCGTATTGGGACAGAGTGGGTTGTTGCCACCATGATTGGTATAGGAACCGGGTACTGGCTTGATAGTCAGTTTGGGACCGAGCCTTGGCTGCTTATTATCTTTCTTCTTTTTGGTGTTGCTGCCGGTTTTAAAAATGTTTACCGAATTGTTCAACCTGTAATGGTAAAAGATTCGGCGAATAGAACGGATAGCTAGCAAAATAGGGTAATGCCAAGATTTTAAGTTTGATATAACCTTAAGGAACAATTTGTAACGATGACACTGATTTCTTCTGCATTAGCATCTGAAGCGGCCAGCACAGTGGTTGAGAGGAAAATGGACCCTCTACACCATTTTCAGGTCCATAAGATCTGGGATATGAGCGTCTTCGGTGTTGATATCTCAGTATCCAACTCAGTTGTTTGGATGTGGATTGCCGTAGCTGTGGCGTTTTTTTTCTTCTATTACAGCATAACAGGTGCTAAACGAATACCAGGACGTATGCAGAGCTTGGCAGAGTTGGGCTATCTCTTCATCTATGACATGATGGTTGGAATCATCGGTAAAGACGAAGTGCCAAAATTCTTCCCCTATGTTTTCACCATCTTCTATTTTATTCTGTTTTGTAATCTTTTGGGTCTTATACCAGGATCGTTTACCCCTACTTCACAGATTATTGTTACAGGAACATTCGCTGCTATAATTGTTGGTATATCCTTCTTATACGGTTTTTATAGAAACGGTATCCACTACCTGAAATTTTTTGTCCCATCTGGTGTTCCAGTATTACTTTTACCGCTGATTATACCAATCGAGATCATCTCATTTTTGGCACGCCCGGTCTCACTTAGCGTTCGACTTTTTGCCAATATGACTGCAGGCCACACCATGCTTGCTGTTATGTTTTTCTATGTTGTAACCTTGCCGATTTATGGCTCGTGGTTGCCGTTCGGCTTTTCTGTTGTGTTTACTGGCGTGGAGATCTTTATTGGATTTATCCAGGCTTATATCTTTACAATTTTAACCTGTGTCTATATAAACGATGCGATTCACCTGCATTAAATTAAGTAGGCTCGCTTTTTTAACTTTTTGATAGATTTGATTTGGGAGAACAAAACCAATGGATAACTCTGCCGCCGCTCTTATCGGTATGGGACTTGCCGCAATCGGGTTTGCTGGTTCCGGTATAGGTCTGGGAACTTTGTTCGGTAAAGCTATTGAGGCTATAGCACGTCAGCCCGGTGCCGAGGCACAAGTTTCTAAATACATTTGGATTGGAATGGCGTTTGTTGAAGCTATTGCTCTATACGGTCTGGTTGTTGTGTTTATCATCATGGGTAAGGGTTGAGCTGATGATATCCGTTGCCAACGCAGCGGCTGAGGTGCATGCCAAACCAGAAGGTATGCCACAGTTCGAGCCGTCAATGTTTGAGCACCAGATATTCTGGTCGGTTATATCATTCCTGATACTGCTATATCTGCTTAATAAACATGTTATGCCAGCAATCAAAGAGTTGTTGGATGTACGTGCAAAGAAGATTGAGGACGATCTGGCCAGTGCACAAAAAGCACGCCGGGAAGCTGAAAAGATTCAAGCCGATCTAAACAACAAGCTGATCTCTTCACATAAGGTCGCATCTGACGTCTGTGAGCAGGCCAGAGTTGAAGCAAGCCTTCTTAGGGAACGAGCTGTAGAAGAGCTATCCCTAGAGCTGGAGAAGAAGAAGAAAGCAGCAGTTGAAGATATTGAAATTGCCAAGAAAAAGGCCTTGGCTGAGGTACAAGCTGTTGTGGTTGATGTAGCAGTTATGGCAACTGAAAAGCTGATTGCTAAAAATGTTACCAAAGAGTCTGCTAGTGCTATGGTTGATGAAGCACTAAATGAGATAAAAGATAGCAAAACAAGTCTGCACTAAAGTAGAGGCACATCAGCGAAAAAACCCACCGCCTATCCATATAGGGGTGGGTTTTTTCGTATTGTTTTGTAAGGTTGCGTAGCACTTTCCAGTTGCACAAACAATACCCTTTATGCTGCCCCAAGCCACATCAGCACTATGTTGCCGATGGAAATTGACGGATCATGCACATACGCTACGCTCCTCGGTCAATTTTAATCTGTGCCTTGTTCTAGCCCGGTCTGGAACACCTTTCCAGGTATTGTTGGTACAATATGCACGTAGGCTAAAATCATGTCTGCTCTTTAGTAGAAAGAAAGCGGATATCTTTCCACTCTTTTTGTGCGTCATCCAATCGCCAGTTATTCCTGGCCAGAAAAACCATCCCTCCATCATGATCTTCAGCAATTTCTGACTGGTTGGCATCAGCAAATTTTTTAAGCTGTCGTGGATCGTCAGCATCCAACCACCGGGCGGTAACGTATGGAGCAGCTTCAAAACGGACTGGAATATTGTATTCAGTGCGGATACGGTCCCCCAAAATCTCAAACTGAAGTGCTCCCAAAACCCCGACAACCCATTCAGACCCCATATGGGTTTTAAAAACCCTTGCCGCACCCTCCTCACCAAGCTGGGTAAGAGTACGGCCTAAATGTTTAATTCTGAGAGGGTCTTCTGAGCGGATACGTTGCAGAAGTTCAGGGGCAAAACTTGGAATACCTGTATAGTGCAGATCTTCACTTTCAGTCAGGGTATCACCAATTCTTAAAGCTCCATGGTTGGGAATGCCGATAATATCCCCAGCCCAAGCCTCCTCTGCTACCCCTCGATCCTGGGCTAAAAATAGCATTGGGTTGTGTATAGACATAACTTTGCCCGAGCGGATATGTTTTAACTTCATTCCCTTTTTAAAATGTCCAGAGCAGATTCTAACAAAAGCTACCCGATCCCGGTGTTTTAGATCCATATTTGCCTGTATTTTAAAAACAAATGCGGTTACTCGCTCCTCTTCTGGTTGCACAATCCGTTCTGCTGCTTTCTGCGGCTGGGGTTGGGGAGCAAGTAATGAGACACCGTTTAACAGCTCTTGCACACCAAAATTATTAATCGCACTTCCAAAAAAAACCGGAGTCAGATGACCCTCAAGGTAGGCTTGCTGACTAAACTCCGGGCATAGGCCGCGAGCCATCTCCACGTTTTCTCTTAACAAGGTTGCTGTTTCAGGAGTTAGCAACTGGTCAAGTTTCTCATCTTCCAAGCCGTCACAGGAGATAGAGTCTTGAGCATGGCCGCCATCGCCACGGTCCATAAAAAGAAGTTTATTCTCAAAAAGATCATAACAACCAAGAAACTCCCGGCCCATACCTATGGGCCAAGACGCTGGAGTGGCATCTAGGGCCAGGGTCTGCTCAATCTCATCTAGCAGATCAAAGGGGTCCCTGCCTTCACGATCTAGTTTATTTATAAAGGTGATTATAGGAATGTTCCGCATCCTACACACCTCAAACAGCTTCAGGGTTTGGCCTTCAATACCCTTGGCGGCATCCAGAACCATAATAGCTGAATCAACGGCGGTTAGCGTACGATAGGTATCTTCACTAAAATCGGCATGGCCTGGAGTATCGAGAAGATTGAAAATACTGTTATTATACTCAAAGGTCATCACCGATGCACTAACCGAGATTCCTCTCTCTTTCTCCACTTTCATCCAGTCAGATCTGGCTCGACGTTGTGCACCACGGGCTTTAACCCGACCAGCAAGCTGGATGGCTCCACCAAAAAGCAGCAGTTTTTCTGTCAAAGTTGTTTTACCAGCATCAGGGTGGGAGATAATGGCAAAAGTACGTCTGTTTTTAATATGTTCTACTATTTTACCCATAGGTTGAGAATGTCCGATTTTATAAAATAAACAATAAATAAATTGACTCCGAGCACTCCTTACCATAAAAAAAAAGGAGGCTTTTAATCTTTACTAGAAAGTTAAAGCATTTAAATGGCGAATCGAATCCTTATAGTAGAAGATGAGAAAGATCTCTCTCGGACCCTTGAATATAGCCTGAAAAAGGATGGTTACGATACCATTTGTGCAGCAACAGGGAAAGAGGCCCTGGATTTAGTCTGTCAGGAGCCTGTTCCTGATCTGGTTCTTCTTGACATAATGCTGCCTGATATATCAGGCCTTGAGGTGTGCCGGCAGATCCGCAGCTTTAAGTCAACAAGCGACATCTCCATACTGATTTTAACTGCAAAAGGTGAAGAGATAGACCGGGTCGTTGGCTTTGAATTAGGTGCTGACGACTATGTAGTTAAGCCGTTTTCAATTCGAGAACTTAAACTACGTATAGGAGCAATTCTCCGCAGGCAGCAAAATTCTAAAACTACCTCAAAAGCAACTATAACTGCTGGCCTTATTCCTCTAAACCGTACCACCCAATCAACTGTAGTTGCAGGTGAGGAGGTCTCCCTAACCTCCTTGGAGTTCCGGATCCTAGACTCTCTTTTAGCCAATCCCGGTCAGTTTATGTCCCGTGATGACCTGCTTAAAAAGGTATGGGGAGACAAAAGCGGCGTGCGGAGCCGCACTGTTGATGTCCATGTCAACAGGCTCCGTGAGAAGCTAGGCTCCACCAACCAGCTAATTGAGACTCGCCGCAACGTTGGTTACCGTTATAATATTCCAAATCCCGAACATTAGCTGTGAAAATAAGCTTTCGTAGCAGACTCTTTTTTGCAATTATTTTCCTGTTGTTAGTAGCGGAGTTAACCATCGGCCTCAACCTTGAGAGCGGTCTTAGAACCTGGATCAATCATAACGCCGAAAATGAGCTATACCGAAATGCCAAAGCAGCTCGAGAACTGATAGTTTTAGCTGAAAAACCCTACACAATTAAAGAGATGGATAATCTGGCTGACCGCTTTGGCCATGCCATAGACCTGAGAGTGACCATAATTGACCCCCGTGGAGTTGTATTGGGGGATTCTGAACTGGATATTGATACTCTGGAGCAGCTTGAGAATCATGGCAACCGCCCTGAAGTTAAAGAGGCACTTATAAATCACCGTGGTACTGCTCATCGTTTTAGCACCACCCTCAACGCCTCAATGCTCTATGTAGCTACCACATATCCCCACCCTGATGGGATGGGCGTAGTACGTATTCAGATGTCACTGGCTGATGTTGAGCGGATTATAAAAAAAATCCATCTGTTTTTGCTGGTAGCCGCCCTTTGGGGACTTGGGGTAGTGATAGTTATTGCTGGTGTATCCACCCACCTTTTAACCCGGACTTTACGCTCGTTAGCAAAGAGGGTTAACAGTTTTGGCAATAAAGGCGGTCCAGTGACAGATGAAATTAGCGGCATATCCGGCTCTTTTGACCAGATAACCCAGGATTTAAGCAACACTTTAACCTCACTCTCCCAAGAACAGAACCGCTTTGAGACAGTTTTAGAGGGGATGGTAGAGGCTGTTTTTGCTCTGGATAGTCAAGGCAATATCACTCTAGTCAACCAGGCGGCTATAGAACTGCTTGAAGGGTCCGGCACTCTACTGGGCCAGACCTTTACCCAAGTAATAGGTGGACCAGAAATAACTGAACTGATGGAGAAAGCTGCTGCTGGCGGCCAGGGAACAAGACAGTTTGACCTTGTTAACAACCCCAAAAAAATTCGCCTTTTGGCTCGTGTTGCAGCCCTGAAAAATGGTGGCTCTGTTGCTGTTCTCCATGATATATCCGATATTCACCGCCTGGAAGAGGTACGCCGGGAGTTTGTCGCCAATGTTTCACACGAACTACGTACGCCGGTTAGCGTTATCATGGCTAATACAGAGACACTGCTGGAAGAGTGGGAAGAGGATGACCATGAACCGCACCCGTTGATGGAGGCTCTTTACCGTAATGCCTCACGGCTGACAGATACAATATCGGAGTTGTTGACTCTCTCCCGTCTGGATGCTGGAGCCTACACCTCAAACATTGAGAGGCTCAATCTAAAATCTGAGGTTGCTCTACAAATTGAGGCGGCAGGGCTTAGCAATAACCGGAGCCAGCCTATAGCAATGGATGTCAACTCCGACCTGCAAATTAATACTGATCGCCATGCTCTAAAAACTATTCTCTCCAACCTATTGAATAATGCCATAAAATACACCAATCCAGACAGCAAAATCATCGTCAGAGCAAAAGAGGTTGGTGATAATATTATAATTGAGGTAGAAGATAACGGCCCAGGTATTGCCCCACAACACCAAACCTTGATTTTTGAACGATTCCACCGGGCGGTAAGTAGTCGATCCCAAACAGTTGGCGGAACCGGTTTAGGTTTGGCAATTGTCAGTAGTTATATTGAAATTATGGGTGGTAAAATCTCCCTTATACCTGCCAAACCCAGCGGTGCTATTTTCCAGATCACCCTCCCAACCTCCACAACCCACTAAAAAATCTAGCCTTTTCTCAGAAAGCGTGATAGCTTACCTTAAATTTAATTATCGAAATATAAGATTTCTCAGCTAATATGAGCTTTTTTTCGCTGATTAGGGTGGCAACTGTTTAGTATCTGTTTTCTTCAAATGCATTAACCTAAAAATAGCAGTTAGAAGCAAACACCTGGCACAACCTATCAATTCATCTGGTATATCAAGTAAATCGATGGATTACACTTATACACACACTTCAAACCTCCTCTTATAGGATTAAAGAAGTTTTTTTGTCAGTGATTATTATTCAATGGAAATTGAGAAAAACAGATCAGGCTATCCTGAGCAAAAACCCAACTGCCAAACCAATGTAGAACCAGCAGATATTGTCCTGGAAAAGCAAAAAACTGCTCAAGTTGCAACCGATAGCAGAATCTACTCAAAAGTTTTTGCTGTCTCAGGAAGCCTCACCTCACTCACCCATATTGAAGTAAAAGCTGCCCTGGAAAATCGAGGTGCTATACTCTCTAGACGGGTATCAAAAAAAACTGATTATCTTATAGTAGGCAGACAACCTGGAGCCATGGCGATAACTGCCAAAATTTATAATGTTAAAATTTTAACAGAGTCTGACCTACTGAGTCTATTAGGGCTAAACATCCAGCTAACTCTAGATTTATATGCTCCAACTGTCAGAGAATACTCCCGATTTCCATCTAAAACAGAGCAGTAGTTTAAAATCTGAATATTTATAACTTACAGTAATTTACACTTAACCTTTGGGCGAAATAATTTTTATTGGTTGAAGCCATCAAAAAGTAAACCATGCGAAATAAAAACTACTTTGAGAACCAAGCAGTTAAAAACAACACCAATCATTCATGAAAACTTCTGGCTATTTGATATAGAAAAATTCACTACTGAGTGATTTTTATTTATGTTTTGAAGACAAAGTGGTATAACATGGACTGATAATTTGGGGTTGGGAGGGCTTATTTTTAGTAGTGCTTCCAAAAATTGGGTAGGGGCAGTATTAATGGTAAGCAAACGACAAGAGTTAGCCAGACGTCTCAAAAAATTAAGAGCCTGGCATCAACGCATGAGCCGCAAATGGCATCCAAATGAAAATACTGAGCTTTTAGAGTTTTTCATGGAGATGTTAGCCAAAGTGGTAGATGCAGAGCGATGTAGTATTTTTATCCACGACCCAACAACCGACGAAGTTTGGTTGAAGGCCGGGACCAATCTGCCTGAACGATCTATTATTATTCCGAGAAGTGGCTCCAATGTTGGGCAAGTTATCGCAACTGGCCAATATGTAAACATAACCAGCAGAAACGAGCAGTCCCCATTTGCCAAAACAGTTGAGACCGTCACCGGCTTTAAAACCGAGAATATGCTCTGTGTGCCGATTAAAAGCCCCATCAGTTCCAATATTCCAGGTGCCATCCAAGTTTTAAACAAAAAAGGCCGCAACAAAAAAGAGGGTTTTAGCGAAAAGGACCGGGAGTTGCTTGAAAAAGCAGCTCACCATCTGGGTATGGTGATCGAAAACATCTATTTGGGCCAAGAGATGCTCGAAATCTCTGCCAAACTCAGTGGCAGAGTTGATGTTGCTGAGTGGATCATCAAACTTTGGATCGGTTTTATGGCGGTAGTAGTGGCAGTTGCCTTTGGAATTATCGTCTACTTTACCCCACATATACTCAATATATTACAACGTTAACCGTGCTCAAAACCGATGAGCAGAATATTTAATGATTTATCGCCCGCTACCAGTGGTTTTTCACGATAAATTTTCCTAATAACCAATAAAAATATATGATAGGCACATCTGTTGACATGTGCCTTTTTCCCCTGCAATATGGGAATATTATTAAAGCCTAATAAGCATTTAATTAGTCACTTAACAATATAATATATAAGCAGATATTGAAAATAGTTCTAGCCACCCGGAATCTAAAGAAAGTTGAAGAGATCAAGCGAGTAATCCACGACCCAACTGTGGAGCTTTTCACTCTTGCTGATTTTCCCGAATGCCCGGAAGTTATTGAAGATGGCTCAACATTTAGTGCCAATGCTGAAAAAAAGGCGGTTGAGGTCGCAAAAGCTACAGGCTGCTATGCACTTGCCGACGATTCAGGACTGGTAGTCGACGCTCTTGATGGTGCACCGGGAATCTATTCGGCCCGTTATGCTGGAGAAGATGCGACTGACGCAAGCAATCTGGCAAAACTCCTTTCAGAGTTGGGGGACCGGCCTGAAGTTGAGCGTGTTGCCAGATTTAAGTGCGTAATCTCCATTGCAACACCAGATGGTCAGGTTGAGAGTTTTAGTGGCTCTGTTGAAGGGGTAATAGCAGCTCAGCCCCATGGAAAAAACGGTTTTGGCTATGATCCCGTCTTTATACCCCAAGGTCATACAGAAACTTTTGCTCAGATGAGTGCAAAACAAAAAGATACCCTAAGCCATCGAGGCCGTGCTTTGCTGGCTTTTTCAGCGGGGTGGAAGCGACCCTGAAATATCCGGGCATAAACCCTGATGTTTTCTAGATTGCAATTATATATTAATTTTTCACAAAGGTTGATATAGAGTTGATGATTTATTGAATATCATGGATATGCCTTCTCGTTAAGTGATGGAAAATAATAAGTAAGAGGAGAATTTATCATGTCAAAATTGGTTCCCCCACACGGTGGCGGAGAGTTAAAACCGTTACTGCTTACTGGTCAAGAGTTAACTGACGCTTTAAACAAGGCTAAAGGCTTGGAGCAGGTAAAAATGAGCTCCCGTGAAGCTGGAGATCTAATCATGTTGGGTATGGGTGCTTTCACCCCACTTGACGGCTTTATGCAGCAAGCTGACTGGGCTGGCGTTGTGGAAAACAATAAGCTGGCTAGCGGAGTTTTCTGGCCTCTACCGGTTACTCTCTCTGCTCCCCAAGCTCAAGCAGACGCTTTGAATGTCGGCCAAGAGGTTGCCTTGGTAGACGGAGAGTCAGGTGAAATAAGGGGTAGTATGATCATTCGTGACAAATATACTATCGACAAGAAAAAAGAGTGTTTGTCAGCCTTTCAAACCGATGAAATGGACCATCCTGGTGTACAGAAAGTTATGGCACAAGAGCCAGTTAATCTTGGTGGTGACGTCCAGGTTTTCTCAGAAGGTGGCTTCCCAGAAAAGTATAAAGAGATCTACATGCGTCCTGCCGAAACAAGGGCCATGTTCAAGGAAAAAGGCTGGAGCAAAATTGCTGCCTTTCAAACTCGCAACCCCATGCACCGTTCCCATGAGTTCTTGGCAAAAATTGCCATTGAAATTCTTGATGGTGTTCTGGTCCATTCTGTACTTGGCAAACTTAAGCCGGGTGATATTCCTGCAGAAGTACGCTCTGAGGCCATTAGCACCCTGATGGACAACTATTTTGTTGACGGTACAGTTGTACAAGCCGGTTATCCTATGGAGATGCGTTATGCAGGCCCTAAAGAGGCTCTATTGCACGCAGTATTCAGACAAAATTTTGGCTGCTCCCATCTGATTGTTGGTCGTGACCATGCTGGCGTTGGTGACTATTACGGTGCCTTTGATGCCCAGATGATTTTTGATCAGGTATCTGATGAGCAACTCCAGTGCCGTCCTTTAAAAATCGATTGGACGTTCTTCTGTTACAAGTGTGGCGGCATGGCATCCATGAAGACCTGTCCACATGGCAAAGAAGACCGTCTACTACTTTCCGGTACAGCTCTGCGGAAGATGCTCTCCGAGGGAACCCAGCCACCACCGGAGTTCAGCCGCCCAGAAGTAGTAACAATTTTGCAAAAATACTATGCCGGCCTTAAAGATTCCGACAAAGTAGAAGTTAAGCTAAATAAAGCAGCAACTGGTTGAGTTAGAGGTTAAGTCTGGTAGCGTACAAAAAGGGTGGAGCAGTACTCCTTTTTAAAGGACCTGGCTCCACCCTTTTGGCTATACAAGATAAATAGCGGTAGTTTGAAGCGTGTACATGAGACAACAAATTTAAAGCACTTCCAGCCTTCGCCACATATTTTTTTTAATTAATGAGATTGGTATAGGATGATGCCAGGTGAAACCATTCCCGGTTGGCTTTTAGCAGTCACCCAGCCTTGGAAAATACAGTCCATTTTGATTGGCATTAGAATTGCTTCTTAATTGTCATGAACAGTACATTTTCACATATCGATAAAGCAGAGTTTTCGAAACTTGAGAAGCTAGACTCGACAAACCTAGACTGGTCAGAGGTGAGTTACGGCCCCCAGACTTCGGTTGTTTTGTGGCGGATATTTATCTGGGCTCTAACGATAATAGCTATTTTTGGTATTGCAACAGTTCTGTTTTGGTGGCAGGTTAATAAGGGTGCTGGCCTTAGCTCCAACCTATCCGGCAATCAAATTGTCCAGACTATCTCAAGCCAAGAAATCAATATAGTTCAACATATTGATAATATAGAAAGTGAATCCCTATCTGATTTTCCAGAACCAGAAACGACCGGACAATATATTGTTCTTGCTGGCTCTTTTGTTAACGAGCAAAATGCTAAACGGATTTTTAATCAACTACTGCAAGCAGGTATTCCAGCCCGTTCCAAACAGGCAATGATTAATGGTCAGCATCATACCCACCTTCTGGTTGGCCCATACGGTGCTAAAAACAAAGCTAAGCTTGCTGTAGATATCATTAGAGAAAAAACCAACCTTCCGGTTGACTACATATCTTTGGGAGGTGATGATGATTTTGATGGTCAAAAATTAGTTCTTTTTGACGGCTCTGCCAAAAAATCAGATCTACATCCTGATCAATTTATAGTTTTAGCCGGATCATTTACCGACCAGGATATTGCTTTACGGGTGCAAAACCGTTTGTTAACGCAAAATATTTTCGCTACAGTTAAGCAGGCCAATGATCAAGACCGAACATTTTTCCATGTTATGGTTGGCCCATACCGTTTAGCTATGCAGGCGAATAACATGGTTGAAACCATTCGTCAAAAAACCGGTATTCTAGCAGAGTCTTCACAAATTCTTTAAGCTGTTCCAGCCTCTACCTCACCCGTTCAGCTTGATGTGATATATATCATAGCTACAATTACCGATAACCAGCAAGATGTATAAGTGCTTGGGCTGCAGCTTGAAGTGCATTATATTTCTAAAATGCTGCACGATCTAAAGTCGTGATGCCGGAAATAAGACCGGTTTACAATTTATTACCTGAGAAAAATAACGTGGACCCTTTGTCGAAGAGCCAAAGTGAAGTATTTTCGCTTCCAGACAATCTCGATACTCGTGTTGTCATTTATTGATGGTTTTAATATTCCAAATGGAGCGGCCTTACAAGTACTGGGGTATAAAGTCAGAGTACGACAGGAATTAATATCCAAGGGATTAAAGATTCAGAACGCAGTTCGATAGAGTTTTTGAAAAATATAGAAAAAGTAAATCGCATCGAAAAGCAGGTCTAAACACAAAGTTGAGAACAATTGAAGTTCAGGTCCCCGTAGCTCAGCCGGATAGAGCAACAGATTCCTAATCTGTAGGCCGTGCGTTCAAATCGCGCCGGGGACACCATTTATATCAATGGCTTAGACTAGAAATGGTCTAAGCTGTTTTTGGTTAGCGCTACCCTGGCGCTACTTTTGAACGGGATTTGGGGTTATTGCTGGTGAAATTATTTTAGATAGCCAGTTAGGTTATAGTCTAAATCAATCAATTGGAGTTGTGCAGTATGTGATAGAAGGATGAAAGCAGTCGGCATGGTCAGCAGGTGGCAACAGGAAGGAGAGCTTAGGGTGGATCAATCCTGAGATCGCAACTGAAGCCTCTGTCTTGCCAATCACTGGCAATCTGTTGGCTATTGGGAATAATATGTCCTTACTTCAGAGACTATTTGTTTATACAAAACTGGTCTAGCACCTCTAGAAGACGTGCTTTTTGAATTGGTTTAGATAGGTGAAGATCACAACCTGATTCGATAGTTTTTTGGGCGTCCTCTCGCATAGCATGGGCTGTCAAAGCTATGATGGGTGTTCTGTTTGCCCCGACCTCATTCTCCCATTCTCGCATCTTTTCTGTTGCAGTGATGCCATCCATCACAGGCATCTGCACATCCATCACAACAGCGTCATAGCTCCCACTCTGAAACTTATCAAACGCTTCGGCACCATTATTAGTGATATCAATCTGATAAGGGCTGTTCTTCAGATAGGCTTGCATCACTAGTTGATTCTCTTCTACATCTTCAGCCAATAAAATTCGATAGATCAAATTTTTTGTGGTAATGGTTTCCTTTGTTGGCTTGAGTTGGACAGGGTTTATATTCTGAATCTCGTGATCAATGGAAGGATCACACGATGCAAGAGGGACTGAGACAAAGAAGGTGCTGCCGTATCCGAGTTTGCTCTCAACCCAAATTCGTCCTCCCATAGCATCTACCAATTGACGGCAGATGGAAAGTCCCAAGCCAGTGCCACCATGCTTCCGGGTGACTGTATTATCGCTCTGAGCAAATGGCTCAAAAATAACTTCTTGTTTGGAGGAGGAAATGCCAATTCCAGTATCAGACACGGTAAATAGATACTGTCCTGTTGCGTCCAAGGAGGCATTAATTTTAATCCTACCTTGGTCGGTAAATTTAACAGCATTACCAAGTAAGTTGAGAAGAATTTGGCGTATGCGTTGAGAGTCTCCTATCACCTGGAATGGCATGTTATCATCAAAATGCTGAGACAGTTGTAAGCTTTTGTCTTTTGCCTGAACGGAAATAATATGAGATGTCGTTTCCAACAGATTAATTAGATTAAAGGGGGCGGTTTCCAAAACCATTTGACCCGCTTCAATTTTCGACAGGTCAAGGATATCGTTGATCAGCGACAACAATGCCTCGCCGGCATTGCGCGAGGTATCGAGAAAACGGCGTTGTTCGTGACTGAGCTGGGTATCGAGCAGTAGTTCAGCCATGCCAAGAATGGCGTTGATCGGGGTGCGGATTTCGTGGCTCATGGTGGC
>JADFZU010000057.1 GCA_015232365.1 Magnetococcales bacterium | reverse complement strand
ATGGGTGGCTACTTTCTATTGGAATGGGTGGCCACTTTCGATTGGAATCAGTGGCCAGATTTAGCTGGAATACGCAGCGAAACTAATCATAAGAGCAAAACTATGATTTATCCACCTGAAAATCAGGCCACAAGTGGACTCAAAGCTTTCCTGCGGAAACTACCAACCAAAACTTTCAACTGATCTTTAATATTGGAAATTTGCAACTCTTTTGCATGAATAGTATATTTATAAAGCTCCTCAGCCTTACTATTTTTAGCATTTGCGTTTTTAAGCGACAACTCCAAATCTTTTATCCTCTTCTTTGACTTTTCACTATCTACCTTGGCCTGATATTGGCAATTTTCCAACGTTGCCACTAAGCTGCCATATTTTTCATTAATTATAGTAAGATATTTTTCCACATTCTCTTGCTCTTGCAATAGATCCTGCTGGGTCTGCATCAAGGTCTGTTTGACCGTTGCCAACTCTCTCTCCAAACTTGCATTTTTCAGAGCAACATCCTGTGAAACACCACCTTTTGAGTTGCCACCATAAATTGCTTTTGCCCAACCACTGATGTAGTTGTCCCGGTCTTGGTGGGTAGCTTGATCATGAGCAAACCTGGCAATCAATTTAATAGCCACAACATTGCCGTTATAGAGACTATTAAACTCTATATCCTCAAGCTTAGAGCCTCTCTTTTTCATATACTTATAGGCCTGCTCTATTGCGATATTGCTCTCTTCATAAGAGCCTGATGTTGCCATGTTTAATATTTTTACCAAGGTTTTGTCCATATTCCACCTCTAGGTTTGTATCTAAAAAATCACTGAGAAGATGAAAGCAATAAATGCGCCGTTATCGAAACTCACAAAAACTCGCTAACTTTCAACAACGGCACAGCTCTTGCTTTCGTTATTGACATTACTAAACATTTCATCTCTTTTTTATAAATGAGGCACTACATAATGCAACAAAATATCAATGATAACACAAACATATGCCCAAGCAAAAAAACTCCTGCAACAAAAATATATCCTCATCTTCTAGTGGCAACGCCATCACAACAACGAGGTAGTGCCAAGGTTGCAGACCATTTTTTGACTAATGACACTGGCGAAACAATTTCTGTCAAAAAACAGACATCCAATGACACATTAACTACGGATTGGGATCTGCCTGAATTTGAATCTGTAAGATCCACAAAGAGCCAGCCGAGCAACTCATCAGCTCTAGAATCTGTTTTTGGTTTTTTTACAAACAGCAGCAAACCAAAAACTGCGAATGACTACCGAAAACAGGGAATTGCTCTTAGCGAGCAGAGACGCTTCACTCCAGCAGCTAAAATGCTGGAGAAGGCGATTGAGATGGGGGCGTCTGATCTAGAGTGCCAAATGCACCTTGGGCTAACCTATACCCGTATGGGACGTATTGACGATGCAATCGCACTACTAAGTGATCTTAGTATCTCTCATGGAGATGATGCTGGTGTGGCGACACTACTTGGCAAAGCCCTACTGCTTAACAGCCAATACAGTGAGGCAGCAGAGGTTATGGCTCCTGCAGCAGCCAACAACCCTAGCCGTTTTAATCTGCATTTTTTCTTAGGCTTGGCTCAAGCAAAGCTTAACGAGTTTGATCTTGCGATTGAATCCTGGTTGAAAGCCATAAAACTGCACCCTTCACACCAGATGACCAGGCAGTTTTTAAACCGGGCTTTGGATGCCAAGGCGATGGGTCACGCTTAATCCTGAAAACGGCAGTTGGAAGTGCTGACTGGCAACTTCCAACTGCCGAAAATGTTAGTAGCGTTATCGTCTGAATAGAGATTTAATCACTTCAGGACGGAGATTTGAAGCTGTTAATTTTTCTGCTGGAACAAATAATGCGGCCTCGTTGCCACCTCTATTTTTATGCCAGCCTATTATTTGATCACCACCAGGCGAGGCGGCAAAAATTTTATTAGGCGTCCAGACAGCCCAACGTTTTCTATCACTATGAGGGTACAGGGAGAGAAAATTTCTACCAGTATTGGTTTTATACCAACGAATTACCCCATCCTCATGAGCAGCAACTATCACCCGGTTATCCAAACTTATATTAACCCCCTGAATAGCTGCCGCAACTGATGTTACCCACCTCCCCCGGCCAGATTTATCATAAATACGCAGGTTGTCACTGGTTCCCACCACAAAAAAACGGTTATCACGAGCAATAGCCAGAGAATTTACCTGCTCATTACTATCAAGAACAATTGAGCGGCCGTTAAATTTTAACTGCTCATACTTCCCATCCCACCCGGTTACTGAAAAAGAGGCTGACTCAGTCAAAGGCGGCAGAAGTTTGGAGCCAAAATTTTTACTGTAATAAAGCTCAAGATAATCAACGCTAAACGTTCCTATACTGCCATCGGACAAATTATAAGGAAAACTAACGGTACTGCCACTGCTGGATATCAATAGATCACGTTTCCAGGAGGAAAAGCTTGCAGAAGGGCTGGAATGCCTGAAACTCATAAACCCCTGAGAATCAATACCAGTCAGAACCGGTGATGTACCACTAAAAACAATCCCACCATCATTAAGGGCAACAATCTGTGACACAGGGCTTTTAGAAGCCTTTAGATCGACAAATTCTCCCCAGCCTGACAGCTCAGGCTTACCTCCATTTAACCACTTACGAATCAAGCTGTGGTGGCTATTTTTATGACCTCCGGCACCATAAAGTAATTTGCCGTCCTTAGACCATGTTATAGTCCGAAAATCTCCTACCGCTGCCGCCGTATCAGGAAAATAGAGAATATCAAGATCAGTTGCCGAAAAAACCACAACCATAGCCCGGCCTCTAAATCCTACCGCTATTTTTGTACCGTCAGGAGAAAATTCTGCTGAATAAGGCTGGGAATTTGGAGCTAGTTTTTTCTTGTGTATCAATAAAAACAGATTATTATATAATCGTAAAAAACCATCTAAACTTAATGTAACCAGCCGTCCACTATTATCAAAATCAACCCAGACAGCATCATTTTCATACTCTAGATCGCTGCGTAACAGACGGTTATTGTCTATTTGGTAGACCCTTAACCCAGCCTTACCAGCCATTACAATAGCTAGAAACTTTCCATCTGCGGAGATTGAGAGGTGGCGAACTACAGATGGAAGATAGCTAATACGGCGTATAATGTTGCCAGTGGCACTGTCAAACAGGTAGACACAGTAACCTTTATCAGGCTCCCAACTATTGCAGGTATTTCCACCAGCAGCAATTAATCCACCATTTTGAGAGATTGCTACTGCATTAAGCTCCCCTTCAGAACCTGGCCCGATAGGAAACCGAATGGTCTTACGAAGTCGGCCATTGGGGAGTTGCCATATTCTGAGAGTTTTATCTTTTGAGCTAGAAACAAAAAAATTATTGCCGCTATCGATAGCAATATTTAATACAGCTTGTGTGTGCATCCCCCCTTCTAGACGCAGAAAAGGTTTTTTTGATGGCTCACCATCACAATATCCAGAAACAGGGAAAAACAGCAGATAAAAGAGAATTACTAAAAACAGTTTTAAAGAAGAGCGGTGAAAAAGCGACTGAAACATGTGCCAGCTACCTCACCTTATCAGATCATTCCGTTTCATGATTTGATAAATCTCACGACTTACCCAAGCATCTGTTGCGGCATAAAGAAGCTGAAAGTTTTTCAACTGTTTTGCCTCCCAATTGGAGCACTGAGCACGTTTGGAAATTCTAAAACCAAAAAACCGTGCCGCCATACTACGTAAACCACGACTTGGAATATTCGCCTTGCGAGCCATATTGCCAACATCAATAAACCCACCAGGGTTAAAACGCATAATTGGCTGCAACTGCTCAATATCATTATCCAGACCAACCCCAACTTTAAGAACGGAGTCGTTGGCTAAAAGTGCGGCTATTGGTGTTAAATCCTGCAACAACTTTAACTGAAACAGTGTAACAAAATCAGCACCAGCAAGCTGTAATATACATGGATTATGGGTAATACCTTTACGAAAAACCGGCTTGGTTTCTGTGTCAAAACCAAGAACACTCTCTTTTTGCAAACGGGCTACCGCATCTGCAACATCATTATCTGATTTTATTAGATTAATCTCACCATCCCATTTACGAATTGGCATAGAGTTTATCTGATCTTTTGAAAGCTTGGCACGAAAATCAGCAGGAAGAGTTGGCTCTGCTTCGCTCTTTTGTGAAATTTTTATATCATCTTTTGAATTTAACAATTTATTTAGCTGGTCCATTCTTAAAAGCTACCTTTTACCTTTAGATTTTTTGGCAGCTTTTTTGTTAGATATTTTTTTCAACTTTTCGCCACTTTTCAACATTTTAGTAAACGTATCTGCCGGAACCGGTGCACTGAATATATAGCCCTGCATCTCATTGCAATGTAAATTACGCATAATATCAAGCTGTGCATCTGTCTCAATACCTTCAACGATAACTGTCTGGTTAAGACTATGTGCCATTGCTATAATTGCGTTCACAATAGCACGATTACCATCATCTTCAACTATAGAAGTTACAAAAGAGCGATCAATTTTAAGGGTTTTAAAAGGAAAATGCCGTAACTGGCTCAGTGATGAATACCCGGTGCCAAAATCATCAATGGAGAGTTTTACCCCCATATCACCTATACGGTTCAACATCAAAACAGCCTTTGGCACATCATCCATTATTGCACTTTCGGTAATCTCCAGATCAAGATTAGCCGGGTCGATACTGGTCTCCTCAAGAGACTCTCGAATAATTTTTTCAATATCCTGACGTTGGAACTGCACAGCAGAGAGGTTCACACCAACCCTAATTGCTGAAAGCTTCATATCTCGCCAGATAGCCATCTGTCTACATGCTGTTCTAATCACCCAGTCGCCAATTGGCAGAATCAATCCGGTCTCTTCAGCTACAGGGATAAACTCAACAGGAGATATCACTCCATGTTCTGGGTGTATCCAACGCAACAGAGCCTCTGCACCGATAATTTTACCACTTTTCATATTGAGTTGGGGCTGGTAGTAGATACTTAGCTCAGAATTTTCTACTGCCTGACGTAAACTGCTCTCCAGGGCAAAACGCCGCCTAGCTACATCAGCCATTTTATGGGAAAAAAATTGATAATTGTTTCGACTACCTCTCCTGGCATGACCGAGAGCTGTCTCAGCATTTTGCAGTAACTCTTCAGGATTTTTACCATCTTGGGGGTAGAGTGTAATTCCTAAAGCTGCTGTAATCTCAACATTTTTCCCACCAAACCTTACAGACTCAGCTAAAGCTTCATAAACCTTCTGAGCCACAAAACCGGAGTTACGCACAGCTCCCGGCCCCTCATCAATATCAGAAAGCAGAAGGCCAAATTCATCAGCACCAATACGAGCTACTGAGTCACTATCTCTTAGGCATTTGGTTAAACGCTCAGCAACAATGCATAGCAGCTTATCTCCAGAAGCAACCCCTAACGAGTCGTTAATCTGCCGAAAACGATCCAAATCAAGAATCATCACCCCGACAGATTTATCATAACGGGCAGCAGTAGCTATAGCCCGCTGCAAACGGTCAACAAAAACCGGCTTATTCGCCAACTTTGTAAGAGGGTCTCTGGCAGAGAGTAGATGGCTGTTGGAACGGCTGAGGTTAAATGTTCCATCTTCGACCAACTGACATAGGTAGTGGCGAACCGGCCCACTCTTAGGCAGTATCGCACTAACCTTTAGAAAAGCTCTAAAAGATTGATTATTTACTAAATTTTTATCTAAATCACCTTGCCAGAATCCATCATGCCAAAGATCATTCCTAATCTGCTCAAAAAGCTCTTTCACACCTTCGTCATTAAATAACCGAAAGATACTTCTACCTTCGATAAAATCCTGTTTTATCTCGGTCATTGCTGAAAAAGCTTGATTAACCTTTATGACAACACCACGCCTATCTACCAACAAAACCCCCTCCAGACTATTCTCCAGAAGAAGACGCAGCATTTTCTCATCAAAAGAGGTGTCTTTTCCTACGACCATAAACCTATCCAATCAAAACAATCAAACCACTCAAAACCGCCACAACCCAACGATGATGCACCCATTTACCACTGCAAAACAAGAACTTTATACAACAACACCTCTTATAGCGGCAATTCGTTGTACTAACGGAGGGTGGGAATGGTTGAGAATAACGTAAAATGGATGAGGTGTTAGGTTTGAAAGAGTATCCACCGATAACTTATTAAGTGCTGAAATAAGTGAAGCACGATCAGGAATAGTCTTCACGGCAAAACTGTCAGCCTCAAACTCATTTCTGCGTGAGATATATTTAAATATCGGCCCGAGAATCATATCAAGAGGAGTCAGCAAAAAACTAAAAAAAGTCAATCCGGCATAGACAGAAATCTGCTCCATATCAAAAGCAGCAAACAGATCAGGTTCACTGATGAAAATTGACATCAGATAGAACATCACCCCCATATGGATTATACCAAAAATAAGAGACTGTACCATATGGTGTTTTTTTTGATGACCAACCTCATGGGCCAATACTGCAACCAACTCTTGGGTAGAGTAATCTTTGATCAAGGTATCAAACAGAGCTATACGACGGTTTTTGCCAAACCCGGAAAAAAAGGCGTTGGCTTTGGATGTTCGTTTGGAACCATCAACCTCAAAAATGTCGGCAATAGTAAAACCAGCCTTGGAAGTATATTCTAGAATTGCCTGTTTTAACTCACCATCAGCCAATGGGGTAAACTTATTAAACAGCGGCATCAGCCAGACCGGAGCAACATATTGCACCATAAGCAGAAAAGCCGTAACAGCTCCCCAACAGTAAAGCCAGGCATCTGCACCGGCATAAGCAAAAAACCAGAGGATGGCAGCCAACAGCGGAATACCCAGCACAGCAGCCAGAACCAAACCCTTAATTCGGTCTAAGATGTAGGTTTTTGGTGTCGTTTTATTAAAACCGTACCTCTCTTCAATAATAAATGTTCCATAAATTGAAAATGGCAGGCTCAATATATTGCCAAGCATAAGCAGCAGGCCAATATACAACACTCCAGATGCCAGGCCACTCAATTGAAACGAACGCACCCACTGATCAAGGATATTAAACCCTCCCCACCACCACCAGATCAATAGTGCTGCTAAATCTATTGAACCACTAACCAACTCCAGAGTTGATTTCTCCTCTGCATAAGCTTTGGAACGTTGGCATGTAGCACTATCTACCAAGCCTGCAAACTCGGGTGGAGGGGTTTCAGGCATGGCTTTAATGTTAAGGTGCGTCGCCACAACCTGCATAAGATAAGCAAGTAAAAGTGCCAGTAAAATTGTCCAAGCGTAACTATTCAATAGTATCTCTTCTTTATTATTCGTCTAAAAAGTGTCCTGAATGTAAATCTAAGCAAAGATAAAAAGAATAAGGGGTGGAGAGACTTGAAAAAAATTTCCCGATAGGTGGCACTACCAGTAAAAGTATCCCACAAAATCCTACTCATTCGTCTTACTTCCCTACTACGCTGCTGCTCTGCCGCAACCATTGCTACCATACCTGTACGCAAAAGTTGAAATTTCTGATAGTAGACGCTGATTGAAAAAATCATGCCGCCAATTACATTGTCCGAGGCAATTCGTTTACAGACCGGAGCATAGTGCTTTTTAAAATCTTCACTGCCAACACCAAAAAACAGTGCCGTCACCACACTAGCCTTGGCAGTAATATAAGCTGCACCGATACCATCTTTGTAGAGCCTGGAGACTGCAGAATCACCAACCATTACTACCCGGTCGCTATAGGGTTTAATAGCCGGTCCGACATTTAGGTTTGGCATACAGAAACATGCCTGCCCCATTGCCTCCACCACCTTCTCTTTAAAATGCCACTGTATTGACTCAGGAAGACAACTACGGACCTCTGTAGAGTTCATAAACTCCTCAACCAATTTTTTATTAATTCCCTCCCCCATCAAGCAGACTGTAACATACTCAACTTTGGGAATTATTGCTGCAAATTTCAAACCAGGAATATCAAGTAAAAACACATGCATAGAGCTACCAAGATACTGCTGAACTACAGACTCACCTAGATAGATCTCCGATACAAAGCCTTTTTTTACCGGTGGTTTGCCAAAATCAAAACCAAGATCGCCAAACTGATTTAATATAGGGGCATTAACCCCAACTGCTCCAATTAGCAGTTCATAGGTTTTACCCTGCTCATTTTTACAGAATACTGTTGGCAAATCACCATCCAAACTAATATCTGTTACCCGTTTATGGATAACATTAACCCCACTCTTTTTTGCCAGCCCTAGCAGATAGCCATCAAAACTCTCCCAACCATCCTCATCTACAGGAATCCTGGGGCCAGCACCACGATAGACAGTGGCAATGCGTAGATCGTCAGAAGGGGTACCAATAGATACGGTTGGCACCCCTGAGGTATGGAGAATATAGGAGTCGATACCACGCTGCACTACTTTAGACGGAAGATTAATACCTTCTGCTGCAAGAGTCTGTACCAGGTTTTCCGAAACAACCCCGGCACACATGTTACAGCCCGGTGGACCATAACGGCTGAAATCCCGTGGTTCGTAAAGATCCACAGTAAGGTTCCAGTCCATACGCTGAGACATCTCCAACAGGAAAAAGCCGGCCATAGAACCTGCTGGACCTCCACCTATAATCCCTATGTTGGCATTTTCAGATAGTTTCACGTCCAATTATTTTTTGCCTAGATATTATCCAGAGTGGAAAAGGAGATTATGTTGATTTGATGAAACCCCAGCCTGACCATTTTTTCCCCACTGGAGGCAGAGGAATATTTTCCACAGATTTTTTCTTCCAATCTGGTCCAGGGTCGGCCAATACTACTTGGTCTTTCCCGCTAGATTTAGCTTTTGTCAACGCCTTGAATGCCGCTGAGTTAAGTTTTGCTGCCTTGGCATGCTCCGGGAAGATGGCTATTCCACAACTAAAACTGGACTCTAAACCATCCAAACCAAGCTCCACCACCTTTTTGGCAAAAGAGATACGTACATTCTTCATGGTTTTAGAGGCTGTAACACCGTCCGCCTCATAGAGAAGGACCCCAAAACGGTCTTCTCCAAAACGCCCAACAACATCACTGCTGCGCAAGTGTTCTCGCAATGTAGTTGCAAGTGATTTTAGCAGAAACTCACCAATATCCACACCATGTTTTTCACATAGATTCACATAACCATCCATATCAATGATTGCAAAAGCCATGGTCTGCATCAGTCGGCGGGCACGTTTCACCTCTATCTCAAGAAAAGCTGCTAAATCAATGTAGCTGGAAAATCCGGTAATTTCACAGCAAGGCTCATCCTGATCATAAAAACCACGCATCAATATGTGGTCTTGCTCGTAGATGCGCCGGGCCATGCTCCGTATGGTATTAAAAGCTAAAGACGGATCTTGGTGCAGTTTAGCAACAAAAGCCCGCTCATCTACCTTGAGGACTATACAATCTTTAAGAGCACGGGCTGTTGCAAAGCGGGATTTACAGGCAAAGAGGGAAATTTCACCAAAAACATCACCTTTTTTTTTGGTGACCAGACGGTTGGAGCCAAACTCAGTCTCCATGACGATTTCCACTTTGCCTTTCTGGATGACATACATACAATCAGCACTATCGCCCTGGGAGAAGATGACCTCTCCCTGCTTAAAAGGGGTTCCCAATGCTCGTGATGATTTCATTATCAGACCTCAAGACACAGGAGAGCTACAGTGCCCCTGAATCCCGCTCACCAGTACGAATTCGCACTACTGTCTCTACCGGCAGAACAAAAATTTTACCATCACCGATACGACCTGTTCTTGCGGCCTGGACAATAGCTTCAACAGCTCTATCAACCATATCATCTTCCAGAACTACATCTACCCGGATTTTAGGCAGGAAGTCCACAACATATTCAGCACCACGATATAACTCGGTGTGCCCCTTCTGGCGACCAAAACCTCGCACCTCAGAAACAGTAATTCCCTGTATACCAACTTCAGAGAGAGCCTCTTTTACATCATCCAATTTAAAAGGTTTGATAATAGCTTCAATTTTTTTCATGTTCTGAGCCTCTCCATCTTTTTATTCACTCGAGTATAAAGAGTTGCCAGTGACAAAATAGCACTACTTTGCCGGAACAACACCATCAATATATAGTTTATAAACCAACGCCTCTACCATTGCATCGTAAGATGCAGCGATTATATGATCAGAAACACCAACAGTTCCCCAACGCTGCTCACCATCCTGCCACTCAATCAGAACCCTAACTCTCGCTCCAGTACCAATTCCGCTAAGAATTCTAACTTTAAAATCTACTAATTTAACATCGTTGATAGATGGATAATACCACTCCAAAGCCCGGCATAAAGCACCATGCAGAGAGTCTACCGGCCCGGCCCCTTCCCAAACCAGATGTACCAACCTGTTAGCTACATTAAGCTTAACAGTAGCTTCTGCACCAACTATAGGGCCGTTACCGTTGCGCTGTCGCCGCTCATCAATCACCCGAAAACCTTGAAGCTTAAAAAATTCCGGGACCTGATCCATTGCTCGTCTGGCTCGCAACTCAAATGAAGCGTCAGCCCCATCAAATTGATACCCCCTGCTCTCTAGATCTTTTACGTCAGCTAATAGCTCTTGCAGACGACTATCTTGGCTGTCCAGGTTTGTAATGCCAAACTCTGCCAGCTTTGCAACTAGATTACTTTTTCCCGACTGATCAGACACTAAAATACGCTGTTTATTACCGATTAATTCAGGACGAATATGTTCATAAGTTGCAGAATTTTTACTAACTGCCGAAACATGAATTCCTCCTTTATGAGCAAAAGCAGATTGGCCGACAAATGGTTGGTTTTTCCGTGGTGAGCGGTTAATCATCTCATCGACAAAACGGCTCACGCCTGTCAGGTTCTGCAACTGCTCCGGCCAGACATCACTCTTCCTACCCATTTTCATGAGAAGGTTGGGAATAACCGTGGTTAGATCACAATTTCCACACCGCTCGCCAATACCGTTGATCGTACCCTGGACATGGGTGGCTCCAGCCTCAACCGCTGCCAAGGTATTTGCTACAGCCAGGCCAGAGTCGTTATGGGTATGGATGCCAACTGTTGCCCCCAACTCCAAAGCCGCCTCGGTACTCCTGACAACCTCGCCAACCAGTCGGCCACCGTTTGTTTCACAGAGAACCAGAGCGTCAGCTCCAGCATCACGAGCAGCTATCAAGGTCTTTAAAGCATACTCAGGGTTGGCCTTGTGACCATCAAAAAAGTGTTCTGCATCATAAAAAACCGTGTCTACCCGGCTTTTAAGGAATCGAATTGATTCAAAAATAAGCTCTAGATTCTCCTCAAGAGAGATGTTAAGAGCATCTCTAACATGAAGATCCCAAGATTTACCAAAGATTGTGACCACACCAGTCTCAGCAGCCAGCAATCCCTGCATTGTCTTATCGTCTTCTACAGCACCACCAGGCCGCTTGGTAGAAGCAAAAGCGGAAACCCGGCTATTTTTCAAGGTAAGTTTACGGACTTCAGAGAAAAAAGCATCATCCTTGGGGTTGGCTCCAGGCCACCCTCCCTCAATAAAAGGGACTCCCAGTGAGTCTAACCGCTTGGTTATGCGCAGCTTGTCATCAACAGAGAAAAGAATGTCCTCCCCCTGAGAACCATCTCTTAGCGTGGTATCATAAAGAGTAATAAAATTAGAATCAGCCGCCGACACGATCTCCAACATCCTTATCTAGTTCAAATGCATGATGTAATGAGCGAACAGCAAGCTCTGTGTATTTTTCTGCAATTATCACTGAAACCTTAATCTCAGATGTGGAGATCATCTGAATATTTATGCCATCTGCAGCCAAGGCTTTGAACATTTTTTGTGCAACACCGGAGTGAGAACGCATACCAACACCAATAGCTGAGACCTTGGCAATATCTGGGTTGCCAACAATACTCCTGGCTTTAACCTCCTTGACAGGTCCCTCCAAAACCTCCATAGCCTGGCTATAATCACCTTTGGGAACAGTAAAGGTCAGATCGGTCTCACCACTTTCAGAAATATTCTGGATGATCATATCAACAACAATATTAGCATCTGATAGTGCACCGAAGATAGTTGCTGCCACACCTGGATTATCCGGTGCCCCCTGCACTGTAATTTTCGCCTCATCCATGTTGTAGGCAACCGCCGATACCATAACCTGTTCCATTGTTTTATCTTCTCCAGTCAACATTGTCCCTTCTCCCTCTTCCATAGAGGAGAGAACCCTAAGGGGTACGGAATATTTTTTTGCCAGCTCAACAGAGCGTGTCTGCAAGACTTTCGCCCCCAATGAGGCCATCTCCAGCATCTCATCGTAAGAAATTCTGTCCATCTTCCGGGCTTGGGGAACCATCCGGGGATCGGTAGTATAGACACCATCTACATCGGTGTATATATCACAGCGATCAGCCTTTAATGCAGCAGCCAGAGCCACTGCCGATGTGTCGGACCCGCCTCTACCAAGGGTGTTTATATTCCCTTCAGGGTCTATGCCTTGAAACCCGGCAACAATAACAATTGAGCCTTGGTCTAGATCACGTTTAATCCGAAAAGCCTCAACCTCTTTGATTCTGGCTTTGGCATTAACTCCATCGGTCATAAACCTGACCTGCCAACCAAGATAAGAGCGAGCCTTATACCCCATAGACTCAATGGCAATTGCCAGAAGACCTATTGAGACCTGTTCACCAGCAGAGACAACTACGTCATACTCTCGCTTGTTATAACTCTCAGACAACTCTTCAACCAGACCAACCAGCCGGTTGGTCTCGCCTGACATTGCTGAGACGGCAACCACGACTTGATTACCACTGTCAAATTCAGCAATTGCCTGCCTAGCCACATTACGGATTCTCTCAACGGTACCTACTGAGGTTCCGCCAAATTTTTGCACAATCAAACCCACGAAACTTATTCCTTACCAAACAAGATTTATACTATCAAACTCAATCAGGCTATTTTTTACGCTTCTTTTTCCTGGTCAAAAAATAGCCAAGCACAAAAAGAAGAACAACACCGAGAGCAATTCCACCAATCATCGGTAGCTGTGCTGCAGTAGCCTCCTGAGCTGCAGCAGCTCCACCACCAGCCTCTTTCAATCTATTTCTTGCCACAACAAACCCCCTTAAAAAATTAAATATTTACTATAGTTCAAAACGTTCTGGCGGCCCCATGCCTGGCAGAACATCAGCAACAGTTTCAAGGATCGCCTCTGGATGACCGCCACCACTAAAACCTTTGATTCTGGTAAGAGTCATTACCGGATCACCATTTTTACCAACAATAGCAACCAAAGCTCCATCACCACTCAACTGCCCAACCGGTTTGTTGGGAATTGCTGCGACAGCTCCAGCAAAAAGAATTCCATCAAAAGGTGCTTGAGCCTCCCAACCATGCTCTAGCTCACCAACCAACCATTGAACATTATCGGCCTTGGTAAGTTTTTCACCTTTAGAAGCCAACTCCGCATCTGCCTCCAGAGCAAACACCTCAACACCCATTTGAGCCAGAACTGCGACTTCAAGACCTGTTCCAGCACCGACGACTAGAACTTTGTCACCTTTTTTTGCCTCCACAGCTTTGATCAACTGGGCTGACTGTAACGGCTTCAAACAACGGCGAGAGCCACCAATAGCCACTTGAATATCTGAATAGGCAAGATATTTCTTGTCGCTTGCAACAAAATCTTCGCGAGCAACCGCCATAAAGCTTTTTAGCAACTCCTCTCCGTGGATCTTGTTCGGAGCTACCTGAGACTTAACCATGTTATTACGCGCTGCGCTAAAATCCATGACTATTCCTTAAAAAATATTTTATTAACCATCAAACCATAGCTGGAAAAACCTGACCAAAGCTACAATTAGATGGAGCGGATATATACTACCAACCACTAAAGTACCCCAGTTGGCTATTCTACATCAACTAACTAACAACATTGTGCCACTCTTTTTGCACCTTGGACAAACGCTCAGGGGTCCCCATATCGGCCCACTCACCAGAAAGTGGTAGGCCATACAGCCGTTCCTGCACAATTTTATCATCATAGAAACGGTTTAGGGAAAATGGCTGCAAAGGGTACTCTGCCAATGATTGTGGCTGAAAAACCATAATTCCAGAGTAGGTGTAACCATCATCATCACCAACACCTGCACGAAGTAGTGGCCCACCACTGGCTGAGCAGGAAAAATCACTTTTTTTGTAGGAAGGGTTAGGGATCAACCCCAAAAGTGCATCCATTTTTTTTATATCAAACCGCTCTATGAGTGGTTTTAGATCCAAACTCCACAAAATATCACCATTAACCAGCAGAGCAGGACTCTCACCTAGTTTGCCTATGGCGTTACGAACTCCGCCACCAGTATTGAGCAGGCGATCCTCTTTGGACCACTCCACCTCTACCCCCCACTGCTGACCATCACCAACATACTCTATTAATTTATCAGCCAGATGCCAGGCGTTGACAACAATCTTATCAATCCCCATACCTGCCAATCGCAATAGTGAACGTTCAATAACGCTTTTTCCGGCGACCTGCACCAGAGGCTTAGGGGTGTGGCTGGTCAGTGGAAATAGACGTTCGCCTTTTCCGGCTGCAAGAATCATTGCTTTCATTGGACATACTTGATAATAAGCTGATGTAGAGTGGCAAGTTCAGGATGGTCAGGCAGGGTATCTGTTACATAAGAGAGAGTGCGTGGGATATCTTTCAGGTAACCGTGTTTTCCATCTCTTAGTGAGAGACGGCCAAAAATACCCACTGCTTTAAGGTTCCTCTGTAAGGCCATCCAGTCAAAATCTTTTTTAAACTGTACAGGAGTTGGGTTATAACCCAACCTCTCTCTGGCCCCTTGCAACCACTGTTCTGAGACTCTATCCCTAAACGGTCTGTCCCAAGCCACATAACAGTCTCTAAGCAGACTAGCCAGATCATAGGTAATTGGCCCCATCACCCCATCCTGAAAATCGATAACACCAACCCTTTCTCTACCAACTTTATGACTCTGCCACATTAGGTTACGGCTGTGATAATCCCGATGAACAAACCTGGTAGGTATGGTTAGAAGATAGTCGATAATAGTTGTAAAAATATTATTAAAAAGAGCTTTGTCAGCAGGAGTTATGGACTTTTTGCATATCCCCTCTATATACCAGTCGGTGAACAGGGCAAACTCCCTGGACATCAAAGCCCGGTCATAGGGTCGGCTATGGGCTATGCAACTTGAGTCGTTTGGGGTTGATTGAATATCCAGCAGCACATCCACCGCCTCATGGTAGAGAGTCTGTGCAGAGGCTCCATCGTCCAAAGCCAGCAGAAAAGTTGTGTCGCCAAAATCATCAAGAAGAAGATAACCCAGATCAAGACGGGATTTGATTACTCTTGGAACAGCTATGCCGTGTCTATCTAAAAAAGCCGAAATATCGACAAAAGGCACTGAATCCTCTTTATCTGGTGGAGCTTCCATCAAGATAAAGCTGTTGCTGTCGGTCTCCACCCGGAAATAACGGCGAAAAGAGGCGTCACCGGAGACCAGTGAAACTCTACCGTCTGTACCAAGCACATCATGTAAAAAGGTTATAGCTGCCGGATCAATCTTTATGGGATTGACGAAACGCATTAAACATCTCCCTGCTTCGAGGTCCACCAGCCCTCATTTCAATAGTTCGCAATTCTGGATTTTCGTCGTGGTGGTATATATCAACTATTAAATGGTCAGCAGGAATCCAATCCAAAGCTCTAATCGCCCACTCAACCAAGGCGACCCATCCCCTTCCAAATATTCATCGGTGCCGGTGTGCCCCAACTCATCCGGAAGTGCTAGCCGGTAGAGATCAAAATGGTAGACCGGTAATCTACCTTGAGTATAACTATTCATAAGGGTAAAAGTCGGGCTGGTCACATAGGGTTCATCCCCCCCCATGCCACGGACGATCCCACGGGCTAAAACCGTCTTGCCTGCTCCAAGATCACCATTTAGCAACACAAC
>JADFZU010000056.1 GCA_015232365.1 Magnetococcales bacterium | reverse complement strand
AGTATTCTCGAATTTTTAGGGTATACAGTGCTGAGGCTACTGTTCTGGCACTCCGACCTGACAGCAACAAAACCTCCCAAACCTTCTGGTCTGGAAGCTGTTCCTCCCACACCACTACGCTACAGGGTTTGGGGAGAGATGGATATCGACAGGTTTGCTTGGGGTGGTAAACATTGTAAACGTGATATTGACAATGCCCTAGAGAAAACAGGTAAAGCTGTCAGCAACTATAGCAATATTCTTGACTTCGGCTGTGGTTGCGGACGTGTTTTCATGTTTATGACTAATGATTTGAAAGATAACAATTTTTTTGGCACTGACATAGACAAAGATGCTATTGACTGGTGTCGCAAATCATTTCCAGCTTACGATTTCAAGGTTAACAACCATCGCCCACCTTTAGACTATCCATCCAATTTTTTTGACTTGGTTCTTTCGGTTGCAGTATTTCGACACTTAAACGAGGCGGATCAATTCATTTGGTTGCAAGAGTTGCAAAGGGTAATGGAACCTGGTGGCATACTTCTGTTAAGCCTCCATGGTCAATTTTTATGGAAAGATTTTCCTGATGAAGAGAGAGCCGTTCTTGAGAAGGAAGGTTTTTTATTCAAGCAGCTACAAGACCCTTACCATAGAACCATATTTCCCGAATGGTATCAGGCTACCTATCACAGTAGAGAGTATGTGATGAAACATTATGTGAAATATTTTGAAATTGTTGACTACATTTCCAGAGGAGTTGAGAACGAAACCGATCTGGTTATCTGCCGGAAAGCTATCATATAAATCCAGACACATCTCCATATTTTTTTGTGTAGAAAATAATAGGCAGACCTTGATAGATCTCACAACGAAGGAACCAAACTTATTATAGAAGCTACTTTCATAACAGTAGTCAAACGAATAATTTATTTCAGTGCCCTAGGGACCAGCCCTAACACCAACAGCCATTATCATCAAACCAAGTGGCATACAGAATGAGCATATATTTCAGAGCCAGATGGATTTTACCATTTTTCCGCCCTTCGGTGATTTTCGGCCCTTTTGATGATTTCACCAATCAATTTGTCCGCATTGCCAGGATAGGTCATTCTGGGGTGGAATACGGGAATTTATCTAACCCTATCCAGATACTTTTCTTTGCTAAACTATGATAATATCGGTATGATCAAGCCGTTTTAATCGTGCCATTTATGCCCATGAAGTAGAGATCTATCTACTGACATAAGCCACACGTGCTAACCGAAAAAATAGCAATGTGCAATTTGCACACAAGTGAGAGATAATGAGCGATAACATCCTGTTTATAGTACCGCCGCCGATACGTTACCCCGATTATATAAACCCCGCAGAAAACACAAAAACCCATGAAAAAAATGGCAAGGTTTATGGTCACTTGGTGACAGAAATGCCACTGGGAATAATCGCACTTAGTGCGTACATCAAAAAACACACTGATGCTAAAACCAAGCTTATTGATTTTTCCGTCATTTTAAATGCAATGCCAGATTTTCCCTATGATAACTATGCCGATTTTTTTGACTGGTATATGTCTCAAGAGGAGATCAAAGCGTTCAAGCCGACCATTATCGGTATATCTGTCCTCTTCTCACCAGCCTATCCAATGTTAATTGATCTTGCGACCATCTGCCGCAAAATCTACAAAGATGCTCTTATTGTCTCTGGTGGCTCTATTCCTCAAAATATGTACCAAAAAATATTTGATGATTTACAAGCACTTGATGCCGTAAACTCTATTGATGCCCTCTGTTATGGTGAGGGAGAAAAACCTCTATTGGCACTTGTTCAAGCTGAAGATAAACATCAATATCTTAAAGAAAGTCGCTCATGGATCACCGTAGAAAAAAAGGATTCTGAAGGGTTTGTCCATGATCTTATTGAAGACCTTGATGAAATACCGTTTTATGATTACGACATTTGTGACATGGAAAAGTATAGTCTCAACCCATCCATCACAACTTTTTATGCTCAAGACGAAGAGGCGCCAAAAACTGTTAATTTTCAGGTTATGACCTCAAGAGGCTGCCCTTACCACTGTACTTTTTGTGCTTCCCACACCGTACATGGCAGAAATATGCGCTATTTTAGCGTCGAACGTATCAGAGAGGATTTCCAAACATTACGGAACAAATACGGAGCAAAACAGTTTATTTTCCAAGATGACCATCTAATGGGCGATATTGACCGGGTTTATGAAATAATTGAAATTATTAAAAACTTGAAAGATGTCAGACCTGTTTTCCAGAATGGGCTGGCTATGTATGCCCTAACAAGAGAGATGCTGGAAAAACTTGTGGAGTGTGGTGTTGAACAGTTAACACTTCCGGTTGAATCGGGAAATAGCCGTGTTCTTAAACAGCTAATGAAAAAGCCTCTTAAACTGGATATAATTAGAAGAGTAACCGACGACTGTCGAGATTTGGGAATATATACCAACCTAAACCTTCTGATTGGAATGCCTGGTGAGACCAAAGATGATATTCAAGAATCCATAGATTTTCTAAAAACCCTTAACAGCAACTGGTTTGTCGTGATGTTTGCCACACCACTGGTAGGTAGTGAGATGCTTGAAGTATGTATTGAAAATGGCTACCTTACTGAAAATTTTGTTGATACAGATTATAAAAAGGTGATTGTTAAAACCGAGCACCTAACTCCTGAAGAGATCTACACCAATGTCTACTCAATGAACTTACAGCTCAATTTTGTTGAGAATCCCGACTATCGTTTAGGTGAGTATGAGACCGCACTCCTTGGCCTAAAAGGGGCATTAATAGCAAAAAGAGATCATGCGTTTGCCCACTATTATTCGGCAAAATGCTACGAAAAACTTGGTGACTCCGCTCAAGCAGAAGCCCATTTTGCCTCAGCAAAAAAGATCATAGACAACTCACCATTCTGGAAAGGCTATGCCGATAAGTTTAACCTGGAAATTAACTAATAACCTGTCATAGGGAGCCAGAAGGATCATCTACCAGGATGACTTGCTTCTAACTGCCGAGGGCAGGCATAAAAAAAATCAAGGATATTATCAGATTTAAAAGTTAATCCGCTCTTTTTCCAAAACCAATGGGTAGGCTTTTACATGTTCGATAATTCGGCTTACATATTCACCCAGCCAGCCAATACATAGTAGCTGCACAGAGCCGAAGAAAAAAGTACCGATAATTGCAGGTGCCAAACCCATGTCAAAATCATTCCAGTTGACCAACTTCAAAACAAAATAGGTCAAGGCAACCAGAAAACTGAGCAGAGAGATAGCTCCGCCAATGATTGTCATTAACCGGATAGGGTATTGACTGCTGCTGCTTATTCCTAAAATTGCTACATCAATCAAGCTGGTCAGGCCGCCACTATTTGAATTATCAATAGTATTGGCAACCGGCTCATACTCAAGGATAACTTTGTCGTAGCCTATCTCGGCAATCAACCCTTTTAAATAGGGGCTACGGTTATCAAGCCTCCGCAGTATTTCAATAATTTTCCGGTCATAAATTCCATATCCCATAAAATTTTTGATCTGTTTAACATTGGAAACATTATTGACAAGCCAGTAGAATTGCCGTTTTGCCTGACGGAAGAAAAAGCCCTCCTTAACCTCCTGCCTGACACCTAGAACCATCAAGTTGCCCTCATCCCATTTCTTGACAAAATCAACCATTATCTGGAGGGGAAATTCATCGGCAAACAGCGGGATGACAGCATCGCTACTCATCTGTAGCATGCCGTAATATAGTGAAATATGTTGGTCAAATTTACGTGAGTTGACTATTACCTTGACCCTTTTATCCTGCCCAGCCATATCACGTAAAATCTCTGCGGTACGGTCTGTTGAGCAGTTATCAATAAAAATATAGTCAAAACTGTACTCAGGTAGCTGCTGTTCAAATAACGATCTGACAGCCTCAAAACGCCCCCTAACCGTCGACTCATCATTGAAACATGGAGTCAAAATAGTGATGTTTTTTTTCATGGCTCTATAAACCTGGGTCAAATAACAATCTGCTCCATTTCCCGACTAAGTGGAGAGCTGCCTGGCCTGCCGGAATTTTTCCTCTTATCGTCTATAAATTTCATATATTTTTCTTTAAACGCCATAAGATCTTCTATCGCTAGATTATACGGCCTGATGCTTGGTAGTCCTGTCACCATTTGCCCTACATTCACCTGGTTAAGCAGTGCATCCTGATCGTAAAAATAGTCCTCCATAAAAAGTTTGTCTTTTACGCATTGATCAAATAGGCGGGTTCCAGGAAACGGTATTGCATAAAACAGTGAGTAGTTGTCCAACGGAAAAGTGGTGATTAGTTTAGCTGTATCTGCCAAAGTTTCCAGAGTCTCCTCAGGAAAACCGAGGATAAAGTATCCATAGAGGTAGATATGGTTATATTTTTCCAGCTTGACCAGATCTTTAATCTCATCAATTTTTTTATTATAGGTTTTTTTACCAATGACTTCGTTACGAATATAGTCAGAGCCGGATTCAAAAGCTAGATGCAATCTAGCAAGACCAGCCGAAGACATTGCATCCATCACCTCTTCATTTAAACCATTAATATAGACACCGTTTTCGGTAGAAAATTGTATATCCAGGTTCTCTTTGACAATCAGATCCATCAACTTGACCAGACGCTTTCTATTGATCGTCAGATTATCATCAGTAATATTAAAATACCGCAAGCCATAGGTATCAATATACATTTTCATCTCTTCAACAACATCTTCAGGGGAGCGATAACGGGCACGGTCGCCATGGACAAAGTGCATGCTACAAAAGTTACACTCAATGGGGCAGGAACGGCTCGAAAGGATGGGGACCGGGGTTTTGATGTTTTGACCTTTTGGACTATACCAGCCAGATGTGTCAGTGTAGTAGTTTTCAACATTTAGGAGATCTACAGCAGGAAAGTCCATCCCATCCAGATCCTCTATAAAAGCCCCCCGTGGGGTAACTATGGACTCGCCATCTTGGCGATAACCAAGGCCACCAATAGCACTTAGCTCTGCTACACCTTTCCCTTCCAGGTAGGCAAGCAGGTCGACAAAAGATTTCTCTCCTTCACCATTGATAACAAAATCAATTATATCACTATGTTTATCCAAAATCTCTTTGGTATAAATTGTTGGATGGATTCCACCAATAACAACTTTAATATCTGGGTTCTGTTTTTTTATGTGAGTAGCCAGATGGCGAAGTGGAGGAAAGAGCCCAGAGTATAGACAGTTGATTCCAACAACCTTGATTTCGCTCTTGGCAATCTCTGCATCCATTAAATCGGTTAGAGTTTTAACCGTCGCATCTTCCATTGACTTGGGCATATCAAAGTTACGAATCTGCTGCTCCATACGCAAATCCATGAGAGAGACCTGATGTCCGGCTTTTCTTGCTGCAGCACCTAGGTAGGTAATATTTAGCGGCAGACGAGGCTCTTCAAATTTATCATTCCAGGCAACAATCGAGAATGGAAAAATCAATAATGTATTCATGTTAAATATACCTTAGTTGTTAAATAACAGACTGTAGAGTAAAAGCAAACGACAATGACAGTCAACATACTCCAAAGGAGCAGCTATTTTTTTACCGCAAGAACGGTAATTATGTCATTAAGGTTCTTACGGATACGAATTCTGCCCAAAAATGAGTTTTCCGTTAAACGGTAGAGATGATAAAACAGCCCTTGGCTCTTGCCGTCAGACAGGCGGTGAAAGATGGTTTTTATAAACATGATATGGGCAATAAAATGGTGGGATAGTACTGCAAAATTACTCTTTTCCAAAGCTAGCCCTAATGTATTCCGATCAAAGTATGATAAATGGGTTGGAGGTAGAATTGCGTAGAACTTTGACCCGGTAATTTTTGCATAAAGACATGAAATATTATGGACTTTTATAACAATCAACCCACCAGGTTTCAGAAGATCGTAACAGATTTTCAGGCTGTTCAATGGGTCTGGCATATGGTCAAATACATCCTGTAATGAGATGACATCGAAAAAACTGCTAGGAAAGTTGGTCTCCTCCAGAGCGCACTCTTTGATGTTATCGCCATATTTTTTACGGGCTTTGGCAGCAACGACTGCCTCCAACTCAACTCCGTAACACTCCCAACCCTGCATCACATCCAAAAAGTTACCTTCTGAACAGCCCACATCCAAAATCCGCCCTTTTGGCTGCTTTTCCTGAATCATATCCCGCAACCGCTCGTAATAATAAAGCAGGTTTTTTAAATTCTCATTCTCGGTATAAACCTCTGGTGCACCCATCTGCCGGTAGAACTCGACTAGCTCTGAAGTAGTTAGGTGCTCTTTAACAAAGACAAAAGAGCAACTTTTGCAACCACTGATTGTGTAGCCGTTTACTTTGAATTTATCAAAAATATCTGCACTTCCGCACAGGTAACACCTTTGATGTAGTGCTACATTTTCCGGCATATATTGAATTTGACTACCTACTGGGGTTTTGGCCATCGCTCAAAATCTACCTTCATTATTTGTGGCGTCTTTAGCTTCTTGGGGTGTTGCCCCAAACCCATCCCATTAGATAAAAACTTTTCGCCTGGAAACGCCGGTTGGAAGTGCGTGCTTCTAACTGCCGCTTCTATGTTTATGGGTAAACCGCTTATTTGTTTACTGAAAACAGCATAACAGATATAGATTAGACTGCATACCCTTCTAAATCTCAGAATAACTACATTTTGCCTGCTCATCATCATCTAAAAATGGGAACATATTTTCCAGTCTTGCCGAGACCATAGTACCGTCTGCTAATTTTTTTGATGAGAGCTTCGGGCTGAATGGTTGAGAATCATCAACAACAACTTCACAGATTACCGGCTTGGGACTATCTATAATTTCCATAATCTGCTGGTTAAATGTCTCCATACTCGATATGTTGAAATAGTCGATACCAAAACCAAGAGCAATTTTAGCAAAATCTGGCAACCCAACCCCTGTCTCCTGGTTAAACCCCATCAAACTATCGGGGAAAAATGCTCTCTGAGTTTGTGATATTGAGTGGTAGCCATTGTTATTGATAATGAATATTTTTATGGGAAGCTGGTTTGTTGCTACGGTCTGCAACTCTTGAAGATTCATCATAATGCTGCCGTCACCTGCCAGACAGACTGTATTTTTACTGCCTTTGGAGAGACATGCACCAATCGCAGCAGGTAGATCATAACCCATGGCGGCACAGCCAGAGTTTGTAAACAGTTTCTGGTTCTGCTTTATTATAAATGCCTGAAAAGCCATAACACAGGCCGAACCATTTCCACACACTGTCACAGCACCATCTTCCAACTTTACTGACAGCTCTTTCATAAAAACATACGGATTTATTAGGTTGCTACGATAATAGCTCTCGTCAACTACCGGATATTGCTTCCTCTTGCCTAGACACCACTTTAGCCATCCAAGCCATTTTGGATTTTTTGCAATCGGTTTTTCAGTTATAGCGGAGACAAAATCTTTCAGATCACAATGGATCTTCAGATCAATTTTCAAGGTGGGTTTATTCAACTCCTGCTCATCAATATCCACCATGACTTTAAAGGCTCTATCTGCAAAGTTCTCCCAATTGTAACTTATCTGCCTTATATTCAAACGAGAGCCTAAAACAATAAGAAGGTCTGAGTTTTGCACAGCAATATTACCAGCCCTATCACCCACCGTACCAGGCCTACCCACATAACATCGATGACCATCAGGAACCAGATAATGTGCGTTCCATGCCGTTACCACAGGAATGCCTATTGACTCTATCCATGATAAAATCTGCTCTTCGGTCTCAGAAAGTGCTACGCCACTTCCTAAAAAAACCACCGGCCGACTAGCGTTACCAATCATTGCAGCCAAATTACCAACCTGCTGCTTTAACAGCACCAACCGCCTATCCAAAGGTTCGCTATCTGGAACAAACCCCTTCAAACTTGCCTCGTCAACCATAGCCCCCTGAATATCCAAGGGAATATCTAGCCAAACTGGACCAAATCTTCCTGAAAAAGCCTGAAAGAGTGCCTCTTCCAAATGGAAACGAATGTCTTTAGGGTTGGTAATTATTACACTGTATTTTGTGATGTTTTTCACCATAGAGATAATATCTATCTCCTGGTCGCCAAGCTGCCTGATATCAAGGCCGTACTTTCCCGGGCAAGTCTCGTATTTCACCTGGCCCGATATTACAATCATGGGGATGGAGTCGGTCCATGCACCATAAACCCCGGTTATTGCATTTGTTCCACCAGGGCCAGTGGTAACGTTGACTACCGGTATCTTATTGGATGCCCGGAAATAGCCGTCTGCGGCAATTGTTGATGCCTGCTCATGGTGGTTGAAAATGGTGGTGATTGGGCTTTTTCCAAAAGCATCGTTTAGATGCATCGCCCCTCCACCTGTGACAATAAAAGCGTGCTCTATGCCGAACTCTGCCAGCCGCTTTGCTATGTAGTCGGCTACTCTAATCATCTGCTGCACCTTAACCCTTCCTCTTCCCGGATATTTTCTACAGAAACTTTACACTGTTACCTTGAAGAGTTGCCACTTCAATATCTATATCCATTGCTTCGACTATCTTTAACACCTCTCCAGGGTACAGTCCTGGCAGCATCACCATTATCAAATCAATACCAGATTTTTTCAGCTCTTCTGGTGATACTATTTTTTTATGGAGAACAGGGGTGTACCTACCCTGTTTAAATTTTGCCGAATCAACAACAAACTCTATTTCATCCAGTTTAGCCAGAGCCAGAAGTGCTAAAGTTCGATGCCCAGCACCCCAGACAGCTAATCTTTTACCCTGACTTTTATACTTTACCCCAATCTCTTTTAGGTTGGCTATCAACTCCTCAACCTCAACATACTGCCCGGCAATATCCAGCCGGGATTTTTTTCTGACAATACACAAAATATCATTGTCATTATTGATAGTCCGACACTCTAAAACATCAAAGCCGTTGCTTTGGAAAGCGTGGGTGATGGTTTTTTGGGTAAAATATGATAGATGGTCAGGGACAAACTCATAGAAACATTTGGACTTTAGAAGATACTCCAAATTTGGAACCGTGACAAAACCAACGGCACCATCCACGGTATTTTTATGGATTTTTTTGATGATCTTACCTGGATTGGGAAGATGCTCCAGATAGTTAAGCGAGACAAAACCAGCAAACGGTGCACCATCTACCTTCTCTACCTCACCAATATAACCACATATAATATTTCTGCCCAACTCCAGACCAGTCTCTACAGAAGTTATACCGGCCTCTATTCCAGTTGGCTCCATACCGGCCTCAGCCATCACATCCAGCATACCTCCGCCACCACAACCTACCTCAAGAACTTTTTTACCAGTTAGATCGTGATCGGCTACAAACTCCTGCATCTGCTCCAGCCTGGATAATCTAGCCTTTTCGGAAAAAGTCGCTGCAGTTATAACCTCTTTATAGTATTCAACAGGTGTAGAGTTAAGCTGTACCAAGCCACAATCCTGGCACTGATAAACGGTCAGGGTTATACCATGATCTGTCGCAAACTCCTCTACCTCAGGGTAGTATTGTGCAGCTTTTGGCATTCTCTGCAACTCAACAATTGGGTCAACATAAAGTCTACCACTACATAAATGACAACATCCTGTTTTCATTATTAACATCCCTCAAAAAAACATTTTAATAATTGCAAACTACCCTAACAGTTGGGGTGTTGCCCCCCCTTCCCAAACCCTTCCCATTATATTAAAAAAACTATTTTGATGGTTTGGGAAAAGTTTTTTTCACCATCACAAATACGGCCTGTATATATCTTGATATTTATAAAAATGTTCTGGACATGAGCTATGCCACTCTAAAAAGCCTTGGTCATCCTTTGTTAAACCAATATTTTCTGGAATAAATGATTTTGGCAAAAAACATTTATATAGCATGGAGATAAAGTGACCTCTGGTATCAAACTCCGGGACGATAATTTGGTTTACAGCGATAGGCTCCGGGTCGAATTGAACCGGAATACCGATCTCAATTTCTGCGACTTTTTTTAATCTCTCTTCAAAAGTCTCTTTAAATCTGATTATGCCACCAGGAATATGCCAGGATTTATCAGCAAATTTATCATCACGCCAAGAGAGCAGAGTGCGGTTGTCTTCATCTTTTATTAGAAGGTCCACATTTACCATTGGCGTCACACGGCTAATATAATAAAAAACCTCATCCGGCAGCCCTTGAGATGGATTGGCTACCGCCTTCTCTAAAAATCTAGTAGCTTCTAAAATTGGATTGCCCATCTATAGCCTAACCTTTATAAACTGTTATATATTCTAATGATTACCTAACTGTTGAAAATATTGCAATAGAGCTCCATGATCTGCTACTACATCAAAGTCAGGGTCTGGACTAACCTCTGATCTGGCAGATAGCAGTATGGATTTACAACAAAAATTTTTCGCCATCTGTATATCGCTCTCAAATGAGTCACCGACAATAAGCAGTTCGTCACTCTTCAGGTTATGTTTTTTTGCAATGGATGCGATAATATAGGTATTTGGCTTGCCGACTATATAGTCCGGGCCTCTGCCAATCGAACCTTTAATCGCCCCAACCATAGCCCCACAACCAGGCATGTCCTGCTCCCCCTCGACAGGAAAACTGCCATCCTCATTACAGGCGACAAATTTGCCACCATTTTTTAGAATAGCCAAACCATGAGCAATTTTTTCATAGCTGATATCAAAATCCATCCCCACAAGCAGGTTTTCTGCCCCAGCCCCATCAACCACCCTAAGCCCCGCCTGCTCAAGTGCCATAGATAGACCCTTGGCACCAATTACATAGATATTGTCGATCTTATTCTCTATCAAATAGGCTGCCGCCGAAGAGGAGCTGGTATAGACATGGTCCGAATCACACTCTATACCAAGGCGGTTTAACTTCTCGGTCACTTCCAACTTTGTCTTTGAGGAGTTATTTGTAAAATAGACCAATGAATATTTGTCTTTAAGATACTCAATCGTATCTTTGGCTCCATGGATTATTTCATCACCTAGATAAAGGGTTCCATCCAAGTCAAATGCGATCAATTTTATCATCAGCTCCCCCTCAAAAAACAGAAAAACCCAGACAAATCTGTCATGTAGAAAATGGCAGCGGGAAGGAAGTGGCTATTTTTTTGAACCGGGGAGCTTTGCAGGAGTATCAAAATTGATCCTCTCTTTTTCCAATATCAAGGGCCTTCTACGGGCATGGTCAAAAGCCCGGTTAAGATATTCACCAACAATCCCCATACATAGGATCTGTATTGAACCAAAAAAGAAGACACCAACGGTTATTGGGGCAATGCCAATGCTGAACTGGTCCCAATAGATCAATTTTAAGACTAAATAGACCATTGAAACCAGAAAGCTTACGACAAAGGTAAAAAAACCGTAAATTGTCATCAAGCGGATGGGAAAGTTGCTGTAACCGCTCATGCTGAAAATGGCTAGATTTACCAAATCTGAGATTGAGTGTCTGGACTTACCATGTTTCCGCAGTGGCTGATCGTATTCAATGAAGGCTCTATCATAGCCAATCTCCATCATAATCCCTTTAAAATAAGGGCTGTGGTCATCTATACCACGAAGAATATCAATCATCTTCCGGTCAAAAAGTGAAAAGCCACAGAAATTTCTAACCTGCTCGACATCGGAGATGGTTCTTATTAGCTTATAGAAGAGCTGTCGGGATCTCTGCATCAAGAACCCCTCCTCCATAGAGCGACGAACTCCGATAACCAACGGGTAGCCCTCCTCCCACTTCCTGACAAAATCAATAATCCGGTCTGGTGGGGTCTGAAGATCTGCCAATACCTGGATAACCGCATCACCGCTCATCTGGAGCAGTCCATAATAACCGGAAGTGTTGGGACCAAAGTTGCGGGAGTTGACTATAACCTTGATCCGGGAGTCCTCTTTAGCCATCTCACGGAGAATCTCTACAGTGCGGTCAGTTGAGCAGTTGTCTATGAAAAGGTGTTCAAGGTTATATTCAGGTAGCTGCTTTTCAAACACCTCTCTAACCGCCACAACACACTCCCGGATACCCTCCTCTTCATTATATGCCGGGGTCATGACAGTTATGGTTTTTTTTCTATCTTCCACCAGTCTCTATCTCGCAAAAATAAAGGTGCGTTTGCTTATCTATCTAAATACTTCCGGATCGAACTCAATGTTGCTCTCATTTTTATACCAATCATACATCTCCCTTATTGCGTCCTGTACCTTGGTAAAACGAATGCTGTCAAACTCTTTTAAAAACATTGAATTATCACCAGTATACTCTGGGTTCTCCCCCTCCTGCTTGACTATAATATTGCTGCCGCCACCATGAACCTCATTGATCATCTTGGCAAGATCCACCAAGCCGACCCTCTCGCCGGAGCAGGTGTTGTAGATTTTCTTTTTCGGGGTATTCTCAATAAATGCTTCAACAATTCTTGAAAAATCATCTACATATAGATAGTCAAAATACATATTACGATTGATGGATATATCCAGGCCGCTAAGTAATCTGCAAATATTGTTGGAGATGAAACGCCGGGAGTAGTCCTCATATTTACCATAAATTCCCCAAACCCGAAGATTATAAATATTTGCCGGGTTGGTCTCAATATCTCTGGCTATTACATATTTTGAAAAACCGTAAATATCGGTTGGGATATGTTTTTTAAAATAGCTCTCATCCATTTTAGGCTGGTAGTTGCGCATATCAAACTCCGCACCAGAGCCGACGCAGATCAACTTACCAAAAAAGGCTGAACACCTCTCTATGTTGAAATACATTTTTAAATTTTCTTCAACCGAGGTAAGGGTAACTCCAAGGTGGATGATTGCATCAAATTTATTATCTTTCAGATAGTTATACACAGCATCAGAATCTAATAAATTCAGCTCGCCTCGTTTTGGACATTTAAGGTTATAGGCTTTTTTCTCGAAAAACTCTTTTAAGTTCCTGCCAATAAAACCGTTTGTTCCGGTAATCAGTACTTCCATGAAACACTCCCAAGCAAAAATACTATTTAATTACTCAACCCAATGGTTGGTCGCAGATTGGGTTTCTTGCCATTTTTTTAACTCTTTTCGATATGGCTGCAGCATGTTCATCAAGATCTTCGTTACAACAGACCATAGGGGCCGAACAGTCGTTGCAAAAGTCAATTTTGTCCCGGTGACCTTCTAGTTGGGCGTGCTGTAGCATATTGAGGCTTTTTCCGTTCCAGATATCAAGAACTGACTCGGTCTTGGTATTGCCAATGATCACCTTCTTGGGCCAGTCCAGGGTGCATGGACTGGTTGTGCCGTCCCAGTTAAAGTGCAGATACATAAAGATAAATGGACATATCGCTTTGTTTTTCTTTATTTCCTGACCATACATACCAGCCTCACCAACTTTGTTCTGCTTATCAAATTGGGTTCTGGCCCATTGGGGAACAATCTTCTCTACGTAAATCTCATCACAGATGTTGCCATATCGCTCATAAAAAAGCTCTTTTTCAGCCTCTGTCATAATAAAGACCGTATCATCATCCTGGTTCAAAGGGCTGGTCTGGTCAGCAATTTTAATATAGATCTTACAGTCGCCTCTAACGTCATAGAGATGTCGCATATTTTCTAACATCTCATCCATATCCAACTCTACCCCAGCTACAACTCTGTACATTTCACTGGTAAGACCCTCAAGGGAGATATTGATCCTGTTGAGTCCGGCAGCAATCAACTTCTGGTTTAACTCAGGAGTCAGTTTTGAGCCGTTGGTAAACAGCTCTATGGTATCGGTTATATTTTTTGAATTTAGATAGGCCACCATCTCAGGAAGATCAGGGTGGAGGGTCGGCTCGCCATGGTTGCCGATTTTGACTTTTTTCAGCTTATCATCAAAACATACAAGATCATCAACAATCTTTTTAAACAGCTCCAGGGTCATCATGCCCCTTTTAAGCTTGGCCGCTTTCATCCCTGCATTGTCAGCCTGAAAACAGAAACTACATTTAAAATTACAGACACTACAGACATCAATATGGGCAGAAAAAGGTGTCGCCAACGGGATGGCATCTTCCAGTGCAACTTTTTTTGAAGAGTCTATCCGCGGCTGAACTATTGCCTTGATCTGATCTTTGGTTTCTACTGCCACTTATCCTTACCTCATAGAAATTTTATCCTGGCAACGGCGGTTGGAAGCACGTACTTCTAACTGCCGTTGCCAGGTTTACAGGACTCTTCTGCCACTCTATTTCAACCGCTCTTCAAGCATTAAAATTCTTTTTTCATCCTCGGATTTTATTCCAGAGTAGTAGCGGCGTTTACTTTTCAGCCATAACAGTTCAAACTTTACGGTAGTCAGGATAGACGGCTCTCCATAACTTGCTGAGCTGGCAGGGAAAGATATTTTTCTGGTCTCATATTTATCCAGCAGCCCATCCTCATGCATCCGCTGAACCAATACTAGGGCATTTTTATCAATTCCACCACCCATACCAGTTTTGAGCCCTTTCTCTTTGGCTTTGCTAAAAATAGTCCGGCAGATAGTCTCAACCTCCTTAGAACTATTAATAGCTGAGCGGCTCAACCCCATAGATCCCACCAGATCAACCCGGCCAACAGTAACTCCGGTCAATTTGGATATATTTGGATGGCTGAGAATATCATCAATATTATTGTGAGCAGTTATAGTCTCAAGATTGACGGCAAACTCAATATCCCTGGCGTTATCTTCGGCGACATATTGATCGATAAGATTGGTAAATTTTGATACGGCGTAGCTGGTCTCTGCCATCGGGGCAATAATGCCCTTTACACCAAGTGAAAGGGCATTATAGACATCTGTTACCGCCTCAACACCGCCAATTTTCATGATTATGGGCATACCTACATGGCCGGAGAGATCTTTTAGTCGCATCATCTCTTCCATACGGCTGCCCTCAGCCTCAAACTCAGCTTTTATTTCGACAGCACCATATTTATCTCGCAACTCTTTGAGCACGTCGAGCATCTCATATTCGATTACATTCATCTGTTGCCTATCCTTAATAAAAAGTGAAGTTTTTTGAATGCTACATCAAACAGCAATTCCTGTATACTTTCTCTATAATATCCTGATGTTTACCAACCCGGATCACCAAGCAAGTTGCAGGATTTGCAAACATCAGGCGGCGGACTGTTTTTATCAATTAACTGCCGGCGCATCTCTACCAATGTCGGATGGTTGAAGACTACATCAGGGCCAGCATCAAATAGATTGCTATTTTCGCCTCTTAATGGTTCATCAATACCGCAACAGATGCTTATCTCCCCCATGGGGTCGGCACCTACCCGTTGCCAGAGTTGGGGACATCTTTTTTCTACATTCTCTCTCTTCACCTCCACCGGCCAGATGGAAAAACCGGGAAGCTCTTTGTCGATTCTCTGTTTTAGATCTAAAAATGCCCCACTGCCTTCAGCAATAATTTCCGATACCTGTTTGTCGTCCCCCATAGGCCGGTAGCTCCAAAAACGTATACTTTTAGAGCCGGATTGCTTGCAAAAACGGGCCATTTCAAGAATTTTTTCTGGCTGGTTCTCTACTTCGCTTCGGACCAGAACATAGCTCATGTGGACGGGGAAAACCTGGTTGACCCGAGCTAGATCATTTTCAAGAATATCCCGATTTACATCATAATAAGAGAGGTTGATCCGGGAAATACCAGCCTGTTTCAGATCCTTGATCCGCTCCCACAGTTTTGTGCCGTTGGTTGAGGTGTTGGTCAGATAGCCCTGTTCGGTAAGATATGCTACTATAAGATCAAACTCCTTGACCAATAACGGCTCTCCACCCAATAGATCAACCAGAATAGCGTTGGCAAATAGTTTGTTTTCAAAAACCTTTTTAGTATTTTCCAGAGTAGCTTCACTCTTTTTCCAGTCAACAATACCCTCTTTCATGATTTTACCAGCAGCACAATATCCACAGTCCAGGTTACAACGTTTTGTCACCAAAATTTGTGCTATCTGTGGAGTGTATCGTGATACCCTGGTCTGAGCTTCCCGCTTTAGGCTCTTATACTTCAAATAGTTCCACGCCCTAGGCCCAGCTTTTACGGGGTGGAGCTTTTTGGCCATCTCTATATAGTAGGCAAGGTTAGCCATGAATATCTTCCTCTTTTTGCTCTCTCTTGAATCCAGGTTTGGCAGATGATGGGGCAGCAGGCTGAAACGAATAGTTTCGATGACCAAAAAAACTTATTAAAACACCAGAGAAGAGAATAACTCCCTGACTGATCACCGGATGAATATCGACAAAATCTACCAAAATAAACATCATTACCAAACTAACCACAAAACTAACGCCGTAAACAACGTTGAAACGTAAATATTCCCTTATAATATTGCCTTTGGATTTAAAGACAAACAGCCGGTACACAATATATGCGTTTGTAATCGAAGTAACATTGGTGATTACCGATATGACCAGATAGTGGAGGTCGTTTGCAAAATTATGGTACAGGATGGCAAAACAGCCAAGGCCGAACAGTGTGTTATAGCCACCAGCAATGCAAAAAAATATAAACTGCTTATAACGCTGCCAAAGGTTGATTAAAGAGTTTTTATCACTCATTGCCAAAAAATTCATGGAGCTTGGCACTGACAAATTCCAACATTGTCTCATCAAGACCAGGATAGATACCGATCCAAAAAGTACGGTTCATGACAATATCCGTATTTTCAAGGTCGCCGCCAACCCGGTAGGGCCGCCCCTCAAAATATGGCTGTTTGATAATATTTCCAGAGAAGAGAAGCCTGGTTCCTATCTTATGCTC
>JADFZU010000055.1 GCA_015232365.1 Magnetococcales bacterium | reverse complement strand
AGGCCCAGTTTCACAACGGGATCTACATGCCTTTTTTCCCACTCTCCATGGAGACCATGCAGTTGGGTCTATTCCACTACAACAGCAGCCTCTATCTCTTCCCTATTATATTACTCTTGACCATAACCACCTACAGGCGACGAAGTGTAAAAGAGCAAGCCTGATTATTGACCGACCCATCAAAGTATTATTTAGCATTTTTAAGAAAAAGATTTTTTATTTAACATAGCTTTGTGTATAGTTAACGTATGTAAATATTGCACCTCAGGTCAATAGTTTAGTTTAGCCTAGATTAGCTGTTTTGCACGCATTAATGGCATATAGGTATTGGCTTGTATGGTGAATAAGGAAAAATCGAAGTCACCTTGTTGGTGATAGGACTTTTTTCCTGAATTGCCAGGTAAATCAAAGATGTTTCACCAGTGATGTGCGAATAATTGCCGAAACTAGGTTTAAACTAAAACAGTGACGGAAACCAAAAAATGATCAAGCAGATACCGATAGACAAATTAGAGCCAGGAATGTTTGTTCACGACTTCAACCATGACTGGAAAAACCCCTGCTGCCAAGATAAAGACCCCAACGCCTTTAAAGGCTCCCGGTTTATTCGTAGTGATGATGAGGTAAGGGCTATTATTGCCCACGGTATAGTCAGCCTGTATATTGATTCCGAGAAGGGTAAAGATATAGAGACCGCCAAATCAGTAAAAGAGATTGAAGCTGAGCTTGAAGCCCAAATGCTGGCATTGGATGAAGATGATGATATTCGTCAACCCCGGGAAGAGGTCCACTTTAATGATGAGGTTAACAAAGCCAGCCAAGCCAAAGACCATGCCCGGCAACTTGTAGGCAATATCCTAACCGACTCCCGTCTTGGTAAACAGGTTACCCTCGCTCCAGTCACAGAGGCAGTCACCCAGATGGCTGAATCGATGTTTCGCAACCCTGACGCTATCCTATCTTTAAGCCTTATTAAAAAACGTGATGAATACACATTTATGCACTCGGTGAATGTCGGTGTGTTTCTCATGTCTTTTTGCCGGTCTCTGGACATGGATGAAAAAAAGATCATATCCGTGGGCATAGGTGGAATGCTCCATGATATTGGTAAAATGCATACCCCAGAAGCGATATTGAATAAAGCTGGCAAACTGACAGATGATGAGTATGCCATTATGCAAGAGCATGTTGTTTTCAGTCGCAAGATATTAGAAGATACCCCAGGCATAGAAAAGGTCAGCGTTCAGGTTGCAGCCCAACATCATGAACGGTTTGACGGCTCTGGTTACCCATTGGGATTAAAGGGTGACGGTATAAATATTTTTGGTCAGATGGCAGCTATAGTCGATGTCTATGATGCCATCACCTCCGACCGCTGTTACCATAAAGGCAATCCGCCAAACTTGGCACTCAAGAGAATGTTGGACTGGAGTAAAAATCATTTTAATGCCGATCTGTTTCAACAGTTCATACAGTGTGTCGGCATCTACCCAATGGGAACCCTGGTTAGACTGAAAAACGATTTGATTGGTGTGGTTATCCGTCCCAATCAAGGCAATCTGTTACACCCGGTAATTAAGGTGGTACTAAATGCCAAAAGCAAAAAAAAGGTCAAACCAACCGAGATAGACCTGCTGGCTTTTAAAGACAAAAAAGTCACTAATACAAAGCAGGACTTCTCTATTGTCGGTGCAGAGCCCAACACAAAATGGGGCATAGACACTGCTAAGTATATGAACGCTCCCCAACTCTATAAATAATTTGGCTTTGGTTAAGGATTAGAAACATTCACTTTGCAGCGGTTCTGTTATATAGTGACAGCTAATTAACAATTTTTAAAATAGTTGGCTCAATGAACCATCCTCTGCTTCAAACCATTGCCCCGCTTTTAGTACAAAAAGATAGTGGCAAAGTCACCTCTATTGGTAATCTTCCTGACGGCTCCCTAGCCTGGCTTTCCAGCACCTTATCAACTGAATCAAGCCACCCTTTGGTACTGGTAACCGGGAAAACCAGCAGGGCTGAAGCTCTATATAGAGAGCTGCTATTTTTCTCTGAACAGGCTGGCCCTTCATTGTCCCTACTGCCATTTCCAGCTTGGGAGACTCTACCTTTTGAGCGACTATCTCCATTCCCGCCACTGGTTGGAGAGAGAGTTGCCACCCTGTTTCGCTTAACCCAGATGGAAGGTCTAGGCCCGGTACTGGCAGAAAATGAAAGCGGAGACAGCAGAGCTGTAATAATCACCACACCAAGGGCTATCATGCAGAGGCTAATGCCCAAACAGCTATTGACGGAACATGGTTTTTCCATCACTACTGGCGATCAATTAGACCTTCCGGCATTTCGGACTTTTCTCACCACAGCCGGTTACTACTCAGCCTCTCAAGTTTCTGAACCTGGTGAATTTTCCGTACGTGGTGGAATCCTGGATTTTTTTCCTCCTGGTCATGAAGATCCGGTCCGGGTAGAGCTGTTTGGTGATGAGGTTGACACCTTGCGTCTTTTTGATCCGGTGAGCCAACGCTCAACCGACAAAATTAAACGGGTACAAGCTCTGCCGGTAAGCGAAGTTTTGCTTAATGATATGACAATCAGCAACTTTCGCACCGCCTTTAGAGAGGCGTTTGGTGGTAACAGTTCAAGCTCTGATTTCTACAAAGAGATATCAAACGGCAGCAAAATCCAGGGCATGGAACATTTTCTACCGCTTTTTTACGAAAGACCGGCAACCCTTTTTGACTACCTACCTCAAGGGACCAGGTTTATTCTTGATGCAAATTTCAATGCAGAGATGGAGCTGTTTGCCAGTGAGATTAAACAACGCCATCAACTTTTAAGCCAGGATGAACAACCTGCTGTGCAGAGCTTATCTGCAACCTACCACCTACCACCTGAGCGGCTATATCTAGATGTAGACGAGACCCTTGAACATTTAGCAAAATTCACTGTTATCCAGAGTGATCCGAAAAAACCTGATAATGCAATATCCATGGGGTTTACTCCAACCCCTGATTTTATTGCTGAAGCCAACGCCAACCAAGCAGAGAAAAAACAGTCGGCCCTTGAGCGGGCTATAATTTTCATAAAAAACGCTCAGGCTGAAGGTTTAAAAATTTGCATTTCAGTACGAACAATAGGTCAACGTGAACACCTTAGAGAGACGCTAGAAGATGAAAAAATTCCAGTAGCTGACACTCTAAACTGGAATTTAGCCATAGCTTCGCCAGCAGGCCCGGTCAGGCTGGTTATTGGTGATGTAGATCAAGGTTTCATCCATCAACGCTTTGGTATACTACTACTTACCGAAGGGAGTGTTTTTGGTACCAGGGTTCGCAGACGACAGCTTGACCAACGCTATCTTGACCAACTATTAGCAAGCTTTGCTGATCTTAGAGATGGGGATCTAGTGGTCCATAACGACCATGGTATAGGTCGTTTTGGCGGCCTGCACTCCTTGGATGTTGGGCAGATTCGCAACGATTTTCTGCTGATCGCATACTCCGGCTCAGATAAACTCTACGTCCCGGTTGAAAATCTGGACCGGGTGAGTAAATATTCTGGAGCTGAAGAGTCTGCACTCGATAAACTCGGTGGTAACAAGTGGAAAGCAACCAAAACCAAAGCCAAGAAAAAAATATTGGAAATGGCAGCAGAGCTGGTTGCCCTGCAAGCCAAAAGGGAGTCGCAAAAGGGTTTTGCCTTCTCTGGTATTGATCATGCCTATCAAGAGTTTGCCAACAACTTCCCCTTTGAAGAGACCGTCGACCAGTCCCATGCAATAACCACAACACTGGAAGATATGTCCTCAACCCGACCTATGGATAGACTGGTCTGCGGCGATGTTGGGTTTGGAAAAACTGAAGTGGCCTTGAGAGCAGCTTTCAGGGCATTGATGGACGGCAAACAGGTGGCGGTCCTCACGCCGACCACAATCCTTGCCCAGCAACACTACGAAACATTTGCCAATCGCCTTGCCGCCTACCCCTTCAACATAGAGCTACTCTCAAGATTCCGCTCCCCTGCCAACCAGAAAAAAACTGTCGACCAGCTAGCAATCGGTGTTGTTGATCTGGTAGTGGGAACCCATCGTCTTTTGCAGAAAGACATCAAGTTTAAAGACCTTGGCCTGTTAATTGTTGATGAAGAGCAACGTTTTGGTGTCACCCATAAAGAGCGGATTAAACAGCTTCGCACTACGGTAGATATTCTCACGTTAACAGCAACGCCAATTCCTAGAACCATGCATATGGCAATGGCTGGAGTTAGAGACATTTCAATCATCTCCACACCCCCCGTAGACCGGCTCTCCATCCGCACTCTTATCTGCCAGTATGAGAAAAATACTGTCCGTGAGGCGATTCTCAGGGAGATTCACCGTGGTGGGCAGGTCTATTATCTCTATAACAAGGTGCAGGATATAGAGGCGATGGCAAGCAAGTTGAATGAGCTAGTTCCTGAAGCAAAAATTGGTATTGCCCATGGGCAGATGCGGGAAAACCGCCTTGAGAAAATAATGCTCTCTTTTTATGCTCAGGAGTTTAATCTTCTTTTGTGTTCCACTATCATAGAAAATGGTGTGGATATCCCCACTGCCAATACCATTATTATCCATCGTGCCGATAAATTTGGCCTGGCCCAACTCCACCAACTTAGAGGCCGGGTTGGACGTTCAAAACACCGAGCCTATGCCTATCTCCTCACCCCCCACCCCGACAGCATCTCATCTGATGCCAAAAAGCGTCTTGATGCTATCGAAAATCTCTCAGGATTAGGGGCTGGGTTTATGCTCGCCACCCACGACCTTGAGATTCGTGGTGCAGGAAACCTTCTTGGCGATGAACAGTCCGGGCAGGTCAGAGAGGTTGGTTATGAGCTTTACAATCAAATGTTGAAAGAGGCGATCCAGGCTCTTAAAAGCGGTAGTGGTGATGAGAAGCGGTTAGCTGAAGAAGAGCAAGAGGAGGAGATTGTTCCAACCATCAGCCTGCACCTTTCGACCCATATTCCCATGGATTATGTCGCTGACGTTCAACTCCGCCTTACTCTGTATAAACGCATTGCTGAACTATCCGACTCCGAAGAAATTGCCCAGATGCGAGTTGAGTTAATTGACCGTTTTGGCCCCCTGCCCGACTCTGTTGACCATCTCTTACGGGTGATGCTTATCAAACGTCGCTGCCAGTTATTAAAAATTTTAAAACTAGAGGCAGGGCCAAAAGGGGCTGCTATTTCGTTTCACCCCGATCCAGCAATAAATACTGAGGCACTTATCAATATGATCCAAAAAGGTGGTGGCTGGGTAGTGTTCAAGCAGGAGTCCCGCACACTATCATTCAGAGAGCGTAACTGGAGTGACCCTACTGAACGATTAGCTGATCTTGGCGAAATTCTAGAAGCTCTTAAAATAAAATAGGGGTTAACTAAACCTAGATTCGGCAGTTGTTCGTAAATCACTGGCACAACCTCTTGATTCACCTGACAAACCAATATGTTGCACCACTAGTTCACGCCCAACTGCCGAATCTAGGATAAAAGCTCCACCGAGCAACTGCCGAAGATGGGTTAATTAAACTTGAACATCTGCCAGACGCAAAAAACCAATATAGTTGGTTGTCTGTTTATCGTGATTTTTAACTGCTACTATAGTTAATCTACCTGCTAAATCTTCACCTGATTTGGTCTTGACCTTGAGCACTCCTGCCCACCTTCCTTTTATTGAGATGGTTTTTAAAATGTCATTGTAGTAGATCATATTTTGACTATCTGACTTTAGAAAATCTGGAACTTTTCCCACAACCTCTTCTCTGCTGTACCCAATTATTTTGCTAAATGCTGGATTTAAATCAACAACACTACCCTCAGAAGTTGTTATAATAATACCATCTTCAACCTCATGGAAAAATATATCAGCCATCTGCAATTTTTTTGCACCTATTGATTCGCTATTATTGCTCATAACAACCCCTCGTTTAAGATTTATTAGTTAGACTAGAAAACCCGAAACCGTCTCCATGCTCAGCCAAAAGAGCATTTTTGGACTTTTGCAAATAAAACCGGTAATATAGAGATATAATCCGCAAAGGAGATGCCACAGACCAAGAAGACAAGGACAGCTTACTGTTTTCACAACTATTTACATTAATCATCCTGGTAGATAAACTTAAATGCATGAGTAAAAAACAGTATGCATAATGCAAAAAGAGAGTTAGCGAGATAACCTATCAAGAGGTGTTTCATGTCTCATTTACCAACAAAAACTGCTTTGATAATTGAGGATGACACTCTATTGGCCGAACATTGCCAAAACATTCTCAAAATGAATGGCTGGCAAACCCTGTCAGCAGCAAGTGGAGGTGATGGATTAAAGATACTACGCAGAAAGCCACCAGAAGTTCTTCTGCTAGATATTTTTCTTACCGACAGTTACGGCCTGGACATTCTCAAGACTATAAATGAAGAGCAAATTCCTATAGTTGTAGTTATAATGACCGGCAGAGGCAGCGTGGATTTAGCAGTCGAGGCTATGCGTCTTGGAGCTTATGATTTTTTTGAAAAGCCGGTGCTGACAGAGCGGCTGTTGACAACCATGAGCAACGCTCTGCAGCATAAGATAATCAGCAGGCAACTCAGTGATTATGAAAACAGTGCAAAACGGCATAAACTCCATGAAATTATTGGTGCATCTCTACCTATGCAGACCATGTATAAAATTATAGAGAGTGTCGCAAACAGCCGAGCCAACATTTTTATAACTGGAGAGAGTGGAACCGGCAAAGAGCTATGTGCCAAGGCGATTCATAAGCAGAGTTCCCGTAGTGATAGCCCGTTTGTGGTAATTAACTGTGCTGCTATTCCCCACGATTTAATGGAGAGTGAAATTTTTGGCCATGTAAAAGGGGCCTTTTCTGATGCCAAGCATGAGCGTCAGGGAGCAGCAGCAATGGCAAATGGCGGTACTCTTTTTTTAGATGAAATTTGTGATATGGAGTTGGGGCTTCAGAGCAAGCTACTCAGGTTTATCCAATCTGGTTACATAAAAAAAGTTGGTAGCGATCTGGAAGAGCAGGTTGATTGCAGATTTATCTGTGCAACAAATAAAGATCCCAAAGAGCAGATTGAAAATGGCTCTTTCCGGGAAGATCTTTTCTATAGATTACATGTAATACCAATCACCGTCCCTCCCCTTAGAGAGCGTGGTGAAGATGTACTTCTATTAGCCCATAAATTTTTAACTGATAGTGCCAAAGAAGAAAAGAAAAGGTTTAATGGGATCTCTAGAGATGCAGCACACACACTACTTGCTTATGATTGGCCGGGAAATGTCCGGGAGCTACAAAACATCATTCAGCAGACGGTGGTTTTGAATAACAAGAAAAAATTGACAAGAGAAATTCTTCCACCTCATCTCTGCCAAATAGAGAGTAACCCAAAACCAGTTTTAAATAACAGTAGCCGCATCAAACCAATGCATCAGGTTGAGATGGAAGCGATAGAAGAGGCTATTGCCAAATGTGACGGTAATATCAAGCTAGCTGCGACTCTTTTGGAGATTGATCAATCGACAATCTACAGAAAATATAAAAAAATGAAAAAAACTATATAGCACAGCTTAAAGGCCAAAGAGATGACCAGCAAAAAAAATACTATAACAATCCCTGTTGCCGGGATGAAGTGTGCCTCTTGCTCAGGTAGAGTGGAGAAAAAACTCAACTCTCTACCAGAGGTTGAAAATGTATCAGTAAACCTTGCAACTGCAAAAGTAACCGTGACTGGAACCATGCCCCTGGACAGTGTTGTTCAAGCAGTAACCGAGGCTGGATACACGGTTCCAACAGTTGAATCAACTTTCTCGGTTCAGGGGCTATCCTGTGCCTCTTGTGTTGCCAGAACTGAAACCGCCATTAAAGGGGTTCCCGGTGTTAAAAATGCCCAGGTAAACCTAGCCACCCGTGAAGCAGCAGTGCAGCTTATTCCTGGCACTGTTACCTTAGCCGTTTTACAGACAGAAGTTGAAAAAATCGGCTTTAAACTTGGAGAGATAAAAAAAAATAACGGTGTAGAAGATCTGGCTGAAGAGGAGAGAGTAAAAGAGCATCAGGAGATCAAAGAGAGGCTAACCATTGGTGCTGTTTTGGTGGTTGCTACATTTATTCTGGTGCACTGGAACAATTTTGGTCTGGACAGCGCTATTGTCGAGATGACTAGAGAGACCAACTTCTGGTTGCAGTTTATCCTTATCACCCCTGTCCAACTCTGGGTTGGTAGATATTTTCACCAGAGTGCCTTTGCCATCGCCAAACACGGCTCTGCCAACATGCACACCCTGGTCACTGTAGGAACATTCAGTGCCTATTTATACTCAATTCTGGTTCTTCTAGTTCCCTCCCTATTTATCGCCAAAGGGGTAGCAGCAGAGGTCTATTTTGATACATCAGGGTCTATTATTGTTCTGATTCTACTGGGTCGCTTTCTGGAGGTAAGGGCCAAGGGCCGTACCTCCCAGGCAATTCGAAAACTTATAGGCCTCACCCCTAAAACCGCCAGAATAGTCCGTGGGAAAAAAGAGGTGGAGATTGCCCTTGCCGACATACTGATTGATGACATTGTTGTTGTCCGCCCTGGAGAAAAAATTCCTGTTGACGGCCTGGTGTTGGACGGTAGTTCATCAGTTGATGAATCCATGCTGACTGGAGAACCACTTCCGGTAAACAAAAAAGCTGGAGATGAGGTGGTTGGCGGCACTATAAACAGAAGCGGCTCTTTTAAATTTACCACCACTAAAATAGGTAGTGAGACACTGTTGGCACAAATTGTTGCCATGGTGCAGAAGGCCCAAGGGGCAAAACCGCCCATAGCCCGCCTTGCTGACAGAGTTGCCGCAATTTTTGTCCCGGTAGTTTTCGCAATTGCCACATCTACTTTCCTTATCTGGTGGTTTTTCGGGCCAGAACCGACCCTGACTTATGCACTATTAAACTTTGTATCAGTACTTATCATAGCCTGCCCATGTGCCTTGGGACTAGCCACCCCTACATCAATTATGGTCGGCACTGGCAAGGGTGCTGAGAACGGTATTTTAATCCGTGGCGGTGGATCACTAGAGACCGCCCATAAACTAAATACCGTGGTGTTTGACAAAACCGGAACCCTGACTAAAGGTCAACCAGTTGTAACCGACTGGAGCGGTGATCAAGGGAGCTTGAATCTTTTAGCCAGTGCCCAGAGTCGCTCTGAACACCCTATAGCTGAGGCCATTGTCGCTTATGGAGAGCAACAAAAGGTTGCACATGCCGAAGTAGAGACATTTAACGCTGTTGCTGGCAAAGGGATTAAAGCTACAATAAACTCCCAAACAGTTTTAGCTGGAACCAGACTGTTAATGTCTGAGTATGGGGTTGATACAACTCTCCAGCAACAGACCATGGCAACATTAGAAGCTCAAGGTAAAACAGCAATACTTGTTGCCGTTGATGGAAAAGCAGTTGGTGTTTTGGCTGTTGCAGATACTGTGAAAGAGGAGAGCCGGCCTGGGATTGAAAAGCTAAAACAGATGGGTATTGATGTGATAATGCTCACAGGAGATAACCAACGTACCGCCAAGGCTATTGCCAACCAACTTGGCATAGAGAAGGTTATTGCTGAGGTATTGCCGATCCACAAATCGCAAGAGATAGAGCGGCTACAAGCCAGCGGCAAAATTGTAGCCATGGTTGGTGACGGCATCAATGATGCTCCAGCTCTGGCTATAGCCGACGTGGGAATTGCCATTGGCACCGGAACTGATATTGCAATGGAGTCATCTGACATTACCCTGATTAGTGGTGACCCAATGGGGGTAGCAACGGCAATTCAGCTATCACGAGCAACAATGAACAATATAAAACAGAACCTATTTTGGGCTTTTGCTTATAATATTGTACTTATCCCCCTGGCTGCCGGGTTATGGTTTCCATGGTTTGGTATTTTGCTTTCACCAATTTTTGCCGCCGCCGCTATGGGCCTATCCAGTGTTACAGTTGTAAGCAATGCGTTGCGGCTTAAACATTTTCAACCAAGCTAACCAGGATATTTCATTAAATATCCGGGACAACATAACTGTCTAGATTTTTCATCTAATGATTATGTGTAAGCAGGCTTAGACAGTAACGTCAACCCTGACCTCGAACTTCTTCGGTGGTGGAGTTGAAGGGTCCTTCGAAAGATTATGCCCTGCATCGGCAGCAGCCTTTAAAAACAATTTTGCCACCTTCCGGCTCGGTGCACTACGGGAGACAATAACGCTAGGGGAGGTAAAATCAAGGCCCAGAGGTGGTTTATGCTCCATAGCCTCAGCCTGACTCTCTGCCTCATACTGACTATTTTTCTGCCGGGCTGCCTCCTCCTCTCTAACCTCTTCAGCCACCATATCATAAGAGACAGTTTGATTATCAGAACCACGACCTCTCTGGTCAGGATCAATATCATCCCGTTTAACATCATCTGTCAGATCATTGGCTGGAGCTTTGGAAACAGCATTAACCCGTAGAGCACTACCGGCACGAATCTCCCGAACCGCAGCCTGAAAACTGACACGGTCTTGCAGTTCGTTGCTAACTCCGCTTATTGCTCCACTATGCATGGGTAACATTGCCTGCCTCCTTTATCCTAGCACCAAGCAGTAAAACTCTTCTTACTAACCGTATCGGATAAAAAGACGGGGCACTTTAATCTAGGTTGAATTTTGATTAAATTCACAAAATTGAGCTATAGAACAGATCTCACATTTGGTTGATCTGGCAGTGCAGACATAACGGCCATGAAGGATAAGCCAGTGGTGGGCATGTTGCAAATAAGGGGTGGGGATGACTTTAACCAGCTTGGCTTCAAGTTTTTTAGGATCTCTCTCTTTTGCCAGTCCTAAACGGTTTGAGACGCGCATTACATGGGTATCTACCGCCAGAGTTGGTTTACCAAAAGCGACATTAAGAACAACACTTGCAGTTTTATGCCCTACTCCAGGAAGCTTTTCCAAATCTACCCGGTTGTCGGGAACTTCTGAATCATGCTTTTCTAAAAGAATCTGACTCAGAGCAAAAATACTCTTGGCCTTATTATTAAAAAGACCAATGGTCCGAATAAACTCCCGAATTCCATCTTCACCAAGGATTACCATGGCTTTAGGGGTAGGAGCTGCCTTAAACAGTGCCGGGGTGGCTTTATTTACACTGACATCCGTAGCCTGGGCTGACAGCACTACAGCAACCAGTAGTTGAAAGTTGTTTTTATACTCCAATTCACTAACCGGATTTGGATTGGCTTTCCTCAATATATCAAAAAGTGCAATAATGTTATTTTTTTTCATCTGTTTTTCTCAAAAAAGAGAGTAGTAATGCAAACTTCAAAATATTATTCAACATGTGCACTAGACTGCCCAGGAGCCTGTTCCTTACAGGTTAGCATAAAGGATGGAGCACTTGAAAGTATCAGCGGCGACCAGGAACACCCTTTTACCAAAGGGGTTATATGCGGCAAAGTCAGCAGATATGCCGACATTCAAAATGGTAACAGAATAACCAAACCACTGCTGCGAGTAGGAGCAAAAGGCAGTGGCGAATTTAAAGAGATTAGCTGGGATGAAGCGATGGGCCGAGTCGTTGACGGCCTACAGACTGCCATAAAAAAATACGGGCCAGAGTCGGTTCTGCCCTACTGCTCTGGCGGCACAATGGGAGTCGTTCAAAAGCAAGCCATTGAAAGGCTTGGCAACCGGGTCGGTTTCTCCAGAATTAACGATACAGTCTGTTACTCAATAGGTTTTTCCGGGTGGCAGGCAGGTGTTGGCCTTGCTATCGGACCCAACCCAGCAGAAATCGCTGAGAGTGATCTGGTTATTCTCTGGGGAATAAATGCTGCTGCAACCCATATTACACTGATGCATTATGTAAAAGCAGCTCGAAAAAAAGGGGCAAAACTTATTGTCGTTGACCCCTACAAAAATAGAACAGCCAAACTAGCCGATCAGCACATTACCCCCCTGCCCGGCTCTGATGGTGCTTTGGCCTGTGCTATGATGCATGTGCTTCTCAAAGAGGATTATGCCGATTGGGACTATCTATCAAAACTGACCGACTTTGACGGCGACCTGCTAGCCCACCTTGAAGAAAAAAGCCCAGAATGGGCCAGCCCAATCACCGGGCTTAGTGTGGACGAGATCACCAGCTTTGCTAGAAGTTATGGTCAAGCCAAAGCTGCCTTTATCAGGGTTGGAATCGGCATGAGCCGTCAGAAAAATGGAGCGGTAAATGTTCATGGAGTCTCCTGCCTGCCCGCCATTACCGGAGCCTGGAAAAAAATTGGTGGCGGTGCTCTATTTGCCACTGGAGATATGTTTCATATAAATAAAGAGCCTGTATTGCAGTCACAATGGTCGACCTCCCCCACTAGAGTGGTTGATAGCAGCCGGTTGGGGCAGGCTCTTAACGGTCAGGATTTAACAATACCTGTGGCGGTTTTAATGGTGTTCAACGCCAACCCTGCCGTCAGCTTGCCAGAGCTGAATAAAATCCATAAAGGGCTAAGCAGAGAGGATATTTTTACTGTAGTTCATGAACAGGTTATGACCGACACCGCCCGTTTTGCCGATATTATTCTACCAGCAACAACATTTTTAGAGCATGAAGATATATATAGATCTTACGGGCAGACCACCTTACAACATGCTAAGCAACTTATAAAGCCACCAGGTGATGCAAGATGCAACCATGATCTAGTCAACGATTTAGCCCACCGTTTAGGTTATATTGATGAACCATTCACCTGGAGTGTTACCGAGATGGTCAACCGGGTTGTTGCTGCATCAAAATATCCTCCCATAAAAGAGTGGAATCAAGAGCGGTGGCTTGAGTGTGTACCAGATTTTGCTGAGAGCCATTTTATCAACGGCTTTCCAAAAGAGGATGGCAAATTTCACTTCTACCCTCGCTGGTCTGATCCCAACATGCCACCGGTTCCTGACCATTGGCAGGTCAACCGCCGGGAGGATATGTTCGAGGCAAACCGTTACCCTCTTAACTTTATGTTACCTCCATCCAATGAGGTTTTAAACAGTACTTTTTGTAGTTCTGAGAGAATAAACAAGAGCCGTGGAGGACCAACACTGTTGCTTAACCCTAATGATGCAAAAAGCCGTAATATTGCTGATGGTGATAAAATCCAGATATTTAACAGCCTGGCCCGCCTAACATTAAGAGCAAAAATTTCCGAAGCGGTAACTCCAGGTCTATGCCTCTGTGAGATCAACTATTCAGGCCGGGAATTTCCAGAAGGTGTTTCACTTAACGCCTTGAGCCATGACGACTGGGTTGCTCCCAATGGCGGCCCGGCATTTCATGATAACCGTGTAGAGGTGGAGTTATTTACCTAGAAGCGGTATAAAAGCATGCACTAGGCACAACTTATTGATTCACCAGGTACGCACTTACAAGTGCCGTTTATAGGATTAAAGCAATATTCAGCGCAGGGTGTTTGTTTGTTGCAGAGAGCGATAGATAAAAATCACCAGGAGCACAACTGCAGCCCCGGCAGCATCGGCATACCAGTCAAAAATATCGGCATAACGGCCCGGAACAAAAGACTGATGCCACTCATCACTTGCTCCATAGACCAGACAATAGACCCAAGACCAGAACAGGGGCCAGTCGGTTTTTGAGAGGCTGGAAAAAAACCGAGAAGCGATATATGCCATGAGAGCATAAGCAACACCATGAAAAACTTTGTCTTGAAATGGAATATCATATACTGGCAACTTTATATCGTTCTTTCCAGACAGATAAAATATAAAAGCCGAATAGGATAGCAGGGCAATCAGCCAAAAATTTTGCCAACTGATTTTACTTGATATAACCATTTTATAAAGACCATTTTACCGTAAGCAGCAGTTATTTTAGGATTGATCAATGAAACCACAAACCACACCGGCACACCACCTGATTTTAGGAATTTCCGGCACGATACTAACAAAAGATGAAAAGCAGTGGCTTGAAACCAACAAACCGTCGGGAATTATTCTTTTTAGCCGGAATATAGAAAATTTAGAGCAGGTCAGAGCCTTAATTAATGCTATCTGTAAAACTGCAACGCCACCACCAACAATCTGGATTGATCAAGAGGGTGGCCGGGTGCAACGTTTGCGTGCACCATTTACCAACTTTCCCAGCCCTTATCGCTTTGCCCAACTATTTCGAGAAGATAAAAAAGCTGGCCTGGAGATGTCCCATTTAGGAGGTATGGTCTGTGGTTTGGAGCTAGCCTCAATTGGTATAGGTGTAAACTGTGCTCCGGTATTAGATATACGCCAGAAAGAGGCAGATCCGGTTATCGGCAACCGAGCCTTTGGCACTACCGCAGAAGAGGTAATCAAGCTATCAGGAGCGTGGATAAGAGGAATAGGCAAAACAGGGGTAATGGCGGTTGGCAAACACTTTCCCGGTCATGGTGCAGCACAGGTTGACTCCCATAAACAGCTGCCAACCATAACAAAAAGCCGGGAAGAGTTGGATAACCACGAGCTTAAACCGTTTAAAGCATTAGCAGCAACTTTACCAGCATTAATGACAGCCCACCTTATAGCAGAGGGGCTGGACATTAAACAGCCTGCTACATGGTCGTCACCAACCCTAAAAAAGCTTCTTCGTACCGATTGGGGATTTAAAGGTCTAATAGTATCTGATGCTGTTGAGATGGGAGCCTTGCAGGGAGATTTAGCAGATAGGGTATACAACTCCCTTCTAGGAGGGTGTGATTTGGTGTTATGCTGTACAGGGCGTCTGGAAGATAATCATGCTGCTTTGGAGGGAGCCATTCGTGGTGTTATAGCTATGGAGAATCAAGAACTGTTAAAATCAAGGGAACGAATTAGAACAATTTTGACTCCATATCAACGACCAGCAGAAAAATCTCTTAACTCTGATGAGTATACTAACGCAAAAAAGCGGTTGGAAGCTTTAGCAGAGACCGTATTGGATGATGATCCGACAGAGATCGGTTGATTTAACTATTTATTAGTACAGGGAGTAAAAAATGTCTTACGGAAGTAAACATATTCCAACAGAGATCAGGCAGATAACAGCAGAAAAACTACTAAAAATAAGTTGGAACAGTGGCGAGGTCTTTGATTACAGCATGGAGTATTTAAGGGTAATGTGTCCTTGTGCCAAATGTAGTGGTCATACTCCAGATCAGGCGATACTTATTGATGGTCAACAGGATGTCAGCATCAGATCCATCACTCCAACAGGACGTTATGCCATCAAGATAGAGTTTAGCGATGACCATGATAGCGGTCTGTATTCATGGGATACCCTATACAATTTAGGCTCGCACCAGGAGGTATATTGGAAGGAGTATCTTGAGGAGCTTGAGAAGGCAGGAAAACGTCGTCGCCCGTCAGTTTTTGCTATCAAACCGATATAATCGACTAAAACTGAGCGACAATTAACTTTTATTACTTGCTTTAAGTTCTGTTTAAAGGTAGAAACAACACCTCTAAATATTCGAGAAGTCCCCATCGTCTAGTGGCCTAGGACGCTGGCCTCTCACGCCGGTAACGGGGGTTCGACTCCCCCTGGGGACGCCATCTTTTCTTACATTTCCCAGAAGTTTCCCACATGCTATTCCTGGGGCTCATCTCGCTTTTTAGCGGCACGCCTTGCTGCTTGATGATCTGGTTTAACATAAACATCCAAAACAGGGCTGCTTACGGAGTGGCCCGAAAAGGCAACGATCTCTGCATTTGTAGCACCTGAGTTGCCCAAGTCACTCATAGCGGTTCTGCGTAAGTCATGAAAAGTCAGTTGACGCTGTATGCCAGCACGCTCCCTAAACTTTCTGAATAGCTTGGAAAAAATCCGACAGCGACTCCTATTCACATCTTCTTGTTCATCCAAGTAAGGTTGACCATTTGCTTCAGACACAATCATGTAGGGTGAAACTTTTGGAACCATTTCCTGAATAAATTTTATTGTCTTTTTCCTCAAGGGAACCCAAACTGGTTTCTTAGCCCTCTCCTTCATCAGGGTAACGGCCAGACCCTCTCCATCAAACTGACTCCACTGTAAAGCCAATATATCCTGCTGAGGCAATGTAGAGTCATAAGCGATCATTGTAGCCAAGGCAATAGAAGGGCGTGGATGGATTATATTGCCTGATTTGGCCTTTCCACCATTAAGCATAGCTTCCAAAATCGCCTCTACCTCCTCTTTTTTCCAAACCTGCTTCCGGCCAGGAGTTGCCTCTAATTCCATGTCCAGGATTGGATTGTCATCACGGACACCTATTTCTATGGAATATGTCATTAACCTGACCAACCATTTTATTACCTTTTTGCCTTTATGCGGAGAGCCTTCAACTCGAATCTTATTGTAAATAGCTCGACCATGACGACGAGCAAATTCTAGAACTCTGTGTGTTCCAATAATCTCTGCAAGGATGTTGAATACATAATCCATTTCCTCTCTAGTTCTAGGAGCTTTCGCTTTATACCAAGTTGGATCTTTTTGGAACCTGTCTATTAGCCAGTTAAAGTCGCCTTTTACAGGCTCTAGTATATCGGGCCCAGTATTTTTGATGCGTTCCCATTCTTCAACTAATTTCTCAATTTTTTTGCGTGCTATATGATAGTCAGTCCCAAGTGGAATGCTGCCATATCCATGCTTTCGCATTGTACCTGATGGATTGAAGTAATACCTTTCGCCCTTTTTGGAGATATGTTTCATGTCAAACCTAGTGCTTTATCGAGGTCGCTGCCTTCATTTTTAGCCTCGATTTGTGTTGATAGTGGTTGGAGAGCGGCATCAATTTGTATGCGAGACCAACGCATGGGGCGACTATGTTTGACAAGTGGCCCAGGCCAGACACCCTGGGCTACCTCGCGTCTAAATTGTGTTGCTGATATGCAGTCAACATATTCCGCAGCTTCCTCAGCAGTCAACATGTTTTTGAGACTGTCACTATATTTCGTTGCCGGGAGCGGATTTTGCGATTGCGGATTACACACAACC
>JADFZU010000054.1 GCA_015232365.1 Magnetococcales bacterium | reverse complement strand
CTCTCAATGACCTTTGCTGAGAGAAAAAAACATCAACTTCTCAACGCCTCCCGGAAAAAACGTATTGCTGCCGGGTCTGGTACGTCGGTACAAGAGGTCAACCGGATGTTGAAGCAGTTTGTCCAGACCCAGAAGATGATGAAAAAAATGGGAAAAGTTGGGGCAAAAGGGATGTTTGGAGGTGGTATGCCTGATATGGGGGCTATGGGTGGTGGCATGGGTGGTATGATGCCTCAAGGATTTCCAGGTTTTCGTAGAAAATAGCCGGTTTTATCTTTACGGGTTAAAGCTGGCTTCGGTAGTTTGAGGTACGTACATAGTGTAACTCATTGGCTTATCTGGTGGAATAGAAACAGTAGAAGCCGCCTTATTGGTGATGAGACATCTTTCTATTCTGCAATGTGAATCAATGAGTTGTGCGGAGTTCTGGCTTCCAACTGCCTAATCTAGGTTGAAAGCTTTGATTTGCAAAGATCACTGTTGACACCACTGATTAATTCAGTACAATGCACGGTTCACTGTATGTATGATTCAGTTGATAGACATACACTACAATTTATTTTTTTAGTTGTTAGTGTTTTTATTAATATGTTGTTATTGCAAGGAAATAGTTGATGGCAGTAAGTATTCGTATGCAACGTAGGGGTTCAAAAAAACGCCCATTTTATGCCGTAGTTGCGGCAGACTCCCGTTGTCCTAGGGATGGTCGTTTCCTTGAGAAATTAGGCACTTACGATCCTCGCGTTGAAGAGAACGGGATTAACTTGAAGATGGAGAGGGTACAGCACTGGATCGGTGTTGGTGCGAGGCCATCCAAGACAGTAGCTGGCCTGATTAAAAAGGTAGAAGCTGTTGCTTAATGGCTGATAAGCCGGCCTGTACCCCATAATGATAAACTCTAAAGACGTGGAATATGTGGTTGTAGGCCGTCTCTTGGGGCCGCATGGAGTTCGTGGTGAGATAAAGGTTCATTATCTCACTGAGGAAAAAGAGACCCTTCTATCTTTTCCTGACTGGTTGTTGGGGCCGGATGGCGGGCCTATGCAGCGGTACTCATTGGTCTCTGGCAGAAGTAGTGCTAAAGGGCTGATAGTCCGTCTTGCTGGAATAGATGACCGGGATGCTGCCCAAGCTCTCTCCGGGACAGATGTATGGATAATGCGGTCACAGCTTCCAGAGTTGGATCAAGACCAGTTTTACTGGGCGGATCTAATTGGTTCAAAGGTAGTTACCGAAGATGGTGAAGAGTTGGGCGAGGTACAGCACCTTTTTGAGACCGGGGCAAACGATGTTATGTCGGTAAACTCCCAAGGGGAAGAGCGGTTGATCCCTTTTACCTCCGAGGTGGTTTTGCAGGTTGATGCTGATGCCAGGGTAGTTTTGGTCCGACTGCTGCCGGGAATGTAGAATGAAGTTTTCAATTTTGACCCTGTTTCCTGAGATGTTTGAGGGTCTGCTGTCAAGCTCTATACTGGCAAGAGCCCAGCGACAGGAGTTGATTGAGATAGAGCGAGTTCAAATTCGTGATTTTGCCATAGACCGGCATAACACGGTAGATGACTACTCCTTTGGCGGCGGTCCGGGAATGGTCATGAAGGCAGATGTTTTAGAGCGGGCCTTGAGTAGTGTCTACAAAAATAGCCTGGGTTCAAAAGAGCAGGTCTCCAAATCGGTGCATGTGGTCTATCTGTCTCCACAAGGAGTTAAGTTTAGCCAAGATACTGCCAGACGTTTTGCCCGGCTAGACCATTTAATTCTTATTTGTGGTCACTATGAGGGTATAGACGAAAGATTTGTAGAGACTTTTGTTGATGAAGAGCTGTCAATTGGAGATTTTGTTTTAACTGGTGGAGAGATCCCCGCCATGGCGGTTGTTGATGGGGTTGCCAGGTTGCGGCCTGGAGTAATTGGAGATGCTCAGAGTTTTCGTGATGACTCATTTTACGGCTCACTGCTAGACCATCCACACTACACCCGTCCAGCAAAATGGACTCCTGATTTCAGTTGTTTGGATTCTCGGCAAAGGTCAGTTGACAAAGGAGCAGAAGTGGTTGTTGAGCCACCGGCGGCTCTACTGTCAGGAGACCATATGGCAGTAGTAGATTGGCGAAGGCGGCAATCTCTGTTGCGAACCTTGATAAGGCGACCTGATCTTCTCGATGGTGCAGGGTTGACTAAAGTAGAAAAACGTCTGTTAGATAAGTTGGCAAAAGGGTTGGCAGAAGATTTAGGGAGAGCTGTTTTTTAGTGCCCCTAAGAATCATGTTAGTAGTATAGATATAGTTACAAATTATTGGTTTATAAAAAATCCAGATTTTTCAACATCGTGTATGTTTGCAGTGGCAAGGAAGAATTTCATGAATGAGTTGATGAACTACGAAGCACAGTTGGTTAAAGATAAAGAGGTTCCAGCCTTTAGTTCCGGCGATACTCTTAAAGTTCACGTTAGGGTTATTGAAGGTGAGCGGGAGCGGGTGCAGATTTTTGAAGGGGTCTGTATTGCCCGTCGAAATGCTGGTTTCCGTTCAACATTCCGTGTCCGTAAAATCTCCTTTGGTGAAGGTGTTGAACGGGTATTCCCTCTCTACTCTCCAAAAATTGAAAAGATCGAAGTTACCCGTCGTGGCGATGTTCGCCGGGCAAAACTCTACTATCTACGTGAGCGTACCGGTAAGTCGGCTCGTATCCGTGAGAAGAGAGACTGGTAGTTAGCTCTGTAAAACTGCAAAAATTGAATATTTTCACTGTACCAATAATGTGGTTATACTCATAGAGTGTGAAGCTATTATAGCTGTGGGCAAATAGTTTTTTTTGCTCGCAGCTATACAACTGCATATATCTGCATGACGGCTGACTGATCGTGTACTTTTCCTGTTTTAAAAAATTATTGGGGCAGTGCGGTGTCTCGTCCTGATCTGCACCTTGAGTCTGCTCTCTGGGCAGGGCCGTATAGATTGGTTTGTGGTGTCGATGAGGTTGGTAGAGGGCCGTTAGCTGGCCCAGTTGTTGCTGCTGCAGTTATATTTCCTAGTGATATTGACATTGAAGGGTGCGGTCTTTGTGCTCTTGACGATTCTAAAAAACTTACCAAAAAACAACGGTTGAACCTCCTTCCTATTATAACCAGTCAAGCAGTAAGCGTTGCCATTGGTATAGTCTCTCCACGAGAAATTGATAAGATAAATATTCGTAATGCATCTCTCTTGGCAATGGTCAAGGCGGTGTCTGCTCTGAGTGTCAAGCCTGATTATGTTCTGGTTGATGGTCGAGATATGCCTGAGGGCCTTCCTATTGGTCAAGCAGTAATTCGTGGCGACTCAATATCGGTTACAATTGCTGCTGCTTCAGTTGTGGCAAAGGTTAATCGTGATGCCATTATGGCTAAGCTCTCTAAGGAGTTTCCCGCTTATGGTTGGGAGCGTAATCAAGGCTACCCAACAAAAGAGCATCGTGATGCTCTGTTAAGTGCTGGAGTCACCAACCACCACCGCTATTCCTTTGCACCAGTAAAAAAAGCCATGGAATAGAGGTTAAAGTTAACATTCGGTTATTTTTATTGGGTTTTTTTACTATGATTTAAAATAAAAACAGGCAATAATCCTGTATGTGGGGTGTTGTCATATATTCGGCATCTGTTCGTGCATCACTGGCACAAACTCTTGATTAACCAGGTAAACCATAAAAAAAGTCTCAGCACCAACAAGGTGACTTCGATTTTTCTTGGTTCACCAGACAAACCAATATGTTTCACTATTAATGAGTGCTCAACTGCCGAATCTAGGATTATAAACTAGAAAATTTGAGTGATTGGTTTTTTTATTATGAGAACAAACACCCAACCTATACAAAAAAAAACCGACTTAACTTTCATGTCTGGTGTGACCAATTTTCTCAACTCTCTGGCAATGCGTCAGAAGTTTCTGCTGTTGTTGGTCTTCCCAGTTCTGGGAATGCTCTCTTTATCGCTATTTATGGTAAAAGATAAAATAGAGACCTCCCATCGAATGGATAATCTTACCAAGCTGAGCAAGATTTCTACTCAAGCTATGGACCTGGTTCATCATATTCAGAATGAGCGTGGTTTGTCGGTAGGGTTTGTTGGTAGCAACGGCAGGCAATTTAATAAAAAATTAGCCAAGCAGAAAGTTGAAACAGATAATTTGGTGTTGCTCTTCCGAAAAAACTTAATCAGTTTTGATAGCATGGGGACCGAATGGGTTGATTATCATGAGTATCAGGATCGTATCCATAACAAACTTTTGAGTCTTGACCGGATTCGCCATAGTGTTTCCAAGATTGAAATCTCTTCTCTTGAGGTGCTTGAGTCATATACGGAAATAAACCGGTCACTGTTTTCTTTAGTAAGACACATCATCAGCATGAGTCCCAACGTTGAAATCGCAAGGCTTGGTTCTGCATTCCATAACTCTCTTGAAAGCACAGAAAAACTAGGGATTCTTCGGGCGACGGTAAGCCTGATTTTATTGGAAAAAAGTATTGATAAAAAGAGGTACAGTTTTGTCAGTGCTATTGAGGCGAAGAGGCAACTTTTTCTTCAGCAGTTCTTGGAGATAGCTAGTCCGGAAATTAAAAAAATCTACAAAGAAAAAACTTCCAATCAAATTTTTAATACTATAGATAAAATATTAGGAACAATACTTAATCAGGGAGCAACAGGCTTTGTTGCAGATGTTGGCGTTGATGCAAATAAGTGGTTTGAGATTTCCTCCGCTGGCATAGACTCAATGACTGAGGTTACCGACATTGTTGCCAATAATTTTTTATCAAAGGTTCATGAGCTGAATATTCAGGCCTGGCATATAGTAAGGCTGAATATAATTCTTACCTCTCTGCTTATAATATTCTCTTTTGTTTTTGTTTTTTTTATCTCCAACAGTATCATCAGCCGTATTAACCGTTTGAGCTATGTTGCCAAACGTATGTCAGAGGGTGATTGGTCGGTTAGGGTGGCCGGCGATGTTATTGATGAGTTGGGGAAGCTTGGCAGCACATTTAACCAAATGTCGGAAAATGTTGGAAAGATTGTAGAGGAGTTGAATTTTCAAAAATTTGCCATGGATGAACATGCCATCGTTAGTACCACAGACGTTAAAGGCAATATTCTCTATGTTAATGATAAATTCGTTTCAATAAGTGGTTATAGCCGTGAGGAGTTGCTGGGAAGAAACCACAAAATTGTCAAATCAGATGAACATCCACCTGAGTTTTTTAAAGATTTGTGGGATACCATCTCTGATGGCAAGCCTTGGCATGGTGAGGTGAAAAATTTAAAAAAAAATGGCGGATATTACTGGGTGCGAGCAACAATTTTGCCGCTGCTAAATGAGAATGGAAAGCCCCATACCTATATCTCTATTCGCACCGATATTACCGACCAGAAAGATCAAGCTGCAAAACTGATAGCATCTGGAAAATTGATGCAAAAAAAGGAGAAAATCTCCAATATTCTCAGGAAGATTTTAGAGATGGGAATGTTGCCAATAACCTTGGATGACTATTTGAACAGGGTTTTGGATACGATTCTTTCCGGTGATGCGGACACATATTTACTTCCAAAAGGTTCAATTTTTCTTGCTGATAACCAGATTGAAAAGCTAGTAATGGTTGCCTACAAATATCACTCAGAAAAAGATTTTTCAGAGTGTGCCAATCTCTCATTTGGCAAATGTCTATGTGGCCGGGTAGCAGAATATAAAAAGCCTATTTTTATTAACTTTATTGATGAAAGACATGATGTTCGCTGTGATGAGATGCAGCCCCACGGCCACTACTGCTTACCAATCATGAGTGATGACACCCTCCTTGGAGTGTTGAACACTGAAATTCCTGCAAATTTAGAACAGGATGCGACCCTTCAGGAGTTTTTGGAATCAGTAACGGCAATTTTAGCTATAGTTATTGAGCAGAAAAAGTTGGAAGAGGATCTAAAGCTGGCCACCAATAGTGCTATGGAGGCAAATATTATAAAAAGTGAGTTTTTGGCTAATATGAGCCATGAAATCCGTACACCAATGAATGCTATTATCGGTATGAGCCATCTGGCTCTACTTACTGACCTCGACCGAAAACAGAAAGATTATGTCAACAAAATAAACAACGCTGCCAACTCGCTGCTTGGTATCATAAACGATATTCTTGATTTTTCCAAAATTGAGGCAGGAAAACTCTCTTTGGAGAAAACTCCATTCTACCTTAGTGACGTATTAAACAGTTTAGTCGATATTGTTATTGATAAGGCTCGTGAAAAAGATTTAGAGTTGATGTTGGATATAGACCCGCTTATCTCTCCAGAGTTGATTGGCGACCCTCTACGCTTGGGGCAAGTGCTTACCAACTTGGTAAATAATGCAATTAAGTTTACCGATGCTGGCGAGATTATTGTTCGGGTGTCGGTTAAGGGGAATATCGGTAAGCAGGTAAATCTTCAGTTTGCAATCTCTGATACCGGCATTGGTATGACTGAGAAGCAGGTTGGTAATCTGTTTAAATCGTTTAGTCAAGCTGATGCGTCGACAACCAGAAAATATGGCGGCACCGGTCTTGGTTTAACCATAAGTAAACAGCTTACCGAGTTGATGGGTGGCAAAATATGGCTTGAGAGTCAGCCTGGCGTTGGCAGCACGTTCTTTTTCACCGCCATATTTGAACATACCGAAGTCGAGGCGCCGGTCTGTGTTCTGCCTAAGTCGAATATTAATGGTCTACGTATTTTGGTGGTAGATGATAGTCCAGCATTTTTGGAGATAATGCAGCAGATAGCCCATAGTCTCTCTTTTGCGGTTGAGACTGCTGCTGGTGGTAGAGAGGCTGTTGAGTTAATCAAGGTCAGAGACCAGGAAGGTAAAGCTTTTGATCTGGTATTTATAGATTGGAAGATGCCGGAAATGGATGGTCTTGAGACCAGTAAAAAGATCCAGACAGAGAGTGGTATAAAAGAGCAGCCTAGGATTGTCATCGTCTCATCGTATGAAGAGGAGTCTATAATAAGCTCTCAATCCGGGCAGGAGATTGCAGGATTTTTAACCAAACCGGTCACCACATCCTCTTTTATGGATATTACCATGACAACCATGGGCTTTGCAGTCAATCAACCTAGCAACTATTCAAAGGATGATTTTGCTGAACTGGAGTTGGGCCGTGAGATTGTTAAAGATATCAGGGGAGCCAGGATTCTGCTGGTTGAGGATAATGAGGTAAATCAACAGATAGCTACTGAACTGTTGGAGATGGTTTATTTGGTTGTAGCTGTTGCTGCAGACGGCCAAGCTGGGATTGATAAAATTACAACTGAGCAGTTTGATGCTGTTTTGATGGATGTTCAAATGCCGGTTATGGATGGTTACACAGCCACTGAGAAAATTCGTAATGATTATGGATATGATAAGCTACCAATAATCGCCATGACCGCCAATACCATGGCTGATGACCAGCAAAAAGCTCTGTCGTCAGGTATGAATGACCATGTCTCCAAGCCAATAGACCCAATAAGTTTGTATAAAGCTTTGGCAAAATGGATCACACCCGGTGAGAGGGTAGTCTCTGAAGAGTTGTTGCAAAAAAACTCTGAAACCCAGCAAGCAAAACTACCAGCTCTCCAGCTTCCTGGTCTTGATGAAAAGACTGGTATCTCCCGTCTTGGCGGTAATCTGAAAGCTTACCGGAATCTACTGGAAAAATTCTGTAATAATCAGGAGGGAACAGTTGATGCGGTTGCCAAAGCCATTGCCGATGGTAATCATAAACAGGTAGAACTTCTGATACACACACTAAAAGGGACTACAGCCAGTATTGGTGCTATTGATCTGTCAAAATTGATAAGTGAGTTTGAAGATGAGCTGTTAGCTGGAGCAGGCGGTCAAAATATTTCTAAACTAGAAAATATTGGTACAGAGTTGGATAAGTTGATCTGTGGTATTCGTAGCGGCATTGACAAAACCTCAGATATTCTGCCAGCATCAGGCAGCAATGTTGAACAGGTAAATGTTGTTGAGGTTGTTGATAGTATCAATAAAATCAATAAGATGATATCTGAATATGACTCGGAGACAGAAGATGCTATAATTGATCTTATGGAAACGAGCTTAAACGACACCGTAAAAGCCGGGCTTAAAGAAGTGCAAAAGTTTGTAGGACAGTATGATTTTGACGGGGCTGATAAGGCTCTAAAACGTCTGATTGCCAAGAGTGGTTTGGCATTGGGCAGAGCTAATTTTGATTGATAGAGAGCAAACCCCAACTCTTTTTAAATTGGAGTTTTTGTTTGTGAAAAAAGAACAATAAAATGAACCAAGACGAGCTAAAGCAGACGATTTTAGCAGTAGATGATACCCCAGAAAACCTTGATATTCTCAAAGGTATACTGACTCCTGAGTTTAAAGTAAAAGCGGCAATAAACGGTAAAATGGCAATCTCAATTGCCAAGGCTCAGAAGCCATCTTTGATTCTTCTTGATATAATGATGCCGGAAATGGATGGCTTTGAGGTGTGTCGAACCCTGAAATCAGACCCAGATACAGCTAGTATACCGGTAATTTTTATCACTGCCATGTCGGAGACCAGAGATGAGAATGAGGGTTTTAAACTTGGTGCTGTGGACTATATAACCAAGCCGGTTAAACCAAGCATTGTCCAGGCCAGGGTAAGAACTCATCTAGCGATGGCTGATCAACGCCGGGCTTGCGAGATGGTGGTTGAACAGCGTACCAAAGAGTTGCGGCTAAGCCACCAGGCAGCGATTCGTATGCTTGGCGAAGCCGGGCACTATAATGATAGTGATACAGGAGTGCATATCTGGCGTATGGCTGCCTATGCCGGGGCCTTGGCTAGAGCGGCAGGTTGGTCGGTAAAAGATGCCACACGTTTGGGAGTGGCCGCTTCAATGCATGATTCTGGCAAAATTGGCATCTCTGATTCAATTCTAAAAGCACCAAGAAAACTAACCGATGCAGAGTTTGAGGAGATGAAAAAACACTCTGTAATAGGGGCAAAAATTTTGAGCATCAGTGCTGATGCTCCACTATTTGAAATTGCTGCCCAGATCGCTTTAGGTCATCACGAAAAATGGGATGGTTCTGGTTATCCTCAAGGTTTGGTTGGTGATAGTACTCCTGAGTCTGCCAGAATTGCCGCCATTGCCGATGTTTTTGATGCTTTGACCATGAAACGCCCATATAAAGAAGCTTGGTCTGTTGATGAAGCCTTTGCTACCATAGAGCAAGATGCTGGAACCCATTTTGACCCCCACCTTGTTAAACTGTTTTTAAAGATCAAGGATGAGATAATAAGTATCAAGGAGGAGTGGGCAACAAAAGAGTGATGGTGTATAGTGGGTCGGATATTCAGCTAAATAAACCTAGATTCGGCATTTATTCGTACACCACTGGTGCAACCTCTTGATTCACCTGGCAAATCAGAAAAAAGTCCCATCACCAACAATGTGACTTCGATTTTCCTGGTTCACAAGACAGACCAATTTGTTATGCCATTAATGTACGCCCAACTGTAGAATCTAGGATAAAAGCAGCAATCAAAATATCGGAGATTAGTATGGCCGAAAAGCCAGAAGTGAAAAACCGGTTTGGACATGCAGTCAAGACCACAATTCCAGAAGATGCCACATTAAATCAAAACCCAGGTCACAAACTGCGAACCTCCAACCGTATAGTGGACAGGCAGCAGTTGCATGATGATTCTGATGCTAAGGTGACTATTCAAGAGGTCAAATTTGAGGATCAGACGGGTTTTGTCCGTCTAAACGCTGATACTGTTCAAGAGCCGTCGGTTCCCAACCGTTTTACCGGCCCAACCTTCCTAAATAAACGGGAGCGGTTTAGTTTTGATGGGCATAAAATGCTCTACCATCTTGACCGTATTGCCGACTGGCAGGGCGGTAAGCGTTTTGCTCCAGTCCATATTGATATGGGCCTGACCAAGTTTTGCAATGTAGCCTGTATATATTGTTATGCTGTAGTGCAGAACATGACCAAGGGAACGATGATTCAAGAGGAAGCCTTGATGCGCTACATTGAAGATTGTGGGCGGCTTGGGGTTAGATCAATCGGTTTTATCGGTGATGGCGAACCTACTCTCAATCCTGCCCTCTATGATGCGACAGTGTTGGCAAAAAAATTGGGAATTGACACCGCAATGGCTACCAATGGTCTTCTTATAGATATGGACCGTGCTCCAGAGATGTTGCGAGATATGTCATATATACGGATAAATCTTTCCGCCGGTAATGCTGAGGGGTTTAAACGGGTTCACCAATCAGCGAGCAAAAATTTTGATATATTGGTTGAAAAAATTCGTAGCTTGGTAAAGATAAAAAAAGAGCAGAATCTTAAATGCACCATTGGTCTCCAGATGGTCTTGATTCCTGAATGTTTTGACCAGGTGATCCCTGAAGCTGAATTGGGAGCTGAACTTGGGGTAGACTATTTTGTAATCAAACAGTGCTCAGACTCTGAATACCAAGAGATTGGCATCGATTATGACGACTATCGAGCTATGGGCGATGTCTTGAAGCAGGCAGAAAGTTTAAGTACGGCAGATTATGTGGTCCAGGCCAAATGGAACAAACTCAATGTTTCTGATGATACTGCCATATATAAAAATGGCATGCGAAAATATGATATCTGCTATGGAACACCGTTTATTCTCCAGATTTCTGGAAATGGCAAGGTCTACCCTTGTGGGCCGTTTTTCAATAAAGACCGCTTTTTAATTGGCGATCTCCACGAAGACTCCTTTTATGACCTTGTTAAGGGTGATCGCTATTGGAGTGTGCAAGAGGATATTATCAAATCAGTTGATGTCCATAAGGATTGTGCTATTGGCTGCCGTCAGGACTATGTGAATAAATTTTTGTGGGATCTGAAAAACCCTCCTGAACATAAAAATTTCATTTAAATCTAGATTCGGCAGTTGGGCGTGCATTAATTGTATAACATATTGGTTTATCAGGTGGATCAGTAAAATCTATATCACTTTGTTGGCGATAAGGCTTTTTTCTGGCTTGCCAGGGGAATAAAGAGGTTGTGCAAGAGATGTACGAACAACTGCCGGACCCAGGTTAAATTAAATGAAACCGCTAGACATATTCCAATCTTAGGGAAATTATTGCTTTGTAGGTCAAGGTAACGGCTTTGGCTGAATATATTACCTGCTCTGGTGGCTGGTTGACAGTTGATTGGCAATGCTACCTTAGTATACCATGTCGAATATTACTCCAAAACACCCAACATCGCTTTTTGCTGCTAGGAGCGGTAAAATATACCATTTAAGTTCAATTGCACTTTAATAATTAGGCACTGATTTATGAAGACAATACTCCTTACCGGTGGAGCTGGGTTTATCGGTTCCAATCTTGTCCGCAATCTTCTGGAGAGTGGTCACACCATTATCAATCTGGATCTACTAACCTACGCTGGTAGTTTGGAAAATCTTAAAGGAGTTCCTTCGAATAGTCAGTATCGGTTTGTTCATGGTTCAATTGGTGACAAAGACCTGGTTGACTCTCTGTTAAAAGAGCATCAGCCAGATGCTATCGTTAATGTTGCTGCTGAGACTCATGTCGACCGCTCCATTGATGACCCGGATATTTTTATCGATACCAATATTGTTGGTCTACACACTCTTTTGCGTTTGGCCAGGTACTACTGGTCTGGCCTGCAAGGTGATAAAAAAAGTGGCTTCAGGTTTCTTCAGGTCTCTACTGATGAGGTTTACGGCTCGGTAATGACCGGTCTTTCCAAAGAGGATGACCCGTTTCGGGCCAACTCCCCGTATGCGGCAGCTAAAGCCTCTGGTGATCTGCTGGTACGCTCCTACCACAAAACCTACGGCTTGCCAACTCTGATTACCAACGGCTCCAATACCTACGGCCCCCACCAGTTTCCAGAAAAACTTATCCCACTGACCATACTAAAAGCTATTGCTGGAGAGGCTTTGCCCATCTATGGTGACGGTAAAAATGTTCGGGACTGGCTGTTTGTTGAAGATCACTGCCGTGGCATTGCTCACACCTTGATGGCTGGAGAGCCTGGGCGAAACTATAATATTGGTGGAAGTGATGAGCGGCCAAATATTGAGGTAGTACAGAAGTTGTGTGCTGTTCTAGACACTTTAACTCCAAGGGCTGATGGTGCTAAATATCAAGACCAGATAACCTATGTAGCTGACCGGCCTGGGCACGATTTTCGTTATGCTCTTGATACCACACTTGCCCAGAGTTTAGGCTGGAGGACCCAGGTTGAGTTTTCAGAAGGCTTGGAAACCACGGTCTCCTGGTATCTTAACAATCAACCGTGGTGTAAAGCAGTCGCAGAAAATATTGACCCTCTCTCACGGATTGGGTTGGCAACCAAATAAGGAAAAACAATGAGACATAAAGGGATAATTCTGGCTGGTGGTAATGGCTCACGTCTCTATCCGGCTACCAAGGTGGTCTCTAAACAGCTTTTACCTGTTTATGACAAACCTATGATCTATTACAGTCTTTCGGTGCTTATGCTGGCTGAGATCAAAGATATATTGATTATATCCACCCCTGCAGAGCTTCCCCGTTTTCGCCAGCTCCTTGGTGATGGCAACCATATTGGAATAGATATCTCCTATGCTCCACAACCTGAGCCAAAAGGGTTGGCGGAGGCTTTTATAATCGGAAAAGAGTTTATTGGAGATAGTCCGGTCACTCTTATTTTAGGTGATAATATTCTCTACGGTCCCGGTCTTCCAGAAAAGCTTACCAAACATACCGGAACCAACAGCGGTGCTACTGTCTTCTCCTATCCGGTGAATGATCCTGAACGTTATGGGGTGATAGAGATGGACAGTGAAAACCGGGCTGTCTCAATTGAAGAGAAGCCAGCTTCACCTAAGTCCAACCTTGCCGTAACCGGGCTGTATTTTTATGATAACAAAGTGGTGGATATGGCCCACAACATTAAACCATCGAAACGTGGCGAGTTGGAGATAACCGATATTAACAATATCTATCTGCAGAATGGAGAGTTGCGAGTTGAGGTGTTGGGTCGGGGGTTTGCCTGGCTGGATGCAGGAACTGAAGAGTCGATGTTGGATTCTGCCAACTATATTGCAACTATCAGCCGTCGCCAGGGTTTGCGAATCGGTTGTATTGAAGAGATTGCCTGGCGTAATAAATGGATTAACACTGAGCAGTTGTTAGCTCTGGGTGAGGCTATAGGTTCTTCTCAATATGGTGAGTACATAATCAAACGAGCAAAATCAAGTTATTAGAGTAATCGTAATGAAACTGCATAATACCACCCTGCCAGGTGTTTTACTTCTTCAGCCAAAGGTTTTCCATGATCCAAGGGGTTTTTTCTTAGAGACCTTCCATGAGCATAGGTTTCAGGAGATGGGTATAGATTTTACACCAGTTCAATCCAACCATTCTCGCTCAGAAAAAGGGATTTTACGTGGGCTGCATTTTCAACTGGAGCACACACAGGCCAAGGTAGCCTATGTTACCAGTGGCCGGGTATTTGATGTGGCAGTTGATGTTAGACACGGCTCACCAAATTTTGGGCAGTGGTTTGGGGCTGTTTTGGATGATGAAAACCACCATCAGATCTATGTTCCAGCAGGATTTGCCCACGGCTATTGCGTTCTATCCGAAAGAGCCGACTTTACCTACCAGTGTTCAGATTTCTACCATCCCCAGTCAGAGGGTGGTGTCGCCTGGAATGACCCAAATATAGGGATTGACTGGCCTTTGGATAGCCCTGTTTTATCTGGCAAAGATGAAAAATGGTTGAATCTGGATAAAATTCCAGCAGATCTTCTGCCGAGCTATAACAACTTAAAATGAGACTACTGCTAACCGGGGCTAACGGTCAGGTTGGGCGAGAGATCACCCTTGCTGCGACAGATTATGGTTTTACCCTGCTGCCAATGTCCAGATTGGATTTGGATATTGGCAGCAGGGAATCGGTTCTATCCTGTATTTCCAGACTAGAGCCTCAGGTTGTTATCAACGCAGCGGCTTTTACCGATGTAGACGGAGCTGAAAGCGAGCCGGAGTTGGCTCTGGCTAGTAACCAAAAAGGGCCGGAAAACCTGGCTTTGGCCTGTAGTAAACACTCTATTCCTCTGCTCCATATCTCGACAGATTTTGTTTTTGATGGGGAGCAGCAACACCCTTATAAAGAGAGCGATAGAGTCAATCCCCTCAGCCATTATGGTCAGAGCAAATGGCTTGGTGAGCAGTCGGTTAGAGCCGGGATAAAAGAGCATATTATTCTCAGGGTTAGTTGGGTCTTTGGCCGATTTGGCCGGAATTTTTTCAGTGCAGTGCCAAAGTGGGTGCGCGAGAAGATGGAGATGCAGGTTGTTGCCGATCAGGTTGGTGGTCCCACCCCGGCCCAGGATATCGCACAAGCTTTACTAGTTATAGCAAGCCGGGCAGTAAAAGATAAAAACAGCTTCCCCTGGGGAACCTACCATTTTGCCGGTCAACCGGCGGTAAGCCGTTTTGAGTATACCCAGTTTATAGTTGAGAGACTAAAAGAGCAGGGGGTCAAAACCGTAGAGACACTAAAGCCGGTCCCTGCCTCGGTATATCCCATGCCTGCCATGAGGCCAGCATATTCGGCTCTTGACTCCACCCTGCTAGAAAAGACTTTTGGTATCAAGGCTCCAACCTGGCAAAAAGCGGCTATTGAACTGCTGGCAGTTGAGTAATCACAATAGCCGTTTCCAGGTTTATCTTTGCACCATATTGAGATTTTGTTATACCATGCTGTTTTCTTGTCAATAATGGTGTAGATAATTAAATGATCTTCTTGATTGCCCCCAACCTGTCAAAGTCGCAATGAACAGACCCATACGTATTTTACATACAGAGTCTTCATGTGGATGGGGCGGGCAGGAGATCAGGATTTTGACTGAAATGGCAGGGATGGTTGAGCGGGGATATGAACTGCATCTGCTCTGCCCCGTCGAAGCTAAAATCTACTCTGCGGCAAAAAATAATAGTCTTCCAGTTACTGCTGTTCCTATAGCTAGAAAAAACATTGCCGGTCTACTGGCTATGCGTAGCTGGCTTAAAAACAACCCGGTGGATGTGGTTGTAACCCATAGCTCTACCGATAGCTGGTTGACTGCTGTAGCCTGCCAGACCATTGCAGCCCCCCCAAAAATAATTCGTTTGCGTCATGTCTCCGCTCCTGTGGGGAATAATTTTTCAACTCGCTGGCTCTACAATACGGCTGCTAAACATATTGTCACAACTGGGAAATGCATCAGTAGTGAGTTGGCCAATACCAACCGCTTTGCTGCAGAGAGAATCACTACCATCTCAACCGGAATAGACCTAACAAAATTTATCCCTGGTGATAAGACTGTGGCTCGGGAAAAGTTGGGTCTTGATGAGTCGGAACAGTTGATAGGATCTATTGCCACCCTCAGGAGTTGGAAAGGCCACCACCACCTTATTGAAGCTTTTTCACAGCTTGATGAGGCCAAAAAAAATCTCCGGCTGGTGATTGTCGGTGATGGCCCAAGAAGAGAGTATTTGCATGATATGGTAGTGGAGCTTGGTTTGGAAGAGCGGGTGCTGTTTACAGGCAACCAGGAGGATACCGTTACGTGGTTCCAGGCTCTTGATATTTTTGTTCTCGCCTCTTATGCCAACGAGGGTATTCCCCAAGCTCTTATGCAGGCTATGGCTTGTGGCCTGCCGGTGATAGGTGGTGATGTTGGGGGAATTCCTGAGACAATTGACGATAGAAAAACCGGGTTTCTTTTTCCTCCACAAAATGTTCCGGCTCTGGTTTCTGCCTTGCAGAGATTTATTAAAGAGCCTCAATTGGCAGTCGATATGGGGAGGGCTGCCCACCGGGCCGCACAAGAAAACTTTGCCATAGATATCATGCTCGACAAAATGGAATCGGTTATCAAGAGTGTTTTACAGGGGTAAATTGTGAACCTGAAAACGGCAGTTATAAGCAGCTCCAAGATATGGACATATCCGCTCCATATAGAAGGTTTGTTCTGATATATGCGAATTTTGCTCACTGAACCCGGTCATCTGCGTACGGTCCATATGGGTCGGTTTTCCAGCGAAGCCCTGAAAAAATTGGGACATGAAGTTCGCCATTTTGATGAAGGTGCTCACAGCAAAAATAAACTGCGCAATTTAATCCATGCCCCATGGAGTAGGTCCGAAGAGGAGAACTCTATAGTAAATGCTGCTCTACGCAGCTTGATAAAACGTTGGAAACCTGATCTGCTTTTTGCAGTTTTCGGTATGGACATCTCTCCTGAAACCTTGAGTTTTGCCAAAAGTCAGGGGGTTATCACAGTACGTTGGTGGCTTAATGACCCTTTTCAGCTAAAACGTAGTCTGAAAAAATCACCCCACTATGATGTTGTTTTTTCCAACGATGCCCACTGTGTCCCTGAGTATAAACAGGCAGGTGTCAAAAATGCCTATTTTCTCCCGGTTGCTGTCTCAGAAGATGTACACCGACCCCTGCCTCCAGACCCTGCATTGGCGGCTGATGTGATTTTTGCCGGCGATTGGTGTCAAACCCGTGAGAGACTCATGACAACTCTTGCCAAAAACTTCGATTTACGGATTTTTGGCCCCTGGGGTAAGAAGATTGCCGATGATTCTCCTCTACGTCAAAACCTCCATGATGGTTTTTTCACCCCAGAAGAGATGGTGCAGATTTTTTGCTCCGGTAAGGTTATAATCAATATCCATAGCTGGTATGAAAAGTCAGACCACGGGACCAACCCCCGTCTATTTGAGGCGTGTGGCTGTGGCTCTTTTCAGTTGGTAGATGGTAAACAGGAGATTCCCGACCTTTATGAGCCGGATAGAGAGATTGTTATCTGGCAGGATGAAAAAGAGCTTGTTGAGAAGGTTGGCTGGGCTTTGGAAAACGAAGAAAAACGTCTTGCTATTGGTCGGGGTGGGCTTGCCAGGACACTTAAACAGCACACCTACATAAAACGTATGGAGCAGATGTTAGGTATGGTTGCTGGGTCACAATAGCAAACCTAGGTCTAATGTTGCATTTTAGGAAACCCAGCTTGATATTCAGGATAAAATATGACCGAGCCACGCCCTTGTGATCTTTGTGGATCTACAGGTGATTTTCTTTTTTCTGCAAAAGATTTCTGGCTCGGTATTCCAGGAGGTTTTTCTATAATATGTTGCAGTGGATGCCATGTCTGGTATGTGGACCCCAAACCAGATGCTGCTGAGTTGAGCCGTTACTACCCTGTAAACTACTACTCTTTTAACCCACGTATAGAGCCAAAAGCTTCACAGCGAAAGTTGGCAAGCAGACGTTTTAGGGAGTGGCGAAAATTTAGCCGTATACCAACTCCTCCAGCAGGTGGCCGAGCTTTGGATTTGGGGTGCGGGATTGGAAATTTTCTTTT
>JADFZU010000053.1 GCA_015232365.1 Magnetococcales bacterium | reverse complement strand
GTTTGAGTGGCAACTTTCCTCTGGACCGGGTGGCCACTTTCCGTTGGACTAGGTGGTCAGTTTCGTTGGAATAGGCAGTTTCTCCACAGAGTTGAAGAAAAGCTCGAATCTGACCATGGAAAATCAATACGTGACTGTGTAGATTTTTATGCCGGAACCAGCACAGGCAGTATTATCGCTCTTGCCTTAGCTACCACTAGACTCTCGATGTCGGCAATCAGCGATCTATACGACTTTAATACTGCAGCAAAAATTTTCAAAGAGAACGAAGGCTGGTTTGAGATAGATGGTATCAACGCACCAAAATTTGAAGCAGAGGGTAAAAAATCAACCCTAGAGGAGAACCTTGGAGATGCCACCTTAAACAGTGCAGTACTAGACAACAAACATGTCTTGGCTGTCACCTACGCAATTGAAAAGCGTAAACCAGTTGTAATAAAGTCTACCGACCCTACCAATTTAGGGCTAAAATCCTGTGACGTTGCTGACGCTTCCAGTGCTGCTCCAACCTACTTCCCAACCAGAGAGATAGAGATCCCTGCAGGAGGAGATGATTATTGGTTGGTTGATGGTGGCGTGATTGCCAACAACCCAACAATGTGCGCAATTGTTGAAGCAAAAAAAGTTTGGTCAGTACCTTTAAGTGAGATCAGGGTTCTATCTATTGGCACAGGTTTTTTAACAAAAAAAATCAACGGCCCCCAATCCAAGAAGTGGGGTGGTATACAGTGGATGAGCAAAGGACATATCATGGACCTGCTCTCCGACGAACGTATAGTCGCCTACCAAGCCAAGGAGATTATTGACCAAGGAAAATATATCAGGGTAAACGCCAGCCTGAAACCTCAACCCGGGCTACCTAACGCACCTGACGATGCTATGGATGATGTGAGCAGAACAAATATCAAGCGACTTAAAGAGCTGGGAGATTTTTGGTTTCAGCAGTATGGCAATCCGGCAGTTGGGCTTCTATTAGATACATATAGTGGACCTTCACTAGATCGTATTGATCATGAGACTGGCAAGCCTACTTAAACCCTGAATTATAAGACTGCAATAAATCAGCATCAACTGGCATAGTTCTCTTTATACTCCTGACGCAGAGCCTCCCAAACCTTATCACCTTCTGGGGTCATCTTTTCCGCTTTGGCAATTTCGTCAAAGCGGTCTTCTGGAAACTTCAGATAAAAGTTAAAAGTTCTGCTCTTTCCAGCAATCTCTTCTTTGCTAAAGTCAGGCATATTCAAAATTGAGTTATCATTATTGGTTGGAGCTAGAATGGATGGGTCATCCTCCATATAACCTTTCTCAATACATAGATCCCTCAAGATGGTTCCTTGAAACGGGGTGAAAATTGAACAGCTAGATGTGTCTGGAGTCAACGCCCGGTTCAAGAGGACGGTATCCCAATGCAGTTCAGGGGTCTCAGTGGGAAAGCCAACTATATTATTGATGCTGTACTCCACATTATATTTATTGAGAATAGCCATCTTCTCGATGGCTTTTGCATTTGAATAGGGGCGCCTGATAATATCCCGTCGAAAGGCCTCATTGCCGTGCTCCAAACCGAGACCAACCCGGTGCAGACCAACCTCTTTCAGTTTGCGAATTTTCTCTTCATGAAGAGAAACAGGATAGGACTGCACATAGAAAGGAGTTTTAAACTCAGCATAAGCGGCACAAAACTCATCAATTTCATTCATACTGTATGCTAGGAAATTATCCGCCCAGAAGAAGAGATATTCTGCCTTGCCCTCTTCAACAAAATAGCGCACATCCTCCATAACCTTGGCAACACTGCGACCTCTAAAATAACGCTGTCCAGTCTCTTTAAGATAGGTCTCATCCTGTAACGGAGAGTTGCAAAATGTACACTTCAGAGGACAACCCCTATGGCTCTCTACAGGGAACATACGGTACATCTTTCCTGACATGGCCCGGTAAAAACGGCTTTCACTGTAAGGAGTCAAGTCGAAACGGGGTATATCATCCATTGGTGATGGTGGGCTTAATGGTGATTTAACAATACCTCCACCGGCAGTTTTAACCCAGGTATTTTCCAAGCCTTCAAGAGATTCACCAGTTAGAATCCGCTCGACCATTGGTACTATAATACTCTCACCTTCGCCAACGCAGATAGCATCGACCTCAGGATAGTCAACGGCGACTTCTGGGGCAAATGTAGGGAAAACACCTCCGAGAATATGAGGAATACCAAGGTCACGAACATGAGCAAGCATCTGTCTGGTAAAGTTCATGGTGCTCTCCATGGAGGAGGCCATGATAACTGTTGGCTGATAGTCCAGAGCCGTCTGCCGGAACTGCTCCAAAAGATCGGCATAACCCTTGACCTGATCAGAAGGGGTAATAGCCTCGCCTCTAACAACTTTAACCGCAAGGGTTGATTCACGGACCTTATTGCTATCCAAATGCTGATCGGAGACGTCATAAAATGTTGTGTCAAAAAATTTCAGATCAATATCGCTCTTTTTTAGGATACCGTAAAAAAGGGAGACAACTGGCGATACCAGAGCCATCTGGCTTGGTATGGGATTGATAAAAAGAACCTTGGCACGACTCATTAGTGGATACTCCAGCAGATAATTTCAAAACCAAGAAGCAGGTATATTTTGACTCTACAGGGGATTTTCCCCAAGTTCAACCTAGATTCAACAGTTTAACCTACCAACAGGTTCGCCCGCCATCCATGGAAATTATGGCGCCAGTCATGTATGAGGATGCATCGGAAACCAGAAAAGCCACCGCTGCTTTATACTCATCCTCCCGTGCCATCCGCCCCATGGGGATCAAAGCCGAGAGCCGTTTTATAAAATCCTGGTCCTGATCGGTCTGAACTCCACCGGGCAAAAGAGCGTTGGAACGTACACCGCTATCGGCCCAGTAGGTCGCCAGATATCTGGTCAACCCCAACAGGCCGGATTTAATCACTGAGTAGGTAACAGGCTTTACCGGCTGCTGGTTTTCAGGTAGACCATCACGGCGATAGAGACGCTGGTCTGGAGATATAAGACCTAAATCGGAGGAGATATTAAGAATCACCCCTCCTCCCTGTTTAGCCATCTGAGCCCCAAAGGTTCTGGCACATAAAAATGCCCCGGTCAGGCCAACAGCTATATCTTGATCCCAAACCGACAATGGGAAATTCTCCAACCGGGAACACTGTTGACCTAAGAGACCGCCCCCTTCTACCTTGGGGTTGTTTGCGGCATTATTGATCAGTATATCAACTCGGCTAAACCTCTCCATTACGGCCGCCAACGTTGCCTCCACCACTTCAGGCGAGGTTATATCACAAGCCAGACCAACTGCCCGGCATAGTGGATATTTGCTTAACAACTCCTCAGCAGCGGCTTCAGCTCGCTGCCCGTCAAGGTCGAGCAGAATTGGAATTCCTCCCAAATCGGCAACAGTATCACCGTGTTGCCTACCAAGAAGCCCCCCTCCTCCAGTAATCACCGCTACCTGATCATGAAGTTTAAATTTCTCAAGAAGTGTTGATTGGATTTTTTCTGCCATGAGTAGCTCTTATATTGATAGAGTTAAATAATAGACCTGGTCTGCCCACCATCAACCACAAAAACCGATCCGTGAACAAAGCTGGCTCGTTCAGAAGCGAGAAAAAGCACGGCATCAGCTATCTCGTCCGGGCGGCCAAATCGCTCCTGAGGTACATTTTCACGAATGTATTTCTCAAAAAATGCCCTTCTTTCTGGACTCTCTGCTAGTTTTTTCTCCCAAGACCCACCAGCAAAGAGAATATTTCCAGGAGCAACAGTGTTAACTCTAACACCTTTGGCCCCCACCTGTCTGGCATAACCTTTCATAGCCATAAGCAGAGCCGACTTGGCAGCACTATAGGCCACCGGGGCATTTATAGCCTCAACACCGGCAATGGAGGAGATAAAAATAAGGCTGCTGTCGCCAGATTCAATCAGATGGGGAAGTGAGGCCCGAGCCAACAATACGCTAGCAAACAGATTGCTCTGCATGGTCCCGTCCCAATCGGCCTGATCAAGGTCAAAACCGGCTTTTGCCGTACCACTGCCAATATTTCCTACCACAACATCCAACCGGCCAAACTTGGACAAGGTAAGATCAAGCCCTTTCTGGATACCGTCCTCCTGGGTTAAATCCCCCTGAAAAACCAGCAGAGAGTCCCCTTGAGTGAGGGGAGCCAGTTCAGCCTGTGCAGCCGATAGTGAGGCAGGATTGCGGCCGGTAATAACCACGCGACTGCCCTCAACAAGAAACCCTCTGGCAATCGCCAAACCTATACCACGACTGGCTCCAGCGATAAAAACCACTTTACCCTTTAAGTTCAAATCCATGTAATAGCACCCCTATTCCCTAGCAAAGATAAAGAAGACGGTATCAGTGCAGAAAGAGATTGGCAACCGATAGCTTGTTGAGTTACGATAATTTGACTTATGAACCCTTGTATCCCTTGGAAAAATTGGTATTGTGTTCACATCAAGATAAAATCCGGGCTACTTATAGTAGACGCTTTGATATTTTGGCAATTTTTAATAAATTACGGAGAAATGCAGTTGGAGCGACCTACTATTTTTTTTATTGTCAACTATGGTGGCGCCGCTGTTCGCAATATTTTACATGGTGGAGTGTTGGAAGAGCTGATTAACCGGGGCTATCGGGTGGTTCTCTTCTCTCTTCCTGAACATAACCGCAAGGCAGCCGAAAAGCTTTTTGGTGACCAGATAGTAGTTGAATCCTTCGACGATTTTCGCTTTCGTGGCTTACAAAAAATGGTTCAGAGGATACGCACCTACCACTGGCGAACCCTGGTCCCTTATGACGTTCTCCTGCAAATTCAACGCAAAACCAGAACATTTAAAAACAACCTTCAAGATATTCTAGGTCATCTGGTCTCAGGAATCCCCTTCTCCTGGTGGGAAAAGATTCTCAATTCTGGTGTAAACTGGCCGGAAGGTGAAGAACTTTTTGACAAATACCAGCCGGTTGCCGTCCTAATCAGCAACCCAACTGAACGGGAAAATGTAGCTATAAACTACGCCCGTAGCAAAGGCATATACACTGCCTGCATACTTGAGAGCTGGGACAACCTCTGTATGCGTGGCGCCCTTTACTCCTGCCCGGACGATATGCTGGTCTGGAACGAACTGGTCGCTACAGAGGCTCGCGAACTGCACTTCTACCCAAAGGAAAGAGTCCACGCTACCGGCATTCCAAGTTTTGACCTCTATGCCAACAAAGATGGAAAGATTCCCACTGAAGAGATGTGGCGCAAAGAGATGGGCATTGCTCCAGATGCCCCGATTATTCTCTATACAACAGCCGCCCCACAAATCTACAGTCAAGCCGATGGCATAGTCGCAAGCCTCCTTAAAGCCAGAGAAGATGGGCGACTACCAGAGAACACCCATATTCTAATCCGGCTGCATCCACTGGATAATTTTCAGCAATATGATATCTATAAAGATCTGCCAGGATTTACCATTCAGTACCCCAGTGCCACATTCAAAGATGACTCCCGTAACGATAGCTCCCTGGGGAAACCCCTCATGTTGGCAGCAACCCTTACCCACTCAACTGTGGTCTTGAATGTTTTTTCCACCATCATAATTGAAGCACTGGCTAATGACACACCGGTAATTGGCATTGCTTACGATGTTGAGCCAGTACCAGCCAACCGCTCGGTAAGCAACTATCTGCTGGTTCCAACCATTCGTGAACTGGTAAAACTTGGTGGCGTACCAGTAGTTCGCAACGAGGAAGAGTTGATAAGAGAAATTCGTAACTTTATTGATGATGGCTCCTACCTCTTAAAACAGAGAGTGTTCAGCAAGGAGCAAGAGATCTACAACCTGGATGGTACAGCCACTCTGGAAATTGCAAAGTTTGTTCATAACCGTATTCAACAACAATAACGGCTCTCTTAGCTGATTTCAATCTAAAGCCAGCTACTTAAAAAGAGTCAAAAGGAATAGAGACATGGGATCGCAACAATTTGGAGATATTTTTTACAATGGGCAGGTTTCAATAGCCAAGCATATTTTTGTCATTGGTGAAGTTGGCATCAACCATAACGGTAGTTTGGAGATTGCCAAACAGTTGATTGACATGGCTAAAGAGGCCGGTTGCGATGCTGTTAAATTTCAAAAACGGACCCTGGATATCGTCTATACCCAAGAGGTATTGGACGCTCCGAGGGATAGCCCTTGGGGAACAACACAGCGTGAGCAGAAAAACGGCCTTGAGTTTGGCGAAAAAGAGTATGATGAAATTGATGCCTACTGTAAAAAACTAGGAATTGAGTGGTTTGCCTCGGCCTGGGACATTCCAAGCCAGCTCTTTCTTCGCCGTTATAATAGCTCATACAACAAAGTTGCTTCAGCCATGATGACCCATCCTGAGTTTTTAAAAGAGGTCGCCAAAGAGGGTAAGACGACATTTATCTCCACCGGCATGTGCTCATACGAAGATATTGATAAAGCTGTCGCTATTTTCAGAGAGGCGAACTGCCCAATTGTCATTATGCACTCAGTTTCAGAATATCCTGCTGCTGATGAACTACTGAATTTAAGCCTGATTCCAGAACTAGCAAAACGTTATGGCTGTCCTGTTGGTTATAGCGGCCATGAGTCATCGGTATCACCATCTACAATGGCGGCTATGATGGGGGCTGTGGCTGTTGAACGGCACATAACCTTAAACCGGGCCATGTACGGCAGTGACCAATCAGCCTCTTTGGAAAAGCCTGGACTTACTACCCTTGTCGGTCAACTAAGAAAAATTCCCGTTGTCTTGGGTAACGGTGAAAAACTGGTTACGCCAGGAGAGATCAATAATGCTGGGAAGTTACGCTATTGGCACTCACCAAAAGATGATATGGCCGAATAGGAGCCTGTTTTGAGCGATAAGATTATTGCCATTATTCCTGCCCGTGGCGGCTCTAAACGGGTTCCTCGGAAAAATGTCCTTCCAGTTGGCGGGCTACCTCTGGTGGCCCACTCTATTCTTCATGCTCTTCACGCCAGACAGGTTGACCGGGTCTATGTCTCAACAGATAGCCCGGAGATAAAAGAGATCACCCGCTCACTTGGAGCTGAGGTTATCGAAAGGCCAAATACCCTATCTGGTGGAAGAGCGACTAGCGAATCTGCCCTGATCCATGTTTTGGATGAGCGGCTGCATCGTGGGCTGGCTGAACCAGAACTGGTGGTATTCCTGCAATGCACATCACCCATACGCAAAAAAGACGATATTGACGAAGCAATTGAAACACTGCTGCAAGCTGGTGCTGACAGCCTTTTCTCTGCATGTCTAAATGACCGTCTTTTATGGGGCCGGGGAGAGAAAGGCTCTAAACCCATCAAATCTATAAACTACAATTATAAAGACCGCAAACGTGATCAGGATATGTCCATCCAATACCGGGAGAACGGCTCAATATACGTTCTTCGGCCTAGTATCTTGAGAAAGCATAACAACCGTCTTGGTGGAAAAATTGCCGTATATGAGATGGACTATTGGCAATCATTCCAGATTGACACTGAAAACCATTATGAACTTATGGATTGGATTTTATCCCGTCCTGAGTACGCTGTTGACCCATTCTGGCCGGAGAGCATCACTCTGGTTGTCTTTGATTTTGACGGCGTAATGAGTGACAACGCGGTAATGGTCTTGGAAGATGGTCGAGAGGCAGTTCGCTGTCATCGAGGCGATGGTTTGGGAATTGCCCAGATTAAAAAGCGAGGGGTAAATATGATGGTCCTCTCCACAGAGAAAAACCCGGTAGTTGCTGCTCGCTGCAAAAAGCTTGGCATACCGTGTCATCAGGGAATTGGCGACAAAGCCACCTATCTACTTGACCATCTGAAAAAAGAAAATATAGATAAAAAACTTGTAGCTTATCTAGGTAACGATACCAACGATCTGGAGTGTATGCATGAAGTTGGGCTACCAGTAGCTGTAGCTGACGCCCACTCTGAAGTACTGCAAGTTGCCAAATTGGTATTGTCCAACAAGGGTGGACATGGTGCCGTTAGGGAGTTTTGTGACCGGCTCTCCAGACGGATCTGATTTTCAGGATAAAAAGCAACGGAGCATATCTTAAACTTTGAACAGTTTTTTAAGTAACCTATTCTCATTAGAAGGCCGTTCGGCACTGGTGGTTGGGGGCTCCCGTGGTATTGGTGCAGCACTGGCAGTGGGTCTCTCCAAAGCTGGGGCAACGGTAACAGCAACAGGTCGCTCCCCCCAGGCTAGCGGTTTGGATGAGTCGGTTATCTACTGCTCTTGTGATGCTACAAAAGAGAATCAGGTCAAGGGAGTCATCCAGGAGATAGTTGAGAGATCCAAGACTCTAGACATCCTGGTCTATGCCGCAGGCATCGCCCGTCCAACTCAAGGCGATGGACAACAACTCAGTGGATTTTCCCAGATTATCGACATCAACCTTAAAGGAGCTTATCTCTGTAATCTCCTTGCCAGCCAACAGATGGCAGCAGGCAGTGGTGGCTCTATTATCAATGTTACCAGCATCGGAGCCTACCAAGGTTTTCCTAATAATCCGGCCTATTCAGCCTCTAAAGGTGGCCTACGTATTATGAGTAAAAGCTTGGCAATGGATTTTGCCAACGACGGTATCCGCATCAACAATCTAGCCCCAGGTTATATTCGTACTGAAATGACCGAGGGCAGCTATAAAGATCCCTTTCGCCGGCAAAAACGGGTAGAGAGGATGATCACCCCCCGTTGGGGACAGCCGGATGATCTGGTTGGCGCAACTATTTTCCTGGCATCAGATGCTTCAAGCTATATTACTGGACAGGATATTCTTGTTGATGGCGGCTGGACTGCCAAAGGGCTTTCATGAAAACTAAACCACTAATTGGAATTATGCAGGGACGAATGCTTCCCCCATATGAGGGGAGATTTCAGGCATTTCCTGCTAATCAATGGTTAGATGAGTTTCACTTGGCTGCCCAAGCCGGGCTTCACTCCATAGAGTGGATCTATGAGACCTATAACCGGGATAAAAACCCCATTATTGATGATGACGGTATAGCTGAAATTGCCAAAGCGACAAAAAAAACCGGGGTAAAAACTCTCTCTATTTGTGCCGACTATTTTATGAATCGACAACTGGTTGGAGAAAACGGCAAGCCAAACCAGGAGAATGTTGAGCATCTGCTCTGGCTTATAGGTCAAGCAGAAAAGCTCTCTATGGGTTATATAGTTCTACCATTTGTCGACTCATCATCCCTCACATCAGAGGCTGAAAGAGACGGACTTGTAGAGGTTTTGGAGCAGACCCTGCCAACCGCAGCCAAGATGAATGTAGAGCTGCACCTTGAGACAGATTTTACACCAATAATTCTAAAACACTTTCTCGAGCGAGTTGACCACCCAGCCCTTCTATCCAACTACGATATTGGCAACAGTGCCGCTTTAGGCTATGACCCTGCAGAAGAGCTGACCTATATTGGAGATCGTTTGGGTAGTGTCCATATTAAAGACCGGGTTCTTGGTGGAGGAACCGTCCCCTTCGGTACCGGAAACGCCAATTTTGCTACCTGTTTTCGTTTGATTGAAGAGATAGGGCTTTCTTATCCATATATTCTCCAAGCAGCCCGTAACGAAGAGATAGATAATGTTAGCTGGGCTATTCAAAATCGTAAGTTTGCTGAAGAGTTTATTTCTGCTCTTTAGAAAAATTATAATTACTTGTAATAGTGGGGCATTGCCCCACACCCCATTGGGAAGGGACACGCCCCCTTCCCAAACCCATCCCATTAACTTTTAAAAAAACTATTGCTGAAATACACGGCGTAGATTTCAGAGGTAAAGTTATGGATGACTATTAACTTAGAACCATTCGCTCCAATTGTATTGACCAGCAACAGTTTAACCCTGACCACCCTTCAGCAGCCAATCCAGCTCCAAACTGACCATATCTGTGGTAATTTCAGTTAAACATTTGCTGATTTTGCTATCGTCGCAACCGGCCTTTCCACAAGGAACACACTCCCAATCCATCTGGATAACAGCGTGCATACCGTTATCTGCTCGCTGCACTCCACTCCTTGCAGGATACGCCTCCCCATCCTGACCGTTGGGCCATGGCCCCCAGTTATACGCTCCAGTAGGGCCAAACAGTGCTAACGATGGTACATTCAAAGCAGCAGCCATGTGGCTGATGGAGGTATCAACACCGATATAGACTCTTGCTCCTGATAAAACTGCCCCCAACTCCTTTAGAGTCAGGTTGCCAGGAAAGGTTAAAGGCTCGCTTTTACATAGAGAAGCGATACGATCTAACCGATCTCGCTCTTTAGAATCCGGCCCACAGGTGATAACAGTTCGCAGGTTGTATTCATTAGAGAGTTTATCTATAACTTCCGCCATCATTTCATCACTAGAACATTTAAACATCCAGCGAGATGTTGGATGCATAACAGCGTAGGAAACATCGGCAGAAATCCCTGCCTCAGAAAGAAGTTTTTTTACTTTCTCCCGGTCTTCAGCTTCAAAACAAAAGGCCATATTGGGTTTTTCTGGCTGGATATCCAGAAGGGAGAGAAGATAGAGATCACGCAGAACCGAATGGCTACGGCTATTGGGTATGGGCAGGGTGTGGGTGTAGAGAAAACGTTTTCCAGCCAGCCCTTTTAAAACTCTGGTCCCAAGCCTGGTTTTGGCTCCGGTTAAAAATGACCATATCGCTCCCCTATCCCCGCCACCAGAGAGATCTACTGTCAGATCATACCCCTGCCTCCATAGGCCATAGATAAGCTTAACGGTAAACATTTTTCCCTTACCACGGCTAAAAGTGATAACATTGGCAACATCAGGATGGCTGCTCACCATATGGGCGGTTTCAGCATGAAGAAGAAAATCAATTCTGGCTGTGGGGTAACGGGCTTTTAGGGCTTCTATAACTGGCGTAGCCAGAAGAACGTCACCAATATGCTTGAATTTAATCAGCAAAATACGTTGTATTGATTGCGGATCTGGGATTGCTGCAGTGGCTGGTTTGTCTTCTGTCATGCTAAAGTCTGACCTCTGGTTTTTACTGAGTTTTCAAGTTTACCAACCGGGCTTTAAGGACACAAGCTTTAGTGTCAAGGATATCAGCAGTTTGAAGTTCAACAATTAATAGGATACTCTGCCAAATTGTATATCAATTTTATCCTCTAAAACGAGATTTAACACCATGGGAACAGCCCGACGAATTCTACACCTGTTCACATCCCTGCCTGTTGGTGGAGCGGAAAACCTTCTCCTTAGCCTGCTTAAAAAACTCGACACCAGCAAATATCACTCAACCATATGCTGTATTCGTGACAAAAATGTCATCGGCAACGAAATAGAAAAAATGGGCTTTAAAGTTCTTGAGTTGGGACTGCTTGAAAAAGGTGGTTTTGATCGAAAAATAGTTTCTGCTATTGCTGAAGTTATAAAATCTGAAGAGATTGAAATAGTCCATAGCCACCTTTATCATGCCAACCTTTACGGTCGTCTGGCAGCACGCAGAGCAGAAATTCCAGCTATTATCTCTATACACAACACCTATGCCGACCAGCGTAAATGGCATCGGCATCTAATGAACCGTTTTCTCGCCTCCTTCCACACGACTGCCATCATTGCCGGCTCTGAAGAGATTCGCCAGGATATCATCCGTTATGACCGTGTTGACCCCTCATTGATTCAGGTTATTGCCAATAGTGTTGATTTGACGATATCTGAGTCACAACTAAGCCGTGAAGAGGCTCGAAGCCGACTCGGTATTCCCCATGACACATTGGTTTTTGGTACAGTTGGGCGGCTTGAAGAGCAGAAAGGCCACCGTTTTTTAATTGATGCGATGCACACTCTAAAAAAGCAACAGATCTACCCGATACTTCTCCTAATCGGCTCGGGCCGTCAGGAGAAGAACTTAAGAGAACAGATAGAGCGGTTGGGGCTTTTGGATCAAGTACGACTTCTTGGAACCAGGCGGGATCTGGGTGATCTATTCCGCTCTCTTGATATTTTTGTCATGCCATCCCTATGGGAGGGGCTATCCTTAGCCATGTTATCGGCTATGGGAGCTGGTCTGCCTGTAGTTGCCACTGATGTGGGAGGGGTAACTGGAGTTCTGGGGGAGGATGAGTTTGGACTGCGAGTAGAGCCTGGCAATGCCCAGGCCCTTGCTGATAGCATGGAGAGGCTTATCAATAATCCCCAAGAGCGAGAAAATTTTGCCAAAAAGGGCCAGCAGCATATTATGGAAAATTATAGTGACGCTAATCTGGTCGCCCGGCTTGGTGAGATATATGACATGGTTGTTAGTTAAAAGCAAAACCTTGGGTGCTGCCCAACCCCGCCAGGCAAGCTCCCCTAGACCCCTAGACTTTTTTTACCTGCTCAAAAGATCATTGAATAGAGCTAGATATTTTGCCTCATATCTCTCCTGGCTATATTTTTCTTCAACCATGGCTCTACCTGCCAGACCATAATCCCGGCGTAGGCTTGCGTCATCTAGTAGCTTGCTTAGTGCTTGAAACCACTGCTCATGGTCTGTGGCTAAAAATCCATTTACCCCTTGCTGGATAAACTCCTGGTTTATGCCAACCGGAGAGGCAACAACCGGCACACCAGCCGACATATACTGCAGAAGTTTATAACCACACTTTCCTTGTGCCCACAAGCTGTTATTCAGTGGCATGATACCAACATCCATACTCCGCAAAGCCGCCGCCTCTCCATCCAGAGACCACAACTCCTTGACAATAGGTACACCAGTAATATCTATAAAATCGTTACTGACTATTTTCAAACGAAAATTTGGATATTTTTTTACCAGCTTTTGAAAAACCGGTGCCAACTCATCTAAATAATGGAGGTTGCCGTTTACCCCAAGCCAGCCAACCAGCAACTCTCCTGTATTGGAGAGATCGTGGGTTTTGACAAAGTTGTAGTTCAGATCTACCGGAGTCGGCATAATCCTAACATCAGGGCAGTTGGGCCTGGAGAATGAAGCAAGGAACTCATTACCTGCAACAACTGCTGCACAGTGGTTTATCGTGCGAATAAATTTGACAAAATGCTTACCAACAAACGGCTTGTGATGCTCAAGCTCATGAAACATAACCGCATCATCAAAATCAAAGATAATTCTAGGGTTGGCTTTTTGTAGCAGCTTTAGCTCAAAACTCTTGAATGAGGTCTTTTTCTGAATAAGAACAATATCGTGCCGCTTTGCCAGACGTATAATGGCAATACGGCCAAAGATACCAGACTGGATTGGTAAAATGGTGCACTCTACCCCGGCTTTGCGGTAGCCATCTATACAGTTAGCCATCCGCAACCGTGAGCTTGGCGGCTGCCGTTTGCTGAGCAGAAAGAGAACTTTCACTTACTTAGCCATAATTTTTTCATAAAAGTTAGCCAACCTCTCCTCATAGTTATCCCAGGTATAGGCTTGAATAGCCTGCCATGCACTCTGCCCCATCTGCCGTGCGGCATCCCGATCATCATAATAATAGAGAATCTTCTCCATAAGCTCGTCAACACTTCTAGGTGCAACCAGAAAACCATCCAGCCCGTCACGCACCAAAGAGCCAGAGTTCGGAGTGGTAATTACCGGCAGGCCGCAAGCCATCGCCTCATAGGTTACCTTGGCACTACCCTCATCCAAAGAGGGAAAAACAAAAACCGTCGCCTTGTTATAAAACTCAGCGGGGTTTGGCGTAAAGGCTATATGGTTTACATCTTCACGCTGCAAATATGGGGTGAGCATAGGAACCAACTCTTGATGCAGGGAGCCAACCAGGAGTAGTTCAGCATTGACAAGAGCCAGCCTCTCCCACGCCTCCAACAGATATTTCAACCCCTTGCGAACCGCTAAAAGACCGACAAAAACCACTCGGAAACGCTCATCTTCAGGCTCCACAGGCTTGAACATGGTAGGGTCAAAACCACGGGGTATCATCATCAACCTTGAGGCCGGGATTCCCTCTAACAAGCAGGAGTCATAGCAGAACTGGGAGGGGACTAGAAGGTAGTCGCACTGCTCCATCTCTTCAACCGCCTCATCAAGCTCTCGTCGCCAGTGGTCATACGGCCTTAACCAGGGAGGTGCGGCCTCTAGATTGCGGGGAATTCCATAAATTTCATACTCTTCATCTAAAATCCGTTTACTAAAACGGGGGTGGGCATAGCCTCTGTCTACCAGTGAGATAGCCCCGACCTCACGAGCAGCATGAACGGTCTGAAGAGACTCATGGGTCCAGCCATGGACAATATCTGTGGGGTTTGAACGCACATAACCGGCAGCCCGATAATCAAACCATACTCGCTTCATGGTGTAATAGTAACGGGAGGAAAGAAAAGAGAACAGCTTTGGTGGCTGAAACCAAAAACGTTTGAGCATATGGGACGGCACATCACTTTGACGGTTGCCGGCAGTCAATGCTTTCTCAAGCCAGCCATGGTTGTAGATACTGCGTACAGCATGATAAGCCACCTTTGAAAGTCCGGTTCCTCCAAGACGGCTAGCTGTTGTGTAGAGTATTTTCATCTATCTTTTTCTACCTTTTGAATCCAACGCCAGGTTCTGGAAATACCCTCTTTAATGCCGATTTTCGGACTCCACCCAATATGAAGATTGGCAAGAGTACTATCAAGAACTATTTTTTCTACATCAACCCTGCGTCCCTGACGAAAAACGGTGTCAGCCTTACAACCGCTACCCTGTTCAAGATATTCAATAAGCTGTTTCAGACTCAAGCCTTGCCCCATTCCAGCATTAAAAATCCGAGGAGTATTCTCTACAGGGTGGTAATCAAGGCTGGCAACCAGTAGCTCAGCCAAATCTTCAATATAAAAATAGTCTCGAACCACCTCACCATCACCCCATATTTCTATAGGCTCTCCCTGAGCCATTTTACCAAGAAAAACCCCAACAGCCCCTTGTACACCTTTTGGGTTCTGCCCCTCTCCATAGGGGTTTCCAGGGCGAAAGGTCAGATAGTCCAAAGCGTGGTTGTGGTGAAAAAAATGTAGATATTTTTCAAAAGTAAGCTTGCTGATACCGTATGCACCAATGGGTTTTTTCGGGTGGTTCTCTTTTATGGGAAATTTTGTAGCAGCCCCATAAACAGCCCCGCCAGAAGAGAGAAATACAAAACGTGGCGGGCTCTTTAGTTTAACCAGGTTTTCCAGCAGCCGAAGTCCGGGGTTGAGGTTGGAGTTTAGATCCAAAACCGGGTTTTCATCAGCATTTTTGGGGGTTGTGCTCCAGGCGAGATAATAGATAACCTCAACCTCTTCCAACAACTCTTGGGAAATCTCCCCACTCCACTCCTCACAAATAGAGCGAACCCCAGGAATATTGGCTGGTTTGCGGTCCAAAACTATCGGTTCGACCCCTCCTCTAAGCAGAGCTTTACAGAGATGGTGGCCAATAAATCCAGAACCACCTATCAGAAGAGCACGTCTCATATCAACTACTTATTATCTTCAAATTGAAGAGCGTAAAAGCGGGCATACTCTCTATTGAGTTCCAGGAGGCCATCATGGCTCCCCTCCTCAACTATCTTACCCTCTTTGAGGACAACAATACGGTCGGCGTTGCGGATGGTTGAGAGACGGTGGGCAATAACCAGGGTAGTCCGGTTTTTCATAAGCCGTTCCAGAGCAATCTGCACAGCCCGCTCACTCTCATTATCCAGAGCACTTGTGGCTTCGTCCAAAATTAAAATCGGTGCATTTTTCAAAACAGAACGGGCAATGGAGAGCCTCTGTCTCTGCCCACCAGATAGCTTAACCCCTTTGGAGCCAATCTCTGTATCAAACCCATCAGGGAACTCTTCAATAAACTCCCTTGCGTTGGCTACCTCTGCAGCATTTATAACATCCTCGATGGGTATGCTCATATCACCGTAGGCAATATTATTACGGATGGTGTCGTTAAAGAGGATAATCTCCTGGGTAACCATGGCAAGCTGAGAGCGGAGGCTTTTTATTGTCACATCCTTGATATTCTGTCCATCAATCTCTACAGAACCAGAATCCACGTCAAAAAACCGTGGCAACAGGTGGACCAGAGTTGTCTTGCCAGAGCCGCTAGAGCCAACCAAAGCAACAGTCTCACCAGCTTTTATCTCCAGGTTGATATTGTCAAGGATGAGGGTATCCGACCCCTCGTAGGAAAAAGATATATCCCGAAATGTTATGCTTTTTTCTATGGGTTTAAGGATGGTGGCATCTACGCTGTTTCTGATATCAGGAACAGTGTCCATCATATCAAAAATCCTCCGGGACGCTGCCACACTGATCTGGATTGAGTTGTTAAGGCCTGAAAAACGTTTGATAGGTGTGTAGGCCATCAATAGAGCGGTCATAAATGAGAAAAACTCACCGGTTGTAATCTGAGAGGAGATAACAAATTTACCACCGAAATAGACCACACAACAGATAGCTATACCGGCGACCAAATCCATGGCAGGGTGTGTTATAGCCATCACTTTTGAACTCTTCATATTATTCTTGAAGACTTTTTTGGTGATTTTTCTAAAGAGGCTTCGCTCACGACTCTCCATACAGAAAGCCTTAACGATACGTATGCCGGAAAAGCTCTCTTCCAGACGGGAGACCACCAACTCCATCAACTCCTGCCTGGCTTTACTCAGCTTGCGAACTTTTTTACCAAAAAAGAGGATTAAATATCCAGAAATTGGCAGGCCAACCATCGCCATAAAAGCTAGCTCCATATTTTGATAAAAGAGCACGCCAATAAGAAAAATAACTGTAAAACCTTCTCTGAAAAGGTTGGATATCGCTGAAGCGGAAGCTCCACGCAACAGGTTGGTATCGTAAGTAACCCTAGAGATAAAACTTCCTGCCGGAGTTGATGTGTATTGATGTATGTCCAGCTCCAACATGTGGCCATACAGCTCGACCTGCATATTGCGAACAACCTTTTCACCAACAAAAGCCATTGCATAAGATTGGATAAAATAGGCGATACCGCGAAAACAGAATATGCCAAGAATCAATAACGGCATATAGTTCAGCATAGTGACATCCTGCTTGATAAATACATCATCCAGGATGGGTTTAACAGAGTATGCAATTGCTCCATTGGTAGCAGCAAGCAGAATCATGCTTATGAAGGCTATGGCAAGATGGTAACGGAATGGCCAGACATAACCGAGAAAACGCTTAAAAATCTTCTTATCGTCCAAACTTTCAAATCCTCGCTGGAAACCTCAACACTCTTTATCTCAGGAGTTGGGCGGGCATCAAGTTAGATTAGGTCAAATGTAGAGCCTAACGCCTACTATTTCACAATAATAACATAACATGACACTACACCCTATACTGAGTAATTTCAACCGTTAGCAGCGTACCATTATCACTGTCATCTCATCACCAAAACCAAAACCTGTAAGCAGTGAGGTGAACGGCCTGATGATTTTCAGTCCAAGGTGAATCAACTGCCAGCGTCTACCCGTAGCCCACATTGGCGAGTTATCCCTAAGCCAATAACGCAGAGAGGTTCCCATATAACTTTTTTCAAAGCTTATAGACTGTTTTTCAAACTTGAATTGTGAAAGAAGATTGGTCAACACTGCCGGTGAGTAATGGAACAGATGGCGAGGGGCATCAAGTTGATGCCAATATCGACCAAATAGTCGTGCATTTAGTCCATCGCTATTGGGAACGGTGATTTCAATAGTGGCTCCAGCAACAGTAATCCTATGAATTTCTGCAAGAGTTTCCATGGGGTTGGGTATATGTTCCAAAACATGTCGCAACCGGACATAGTGAAATGATCCACTTTCATAGTTGGCCTCAAGAAGAGTCCCATGATAGACGGCAAGCCCCCTCTCTTGAGCAGTCAAAGCCCCGGAAAAGACTTTTGGTATCAAGGCTCCAACCTGGCAAAAAGCGGCTATTGAACTGCTGGCAGTTGAGTAATCACAATA
>JADFZU010000052.1 GCA_015232365.1 Magnetococcales bacterium | reverse complement strand
CTGCCAAAGTGTGAAATACGCCAGGACCAGCGTCAACCAGGTAGATCCGCCCCTGGAACATTACTATACTACCCATGCTTGGCCGGTTTTGATCCCAGCCGTCACCCTCGCCACGATGAAGAACAGCAAAATATTTGCGTTTGAATCGGTGGTTGCCAAGCGCATATGGCGGCTCATAAATGACGTTTGGTGGCAGGTTCAGGTCAACATCTGTTGTTCGGCCCCTAAAGCCAACTTGATAACGGTTGGAGCCGGTGCGGCATATGGTTACTCCGTTGCGAATCTCTACAGTCTCATCGCCTATCTCTAAAGTGTCGAGAAATTCATTGGGAGATTGGATCTTGCCAAATGCAAACTTTAGCTTTATCCGCATCCAGTTCTCGGCGGTAGCCTCGTCAACACCGCAGGCCATAATCTCCTCTTTGGAGACCAGTCCGTACTGACCCCGATAGATATAGTTCATCTGGGCTTTTACCTGGGTAGATGAACCAATCAACATGGGTTTGGCCCCGGTATTGTTGGGGTGGCCCGGGATGATCATCCCCTGCATATAGAGCATCTGCAAGACCGGGAATTCGGCAAGATTGGCAAAACCGCCATTCTGGACCAGATAGTCTGACAAAAGAATTACGTTGGGGCCGGTTTCATAAGTGACACCATTTTTATCGACAGTTTTGATAAATCCCTGACGACGCAGATATTTAACCACCTCTCCAGGGCAGCCACAGAGTATATATAGACCAGCCTCTGGAATCTGTAACCAGAATACCCCCGGTGAGACCCGAATGGTTAGCAGGTTCTGCATCGCATCTCTCAATGCGGTCTCAGTTTTGCCTAGAGCTATAACCTTGTCTGAGAGTTCAGCTGTTCTTTGTTGAACCAGGCTCTCTAGTTGGTTGTGGCTGTTTTTAAGTGCGAGCTGGTTTTTTATTCTGCGTTGGATGATTCCACTGTGGATTGGTTTGGTAATATAGTCGATGGCCCCAAGCTCAAGACCGTGGGCAGCGTCAATCTCTTTATCTAGTTCGGTTATGAAAACTACGGGTATATGTTCGGTCTCAGGGTTGGCTTTAAGCTGTTTGCAAAGCTCAAAACCATCCATGTCCGGCAAGCTGACATCAAGCAGTACCATATCTGGCTGTTGTACCATATTCTGGAGTGCATCAGCCCCGCTCTTTGCGAAGATTACCGTATAGTCATTTTGTAGTATTTTATCAAGGAGTTTAAGGTTTGCCTCCTCGTCATCTACCACCAAGATTTTTTGTTTCATCGTATCATCGTAAAGAGTTCGTGTTCAGAGTTGGGTTTATGCACAAACAGACGTTAATATAACCCTTGGCAAATTATTTTACAAGCAGATAAGGGGCGAGCTTTCTTCGATATTTTTATACGTTCTCTTCCAGAAGGTATTTAAATTGCCCGCAGTCAATTACAGATTCTGGAAGTCAGTGTTAGATACAGGAAACTCGCATGCTAGCGAGATTTATAAGGAGAGACCTTTTTTCATAATCAGGCGAATGCTGTTGGCCCGGTAAGTGCCATCTCTACCTGGAAATACTTCAAATTCGATGATATCACCAGGGTTGGGGATGTTTTCCGGGTTGGTCAGTTCTGAGACATGGACGTAGACATTATTTCTTCGGCATTTGGCAAAACCGTAGCCTTTCTCTGCAAAATAGACAGTAATTACCGCTCTCTCAATGGAGCCAATCCTTAGATTGTCTCCTGAGCCAACCACCTCTAAACATTGATCTTCGCCTTGGTATGGTTTGACATCAATGGCGATCAGTCCCTCAGTATCAGAGCCGGAACTAACTGTAAACTCTACGACATCATTAACCTTGATCAAGCCATCGTTGAAGGTCTTTGGCATTGCGAAAAAGCGTATTAAACCGAAATCTTGGTTGTGTATGGTGATGTGTCCTGAACCATCTGGCTCCTGTGACTCAATCTGCCCCTGCAGACGGCTACCCATCACCAGTACCGAGCAGGCTTGCGGGCGGTCCTCTTTGCCTGGCTTGATAGTAAATTGAACGTGATCATGCTCTTGCACTGGAGCCTGATTGATCACATAGGTCATGTGAAAATAGATCTCGCTGTACTCTTGATCTTCGGTATAAAATTGAATGAAGCCAAAGCCTCTCTCCTTTTTGAAAGCAGAGACCCGGCCAAAATATATAAGCTCTTTGTGAGAGTTGTCACTATTGTTAGAGTCTGATGGTGTCTCTTCGATGGGGGTTTCGGTTAAAAAGTGGCTTGGCTGGCTCTGCCAGAAAATAGAATAACAGGGTATTGGCTGGTTTTGTGTTGGTATGTTTATATGGGGCTGCTCAACAAAATAATCACTATAATGACGGTTGGTTAACTTGCCAGCAGTGGAGTGGATGTCGATTTTTGTGTTGGTATTTAAAGCCTGATCGTGGATCAAGATAGCATTGCCCCTGGCTCTGACAGTAAGGGCGTGGGCAATATCAACAGTTGTGCCGAAATAATCTACCCGATCACCGTCTTTATCAGAAAGAGCCTGCTCATAAGCCAGGCCAGTTGCTACGCCAATAGCACAGCCAGAGTGGCCAGCGACGGCTTTAACCGCCTCTTGCATGTCAATTGCTGCCTGTACACCGCTGGCGGTATCAGTAAAACTCGATATGATACCGTCAACAGTGAGGCGAACAATACCCCCTGAATTTGCCAGGATAGCTCTACTGGCTGTATCGATGAAATCAGCAAAAAATACTCCCCAGTCTAATTCAGAGAGCCCTTTTTTTGTCTGATCGGCATTAAAAACTCGTGCCTGAAGGAAGGTTTTCTCAACAGGTTGCATTTTCATTTCTTTTTTAGAGTAGCTACTTTTTAATTTATAATTAGTAGAGAATTATTTTTAGTTATTTAGAGATACTTATTTTTTTTGTATAGTATTTACTGACGTTTAATAGATTCAATTAGTACAGTCTCAACAGGAACATCACTATGACCACTGCTCATTCCAGTCTCAACTTGGGCGATTCTATCAACTACATCCATTCCGTCAACTACTTTTCCAAAAACAGCGTAACCGAAGTCACGGTCGCCATGGTCTAGAAAGTTGTTGTCATTCAGGTTGATGAAAAATTGTGAGGTGGCGCTATCTACAACTTGGGTTCGAGCCATAGCAAGTGTTCCACGCATGTTTTTCAAGCCATTACCAGCCTCATTTTTAATTGGTGGATTGTTGGCTTTTTCTCTCATGTCGGCAGTCATGCCACCGCACTGGATCATAAAATTTGGGATGACCCGGTGGAAAATAGTTCCGTCATAAAAACCATCTTCCACATACTTTAGAAAATTCTCAACAGTAATAGGTGCTTTTTCTGCGTCAAGTTCTACGGTTATTTCGCCAAGAGAGGTAGTAATTATTAGCATGGGGGTAGCTCCAGATTTCATTGTAGTAAGTTGTTGGTTTGCGGCTAACTGTCCGGCTACGGCTGGTTGAATAAAAAACCCCACCATTAAGATGAGAGCGACAAAATAAAAACGTAGTCTAATGGTCAATTGATTCTCCCAAACAGTAAACAGTAAATAGATCACGAACTAGCGTAACTTAATGTCCATTCCCGTTTAGAGCAAGGAGTTGGATAAAAAAAGGGGGCTAATCGCCCCATTTTTTTAAAACCCTACCATATCCTAAATTCAGCAGTTATTCGTTTATCACTGGCACAACCTCTTGATTCATCTGGCAAACCAGAAAAAAGTCTTATCACCAACAAGGTTGTTTTTATTTTTCCTGATTCGCCAGCTAAACCAATATGTTGCACTAATAATGCACGCCTAACTGCCGAATCCAGGTTTATCAACTATAAGTAAGTGCTGCTCGATTGTCCCAAATCTGGTTGAAGGACAGTTTGCCGTCAACAAAGAGAGTGGCTGTGCTGCCGTCAGCAAATATTGCTGTCCTTTGGATCAGCCAGACCGGGTTTGCTTCACTACTGCCGGGATCGGCCTGGCCTACGTAGATGTACTCTGTGGTCTCTACCAATGTTGATGCAGTCCTGGTAGTCAATAGGTTTTTGTTGCTCAATATGTTGTTCAGCTTGCTTTTATCAATTTGGGTTGAGTGGGGCATGATAGACTCCTCTGATTAAATTTTTATTGGGTGTTGTTATTTTTTACTGATAGTTAATTTAGATGTGGGGGTATTTTGACCTATTGTGTGACATAGGGCTGTTAGTATCCCTCTAAAACTCCGGCCATAAAGTGTATCGTGAATCTCGATTAGCTGTCCTGGAGCCAGGCCGGGACGATAGATGGAGGTAATATCAACAATCTGCAGTTCTTCCCCAAGGTCTAGTTCCTGTTCACAACGGGCGATGAGTGCCGGTTTGCCACTTAGAAGTGGGGCAAAAATATCCGGTGCAGGCCGTCTGCCGTTATTTCTCTCTCTGGTTACTGATCTGTCTGCTGGCAGAGTCGTCTCGCCACTACATGAAAATACTACCGGGAAGCTAGCCATCCCCTCTAGCTGTTGTGGGGCTGAAAATTGATAACCTCTGCTTGTTGTGGTGCCGGTAATTTTGAGCATGGCGACACCTTCTGTTGCTGTGGTAACTGTTTGACCATCCTGTTCCAGTTTAGGATTACCCAGGTCAGTGCCCAGCCAGACAAACTGTTCTATCTGTTGAATAGGCTGGGAGAGTTTGGCTTGGTTGTTGTTGATAAAGGCTAGAATCTCGGTGACAGGATAGGTGGTTTCTCCAGTATTTATAACGTTGGCTGCTGAAGGAGTTATAGTTGAAGCCAGGGTATCAGGGCCGGTAGTAAGCAGAAGATGGGTGGTATCTCCTGGTTTAAATCTGCTCTTGCCCCGGTTGGGGCCATCTTCTCGCCGGTCTAGATCTATAGTTAAAAACCCGGTGTTTTGGTCTGGCTTTTGGTTTAGGATGGTAACCTTGTCAAATAGGTTTAGAGTTTGGCAGCTTTCGTTGATTTCTAGATTATCAGAGCTGTCGGTAAGAACATGGTTAGGTGTTTGTATCTGCCACTCCGATACTGGAATTGGGAAGCGTGGTTGGATCAAAACTGTGCCGTCTGGTTTGCTGTTAACCACTCCACCAACAGAAGAGACTATATTTTTTACCACTTGCAGTGGGGTTTGTCCGTTATAACTCAATACTCCAGCAGTGATGGTCCAGTTAACCTGCTGCCATAAAACCGTCTCTCCCAATAGCTCCTCAACCAGCTCTTTTGCCCCACAACTATCCCTGCTAACAAGATTTATGGTTGCCGCTCTTGGTGTGTCGTATTTAACGATGGGGCTGCTGGCTATAAGGGTGCGTTGATGTCTGCCACTACCATCTCTGCTGGAGTTTTTAGAGTCAACAAGCAGAAGAAACAGCTCTCCGGCAATCTCTAGGTTAAAGAGAGTGTTTATGTTGAGGTTCTGCCAGCTACAATCGTCAGCCAGATCCATCTCTAGCCGCCAGCCAGCCTGCTCTTGGCTGGCCTCTATGGATAGATTGACGATATTAGCAACCAAGCCGTCAATTTTTATTTCCGGTTGGGATATATGTTGCAAATTGCTGCTATCTGCGAGATCCCAAAAGTAGTACTGGGACTTTGTAACCGGGTTGTGCAACAGCAGGTCAGCCTGTCTTGACGCCTTGGCAACTATTGGGTAGGTCTGGGTAAATGGTCTGCTTATTTGAGCAGTTACCATCTCTCTCAACGACCACTCTTTTAGCTGCTTTCTGCTCAACCGACCATAGATCGGCTGGTTAGAGTGGCTCATCAACCATCTTTTATATGGCTGCTGCTGATCATGGCTAATGGAGATGCCGTAGTTGTGTTGCTTGTTTGTTTCAACAGTAGGGGAGTAGGGGCTGGTAGTCTCCTTGGTTATTGTCAGTTGGAAGGGGTGGCTGTTGCTTTTAAGGTTTGGGGCTGAAAAAGGGGCTGTGAGCCAACTGTCGATAAAAACACCCAGCGGAACTGGTTGCAGGTTTTTTGTTGCAAGGGTAAGGTCAAACGGTTGCTGTAGTTGCACTTTAACAATGGGGCCAGGTATATCTATGGTTTTACCAACTCCACCAGTCCAGTCGGTCATGCCGCTCCATGCCGCCTCTTCACTCCAGTCAATACCATTGTCAGAAGATGATATGGTAAAATCTTTCGGGCTTTGGCTGGAGTAACGAGGTATAAACAGAAGCTGTTTTATTTCAACGTCACCAGAGGCAAAATCATATTGGAACCAGCAGGTTGTTGATGGTGCTCCGTTGCTCCAATATTCACTGGTGTTGTTTTCAAATAGTTTGTAAGAGGTTGAGTCGTTATGGCTGGCAGAGGCGGTCCCACCGTTACATTGGTCGGCTCCATCTACTACACCACGCATCTCAACTTCATATAGTGAGACCGTGTTCGTGGCCCCGGAGGTGGATTGAGTTACTGTAATACGCCAATAGCGATGAGTAGCCATAATGGTATTTATTCCGGCAAAGGTTGAAAGGTTAGGGAGTCAAACTCCATGGCTGGACTCTCTATTAATGTTGCTGTTTGATTTGTATAGACCTGACTCTCGCCGGTACTATAGGTAAAACCTGAGCCGTTCCAGCCAAGCTTTCCAGTCAGTGTAAACATTCTGCCATTAATATTTTTTCCATAATCACTGATTTGATGTTCAGCATTTACCAACTCTTCTCCAGGCTGGATATAGGGTATATGTCTTGAAAAGCCAAAATTAGAACTAAGGTCAACAGCGATTTCATTCCACCCCCCAGGACATGAAGAGAGGGATATTTTTAGAACTACGTTGCTGTAGACGATATAACGGCGGTCGGTATGGTTTTCAGGTTTTTCTGGGGGTGGGTTATGGCCTGCCGGATACTGCCAAGGAGCATATGTGACCCCTCCTTGACATATATCTCTAATGTCAAACAGCCCAATCCAGCCGGAAAGGTCTGGGGCAGCACTCCAGATAACCCCAAGTAAGGGTAGCCTGAAATAGGCCAGTGCCTGACCATCAACAATGTTCATTGTTGCCCGGTACGGTATGCTGCTGAATATGGTTGTGGTCTTCTCCAGGGTATCAAAGGCTGTTTGGTTGTTTTGGGTTACTTGATACCACAGTGGAATGTTAATGCTATAAACTCCTGGGGCCAATAGTTTGAAGGTCATGTGCGGTAGATAGGCCCGGTTATGGATTGTCTCCAGAGTTTTTGCTCCACTGGTGGTTAAATAACAGCGGGCATTGGAGTGGTCCATAGAGTAGTGTGCTGCCAAGAGTGTTGGCTCCAGAGCAATCAGATAGTATCCGTTGCTATATGTGAAAGCGGTAGTAAGGCCATCCACCTCCTCGCTATAGTCCAGAGTTTGATTGCTGGAGAGGTCTTGACTCTGGCCCTGAAACAGTAGCTGATTGCCAGGGGTATGGAGGCTCAGGGTTATGTTCTCATTTATAACCGGGGTAATGACCACCCCGTCATCCCGGATAATCTGAAATGCGTAGCGGATAGTTGTTGCAAAATGAATGGCAACTATGCGGGCAAACGGACCTGGAGCAGTAAATACAGTGTTTTCCATCACTCACTAACCGTTAAACCTGAAGATGATTTCCGGGAGGTAGGCGTAGTTTTCCCACTCGCCACAGAACTCCTTCCCGTCTGCTCTAGAGAGCTTCATGGTTAATAGGGTTGGCCGCTCCACATCTATATATATTTCGGAATCGTTATTGTTAAAAATTCGTTCGGTCTTGGTCTCACGGCTGATCTCTACATATTGTAGTTGTGGCTGTTCATTAGACATCTTTACACACTCAACAATGGCTAAATACTCATCCATGCTCATATCTAGCTCTCCGCCATTAATCTGCTGCCAGCAGCTATTCCAGCAAGGGTCGAGACCTTCTCCACCTGAGAGTTGGGTGCGGGACGGAATCACTGGAGCAGCGACGTAGCCATTTTTGCCGTGAGTTCTCTCCGGCCAGAACTGTCTTTGAAAAGAGATCTGGGCTGCATGGCCATCAGCTATAGCAACCACATGAACAGGTGGAATATCACAATCACGAATATTGCCAGCCAGCCATGCCAGCTTCATCTCTATAAGACGTTCTGCATCCATCTCTCCCATGTCATATTCAACCTCAAAAAGAGAGAACTCAGGGGAGTACTCCACGACAACCGCACCGGTAACAGTTTGGCTGTGATGGAAAATCCCCTGGTTGGGGATATAGGTTGGTGGTTCAACCTCTTCACCGCTTTGATTGAAAAAGCTGGTTTTGTCAACCACAACAGCGGTTGGATTATCGTATGGAAACTTAAGTGACTGGCTGGTTTTGTTGGTCCAGGTCAAGGTTTCTAGCACTCTCTCCTGCCTTCTGCCAACTGAGCTGGCACTGCCTGAGTAGATTTTGACCTTTGCACTTTGTGCCGTCTCTTTTGAGCAGTAAAGACGTACCCGGCGTTTTCCTGGTTTGACCATCTGCAAGCTGTTTACCATCTGCTCTGCGTGTAGGTCGGGGTCTCTGCTCCAGGCTTTAACCACCTGGGGGCGAACCTGGATTGGTGATGATCCAAGATCATCACCAAATACCAGAAGAAAGCTCGACCGTTTTTGCTGGCTTAAAAAATCCAGAGTAAAACCGGCGTTCAACTCACTCATTCACTCTCTCCACTAATTGCCACCACCACTTTGTTGCCTGATAGACTATCGGCACCAGCAGGTACGGTACGTTTTTCCCAGATAGCTGTTGCTGCCGGATGGGTTTTAAAGGTAATTGTCTCACTTGCTGCCCAGGTTCCGCCCCAAGGAGGAGTACCGTCACTCAAGGTGAAATAGGGTTTGCTAAAATCACTGTTGTTGGGAGCAAAGTCACCACCCCCAATGGAGCCGCCGCCGACAGAGCCAACAGTATCTCCAGCACAAGAGAAGTTGGTTGCGTCAGAGAAGGTGATAATCCAGGTCTGTTCAATAGTGCCGATGTGGTCTGTTATAGGTGGGTTTGTGCTCTCGTCATAAGTTCCAGAGGTGGAAGATTCTCCCCATGTATCAACGCTGGCCTCAATGTTGGCAGCCTCTATAACAGAGGATACTTTGGTCTCCGCCGCCAGGTAACTGTTGGCAAGTGAGGCTCCAGCCGCAAAGGTCAGTGTGGCCTTGTCGCCATTCCATGATACTGCAGATGTTGCCGCGAGTTGGATAAACTCACTATTGCCAGACGTGTCGTCAACACTGGTCTGGTCTGAGATACGAATCAGGTCGCCATCTTGAAATATCTCATGGCCAGCCGCAGCATTACCTGGCTCTACATTGACATCGATCGTTGTATCAAGCGCCGCAACATTGGCATCCAGATCCCCAGCTCCATAGAAGCGGGTGTAGTCATCGGCTTCAGCCTGGGTGTCGGTCTGGGTTCCGCTTATTAGAACAATACTGTCATCCCCAGGTGTGTGGGTCTCAATAAATATTTTTGGCTCAATCAATGTCAGGTCGTCGTCATTTTCAACCTTGATAAAGCTTTTTCTGTATTTTACTGAGCCAGTAGTGCGTTCAGCTTGGGGAACATCGGGCCAGACGTTGTTTTTTACTCCGTCAGGAATTTCGTTGGCAGAGAGGCTGCCACCATTAGCGGTGGTATCGTTGACTATGGTAGGTTTGTACCACTTGATTTCAGTTGTTTGAATGGCCATTACTATTTATTCCTCGTAAAACAATGTTTTATTGAATTTGTGTTAGCCGGATGGTGCCGGTAAAGTGGTCGTGATGCGGCCATAACGGGGTTAGGGATATGGCTGGTGGTTCGTGGTGACGAAAGATCACGTTGAAGTTGAGGTCGTTCCAGATAAGAGAGTAGATAACCCCCACCTGTTCTGACATTTCTGCCAGTAGTTTGGTTGTGGTCAGGTCCAACCAGGTTGTATCTCCCGTTGCAGCAAGGGTTATAGGCAAGCCACTACCTTTGCGGCTAAACACCACCGGCGTTCCAGCCAGAGTATGGGCCACCGTCTGGGTGACGGGAGATAGGGAGTACTGGTCAGTCCACTGTAGTGAGTCGGGTAAAATCAGATTACCTAGTTTTTTCATTTGATTGACTATTGACCCCGTAGAGTGAGCCTGGTGCTAAAGCGCACCGGGTAGTAACCAAGGCCGTTGTTATAAATCGGCCCTGGAGCAGTTTTAATGGTAAGTGCTCCATATTGGCTATCTGGTTGCCAGCCAAGCAGAGCTTCACAGAGTTTGATTATCAGGGGGCCGGCCTCCAGGCGTTCAAAAGCACCAGTGACCGTATCCCTTGCCGAGCGGACAACGATTACAGTTAACCAGCTCTGGTCAATGATCTGTGCACTACCTGCACCCATGAAAGGCTCTTGCCCGTCATAGATAAGATAGAGAGCCGGTGATGGGCCGGGATGGTTTTGCAACTCTTGCAGGTTGCGAGCAGAGGTGATTAATTTAAAATCACTATTAAGGTTATCAAGTTTGTTGAGAATCAAGTTCTCAGCGGCAAAATAGTTGCTCATGACTGGTAACTGCCAGAAGAGATAAACCCTTTAAGCTCGTTTTTATCAAAAATACGCTCATTGGTCTCAAAGTCGGCAAGGCCAGCCCCAACCTGGGTTTGACTGCTGGAACTAGCCCCCAGGTCTACCTGGTTGTTAGCCAGATCTTTAAGCCAGCCCAAAGTCAGTTCATAACGTTGCTCTACCTCTTTTGGTACCCCATCGTCGTATAGGAGTCGCCGGGCCATGGCTCCACAGAAGCGGGGCAGGGGGCTGGTTGAGATGATAGCCTCGGTAATTGGTAGTGAATAACGCCTAGATATATAGGAGTCGATGAGAAGTGAAGACTCTGTTAATGCTGCGGTAATGCGGGCTAGGGCGGCATCAGCAGATGTTTGCTCATCGAGAGAAAAAGCGTCACGGTTGCCGCTCTCAATGGTCAGGCGCATAAGTTGGGCAGAAACCACTGCCAGATCGTCAGGTGTGGCTGCTTGGGCCAGCTCTTTTGCTCCAAACCATTCCAGTAGATTTAGTGATGTTGCATAACTCATGGGCTGTTTTCCTTTGTCCATTGTTGCCAGAGGCGGTCCCTCTCCTTCGCTGAGACCCGACGGCCTGCAACGGCAGAAAGGGCCTCTGTGCGAGGCAGGCCATCCCTTCGCCATTGGGATTGATCAGCAGGGTTCAGCCGGCTAATGGTGTCAGCGAAACCGGTTTTAGAAGCTGATTGTTTATTGATGGCGACAGCCCCAAACAGGGCTGCCGCTTGTTTTGCAGTCATCTCCACCACAGCACCAGGCATGTAACTAATGCCGTTATGACGCAGTGGGGTTAGGACCTTGAATCTAAGCATCTCTTATCAAGCCGGATTTTTGATCAGATAGCCGGAGAGAATGCCGGTTAAGACAGGCACTCGTTCGTAGGTAACAGGAAAGATCCAGCTTTTTGCATTGTTTTCGTAGTAGGGTTTTTCAACCAGAGGGTTGCCATCCATGGTATAGGTGTAACCAAAAGATGGATCTTCCATACCTGATGGAGTGGTCGGTACATATGCCAGAATTGCATTGTTGCCCCAGATGTCGATATCGTTGCCAGCATCATCAAAAGCTACCGCTTTGCCGACCACCACTTGCTCAAGATCAAGTAGTGAAGCCAGCATGTCAGGAGTAACTGAGTCACGGCTGGTGTATTTAAAGCGGTCGATTATTGATTGATGGTTTTTTAGAGCATTAAATGCCTGGGCAGAGAGAAGTAGTGTGTTAGGATCGATTCCAACCGAGGTGCGAACCGCTTCTTTGCCGGTGCTTATATCCGATGTTGGGTCAGAAGCTCCATCGCTCCACTGGTCAGTGCCGGATAGTGTGACTTTATGGTCATCATCATAGTTGTCGGCATTGGTTGCCAACTGTGCTTGGTCATATTCCAGGGTTAAAGATAGAGCACGCAGAGTGCTGTTTACAGACCTGCCACCAAGATCGATCCCTGGAGTTAGGGATGTATCACGGAGATATTCCCGTGGAATCTGACCTTCAAGGGAGTCTTGAACCAGAGCAAAACTTCTGCCCAGATAGCCAAAACTTATCCGTTTGGTTGCTGAACCAGGTGCACGCCGGGATTGGTATAGTTTAAAACTCTCTTTGCCAAACTCCAGTACCTGGCCGCCGGAGATGTTGACAGGAACTTTTGGGAAAAGTGCGTGACCAACATGTTCAGGGTGGCGGTATCCTTGGGCAATTTCGGTAAGAACCGGGTCGATAACACGAACTTGACTAGACGACATAGGCATAACTGTTTTCCTTATTAATTGAAATTATTTGATTAACATAGATCTGGCAGTCGTTCGCACATCACTGGCACAACCTGTTGGTTCGTCTGGCAAATCATAAAAAAGCCTAATCACCGACAAGGTGGCTGCACTTTTCCTGATTTATCTGACAAAAAAAATTGTTGTACAGTTAATGGACGCCTAACTGCCGAATACATGGTTAACGACGAAGCAGTACTTCGATCATTTTTCCTGCTGCTGATGCTGCTTGCATGGCGTCGGCAATGATGAACTCTGGTAGATCGCTACCTTCAAGAATGGCTCCGTTGGCTGCACTACCGGTTACCGGTGTTGCGCCACTGGCAACTGCCAGTGTTGATGCTGGGATTATCCGGCCCTGGCTATCAACAATAAGAGAGTCGCCGATGCTGATGGCTGCTCCAGATTCCATTATTGCAGTGCCGTTGGTAATGACTGCAACAGCACTGCCTGAGTTGGAGTCGGTTACAGCAGATCCCATCACTTTCTGGCCCTGGCTGGTGGCTTGTGCACCATCAAAACCGATGCCACGGTTAGCAGTTACCGCACCACTGGCGATTAGAGTTAAGGTTAAGACAGAGATATTTTGTTGGCTCATTTTGTTTGTCCTTAATAAAACAGTTGGTTATTTGCCCACACTCAAAGCCGCAGTGAGATAGTCGATGTCACGGCTTTTTGCATAAGCAAGAATTTTGTTGTGTTTGGTTAAACCCTCTTGATCTACCTGATACCCTCTTGGGGTGGTGTAGTGAGGTGTGATGTTCTGATCTATGGTGGTTGTTGTGTTTTCAGAAAAATCCACCTGAACCGGTAATCTTTTGATGAAGGATTGAAAATATGCCGCTGCTTCAGAGCTGACCGGCTTACCTTCACCCTCTGAGAACTCTATTACTCCTGACTCTTGCAGGCGGTCCATAAGAGCCAGCACCTCTTCCCGGTCACGGGGGAGGAGTTTGCCATCTTTGATTAACTGATCTACCAACTGGCTCTGCCGGTTTTTTTTGCTCTCCCTCTCTTGGAGTTTTATTGCCTCCTCCCTTTTGTTCAGCTCCAATGTCCGTTTTTCAAGCTCTTGTTGCATTTTTTCTAGACTCTCTTTTTTTGGTGCAAGCTGTTTTGATTCTTGTCCCATCGTTGTCTCCTGTTTAATTTTGGGGTCTGAAAAATTACTGCTCTCTCCCTGTTCTATTGTTTTGGTGATTTTGTTGGTAAAGGTGATGATCCCGTCCTCTTTTTCATTAAAGGATGCCTCTCCAAGGCCTTTGATAGCAGGCGGTTGTGCGCCTAAAAAACCCACATGCCTGAGGTAAAAGTTGCCTGGAGACGGGTTGTTTGCAGCCTCTGGTGTATAGAAACTGGCTGAAACTTTTTTATAGCGACCTGCTTTGACAATTTTGCTAAAGGCAGGGTCTACCTGTTGAACCATGGCTAGTAACATGTTGTTTTCGATCCGCAAGCCAGAGACCCAACCCCATGCTGGGGCATCATGTTCTGGGTGGCCGATTACCAACGGTGCTTCATGCAGTTCTGGTTGGTAGGTGGACACAATTTTGTCTAAGTCCACCTCAGTGATTGTTAAAGTCGTTCCGTTCATGTCACGGTGACGACCAGCCTTGAATATTGGAATGTCGTGAAGTGTTTTCATGGGAGCGGATCATGGGGTGGTTTTAAACTTTTTATAATGCGAGGTACTGCAGCAGCGTTTTCTTTTTTCTGGCGTTATTGTCTGTTTACAAGCTGTTTACAATGTTGTGATTGAATATTGACTGGCAGTTATGTGACCAATTGTTTAGTTAACTACATGTCAGGAAAACGTTTTTATGACCACATGTTTAGGGAAAAAATTTGAAATTTCGGTAGTGGTTGTGGTAGTGTCCGGGAGTTGTTTATAGGATTTGTAATCCTGCTTTGGTTGCAGGCATTTATAGTCAGCAACGCATAGTAGCTTTTATGCAATAACAGTTGGTTGTTCTTCTTTTGATAGTAGAGTTTAATTATTCATATAATGCCACAGACAAAAAACATTAGCGGCAGTGCTGGCCATCAGCCCGATGGCGATCTGCGTTTTGCTGAGGAATCTTTAGAGGTTAATACAGAAACTCCTGTTAGTGGTGATCCTTGGAAAATCCTGGTTGTGGATGATGATAAAGATATCCATAGCCTGACCAATATGGTCCTACGTGATTTGGTGGTTGACGACTGTGGCGTCTCTATCATAAGTGGTTATTCCGGTAAGGATGCCTGCCGGATTATGGAAGAAAGCCCAGGAATTGCCGTCTTGTTGCTTGATGTGGTAATGGAGAGTGATAATGCTGGCCTGGAAGCAGTCAGAACCATTCGTGATGATCTTAATAATGGTTTTGTCCGTATAATTTTGCGTACTGGCCAAGCTGGTCAGGCTCCAGAGCTTGATGTTATATCCCAATACGACATCAACGACTACAGAGAGAAAACAGACCTTTCAAGCCAGCAGTTGATCACCTGTGTCACAACTGCCATAAGGGCTTTTCGTGATTTACGCACCATTGAGCATCTTGCCGGTCGCTTAAAGGGTGAGCGAGAGATGTTGAAAAGAGCCCAGAAAATAGCCCATATAGGCAACTGGGAGTGGGATACTGTATCTGACAACATTTCAATTTCTGATGAGCTTTCCAATATTTTTGGCCTTAAAGTTGGAGAGTTTGGCGGAAAAATCAAAGATTATCTAGACCGAGTGCACCCGGATGATCAGGTTGAGCTGGAGAGAGTTACCCGTGAGTCATTAAAAAACCAACAACCGTTTGCATTTGAGCACAGAGTTGTGCGTCCAGATGGGACACAAAGGACGGTTCGAGCTTTAGGGGAGCCATTTTTTAATGAAAACGCTGATGGTAAACAGTGGATGGTTGGTACGGTCCATGATGTTTCCAGGCAGAGGGATGCTGAGGACCATCTTCGGATAGCAACTTCGGTTTTTGACGGGGTTATGCAAGAGGTTGAGGCTCAACTTAGCGTAACTACCCAGGTGTTTGAAAATGCAATTGAAGGGGTGATTATTACCGATTCACAAGGGAAGATCCAAACTGTCAACCTTGCTTTTTCAACAATCACCGGATATTCAAGCCAGGAGGCAGTTGGCCGTCCCATAGATTTCATGCGCTCTACCGATCAAAATGATGAAGCTACCAAAAAAAAATGGGCTGCTCTCAACACAGGTAGCGCTTGGAAGGGTGAGGTGTGGAGTCGACGCAAAAGCGGTGAGGCATATCCCCAATGGGAGACCATAACAGCGATTTCTGACAGTTCTGGAGCTATTAGTAATTATGTCTCGGTGTTTCACGATCTATCCGATATCAAAGCTCGTGAACAACTGCTTAATTTCAGAACCTACCACGACACCCTGACCGGTCTTCCAAACCGTGAGCTTTTCCTTGACCGTCTCAACCAGTCTATAAGTAGTGCAACCCGTAATAACGGTAAGGTGTTGGTACTGTTTCTTGGTCTTGACCATTTTAAAAATATCAACAACAGTCTAGGTCATGGCAGTGGCGATCTGCTACTTAAAAGCGTTGCTAACCGTTTTCAAGATTTTATTCGTGAGGGCGATACTATATGTCGCCTAGGTGGCGACTCCTTCGGTTTTATCATTCGCGGCATTCATTTGGTTAAAGATGCCCTTACGGTTATTCAAAAGTTGCTAGGGGTGCTGGCTCTACCTTTTGTCATCAACGAACATGAACTGTTTGTTACCGCAAGCTCTGGGATTACCATGTTTCCTGATGATGGCAATGATGCGGACTCTTTAATAAAATATGCTGATATGGCTCTAACTCGGGCAAAAACAGCCGGACGTGATAGATACCAATTTTATACCGAGACCATGGGGTTGCAAGCTAATCGCCGCCTGCTATTAGAGACTAATTTACGTTTGGCACTTGATAGAGATGAGTTTGTTCTCTATTACCAGCCTAAATTGTGCCTGGTTGCCGATAAAGTTGTCGGTATGGAGGCTTTGGTGCGCTGGCAGCACCCTGAAACCGGCCTTATTCCCCCTGGTGAGTTTATCTCTGTTGCTGAAGAGACCGGGTTGATTATTCCTCTTGGAGAGTGGATTCTTCGTGCGGCGTGTAGACAGACCAAAGAGTGGTTGGATGCAGGTTTTTCTCCTCTAAAAGTTGCAATAAACCTTTCAGCCCGGCAGTTTAGGGAGGAGGGATTGCTGGATTTAATTAAGCGCGTGCTTGATGAAACTGGGCTGCCATCAGGTATGTTGGAGTTGGAAATTACTGAGAGTATGGTGATGGATGATGTTGAGGAGGCTATAAATGTTCTGGGTCAGTTACGTGCTCAGGGTATTTCAATTGCCGTTGATGATTTTGGCACCGGTTATTCATCTCTTAGTTATCTGCGACGTTTTCCCATAAATACTTTAAAAATTGATCAAGCTTTCATTCGTGATCTAACTTCAGATTCCAAAGATGCTGCTATTATTGAGTCCATTATCTCTTTAGCCAAAGGGCTTGATTTACGGGTAGTCGCAGAGGGGGTAGAGGCTCTTGAGCAGCAGAATTACCTGGATTCTGAAGGGTGCGATGAAATCCAGGGTTACTACTTCAGCCGTCCACTTCCAGCGTTAGCATTTACTCAATTCTTGGCTACACGGAAAAAAAACTGATATTATGTAAGATACTGACTGAGAATTTTGCAGTTCGGTGTTAAACTGATCTCCAAATATTTCATAAGTCGGTGGCGTTATCGCTAAAGTTCCTTGGTTGGCCAAGTGCTAATTGGGAACGCTGCCAATTTATTAAATTTTAGAGATCTATTCGTGTTCACCTAATGATTTGGGCTCATGTAAATGGCAATCTGTACTGCTGTACTTCCCGTTGCAGGTTTGGGTACTCGTTTTCTACCTATTACCAAGTCGATACCAAAAGAGATGTTGCCAGTTGTTGATCAGCCTTTAATCCAGTATGTGGTTGAGGAGGCGTGGTCAGCAGGTATTGAACAGGTGGTTTTGGTCTCCAGTAGAGGAAAAACATCTTTAGAGGACCATTTTGATAGCAATGCGGAGCTGGAGTCGGCTTTGGATGCTAAGGGTAAGCAGGAGTCATTGGCAGCAGTTAGAGGGTTGACCCCGCCAGATGGCAGGACGATATGTGCGGTTAGGCAGCACGCTCCTTTGGGTTTAGGCCATGCTGTACTCTGTGCCAGGGCGATAGTTGGCAATAATCCGTTTGCGGTTTTACTGCCTGATGACCTGATCTGGACCGGCGACTCTGCCCCTGGTGTTTTAAGCCAGTTGGTTGAGCAGTTTGAAAAATCTGCCAGCTCGGTAGTGGCTGTTATGGAGGTTGAACAATCCCAGACATGTCTCTACGGGGTGATTGACCCTTTTGACTCTGAAATCGATAGTAGAGAGCGACTGATAAAGGCCAAAGGGTTGGTGGAAAAACCCAAACCTGACAGTGCTCCTTCCAATTTGGCTGTTGTTGGGCGTTATATTTTAACCCCGGAGATTTTTAACTTTCTAAGCACTGGCAATAAGGGGGCAGGGGGAGAGATTCAGCTAACTGATGCAATTTGTGCCCTGCTTGCTCAGCAGTCGGTTTACGGTTATCGTTTTGAGGGTGTCAGGTTTGATTGTGGCGATAAGGCCGGTTATCAAATGGCAAATATAGCTCTCTCTTTGGAGCGTCCAGATATGCGAGAGCAGCTTATACCTTTTATCAAAGAGCAGTTGTTGAATTATAGTGCAGAATAAGCAACCCTGAGCTATACCAGGATGTTTTATGAGTAATGGATGTTCTCTGTAGTCAATAAAAATCCAGGTGTAGCTGTTTAGTCAGTGGTTGTCAGATAAATCAT
>JADFZU010000051.1 GCA_015232365.1 Magnetococcales bacterium | reverse complement strand
TGCCGCAAATCTTTGACTTTGCTATAGATTCCTGGTGGCGATGGCGAGGGGGTCACACCCGATCCCATCCCGAACTCGGCAGTTAAGCCCCTCAGCGCCGATGATACTGCATCTTAAGGTGTGGGAAAGTAGGACACTGCCAGGAGTCTTTTTTTCAGCTGTTCCGCCCCACATCAAGTATATTTAAGTATTTACTTGATGTGGGGGAACACTTTCATTTTACGAACCCCTTTAGTTCAGAGCACGAACTCTTTATTAAAAATCGTTGCTTTGGTTAGAGAATGGAGCAATTGCCGTGAAAACCTATTCTGCCAAACCTTCGGATATCAAGCGTGAGTGGTTTGTTGTTGACGCTGAGGACAAGGTACTGGGTCGTTTAGCTACTGAAGTAGCCATTCGGTTGCGTGGCAAGCATAAGCCTATGTTTACCCCACATATGGATTGTGGTGACTTTATTGTCATAGTTAATGCTGATAAGGTTAAATTGACTGCCAACAAGATGGATGACAAGCTCTACTATCGTCACTCCCGTTATCCTGGTGGTTTGAAGTCAAAGACAGCACGTCAAGAGTTGGAAGGTGCAACTCCTGAGCGTGTGATAGAGAGTGCAATCCGGGGAATGTTGCCCAAGACCAAGCTGGGCCGGGATATGTATCGTAAACTGAAAGTGTATAAAGGTGCTGAGCATCCCCATTCGGGACAGAATCCAGTAGCCTTGTCCTTTGATAAATAGAGAAATTTAGGAGCAACTGTTTATGTCACTGGCAGACGCAATTTATGCAACCGGCAGACGGAAAGAGTCCATAGCAAGAGTTTGGATGAAAGCTGGTACTGGTAAAATTACCATCAACAAGCGGGACTCAAAGTCTTACTTTGGCCGTGACGTTTTGCAGATGATTATGCGTCATCCATTTGAGTTAACAGAGACCCTGGATCAATTTGACATAACAGTAAATGCTCATGGCGGTGGTAACTCTGGTCAGGCAGGGGCGATTCGTTTAGGAATTTCCAAAGCCTTGATTCAGCATGACCCTTCAATGAGAGATGTTCTTAAAAAAGCTGGTTTCTTGACTCGTGACTCCCGTGTTGTTGAGCGGAAAAAATATGGTCGCCGTAAGGCCCGTAAGAGTACTCAGTTCTCCAAGCGTTAAGCCGCTTTATTCAAATTATAAAAAGGGAGGCTACATGCCTCCCTTTTTTTTTGCTAATAATTGTCCGTGGATGTTATCCCTCTGCCGGGTTTAGGTGAAGCTCAAAGGCTCTGTTTTGTCTAGCTTAATCTAGGATAATTGAAAAATAACCATTGTAGATGGTGATATCATGTCTATTACAGTTGGAATTCAAGGAGCATCAGGTTATACCGGCGGCGAGTTGGTTCGGCTTCTGGCTAGAGATCCAGAGGTGGAAATTAAATTTGTCACTTCACAACGGTTTGCCGGTCAACCAATGTCAGCAATATTCCCCCATCTCATCAATGGGTCGGAACTTGTATGCACACCATTAGATGATCTTACAGCAGTTTCTGACTGCGATGTGGTTTTTTGTGCATTGCCCCATGTTACCTCTATGGGAGTAGTGCCGGAACTACTAAAAAGAGGGGCAAAGGTTGTCGATCTCTCTGCAGATTTTCGTCTGGAAGATGCTGAGCTATATCAGGAGTGGTATGGAGAGGCCCATAAAGCCCCTCAATTGCTCTCTGAGGCTGTTTATGGCCTGCCGGAAATAGGTAGTCGTGATCAAATAAAAAATGCCAGCCTTGTGGCTAATCCAGGCTGCTACCCAACTTCAGCACTTTTGGCCCTTGCACCACTGTTTAGTAATAATTTAGTTGATCCAGAGAGTCTGGTTATTGATAGTAAATCCGGAACTTCAGGTGCGGGACGTAGCCCTAGCCAGGGAACGCTTTTTTCTGAAGTAAGTGAAGGTTTCCGCTCTTATAAGGCTGTGGGCCATAGACACACTCCAGAGATTGAGCAGGGGCTGTCCCAGCTTTGTGGAAAAAAAGTTGCAGTGCGGTTTTCACCCCATCTTTTGCCACAATCGCGGGGTATATTAACCACTTGTCATATACGGCCAGTTGCCGGTAAAAATGATGAAGATTGGCAAAAATTGTTCAATGATTTTTATGCAGATGAGCAATTTGTCCGGGTATTGAAACCGGGTGTATTACCAGGGACAAATTATGTAAGAGGATCAAATTACTGTCATTTGTCTGTAATACCTGATAAAAGATCCGGCTGGCTGGTAGTTGTCTCTACTATTGACAACCTTGTCAAAGGGGCGGCTGGGCAAGCTGTACAAAATATGAATATCATGTTGGGGAGGCCAGAAAATGCAGCTCTAGGTCAACTACCGCTTTTTCCTTGACCGGGGTTATGGTTTTTCTTAGTATCCCTTGCTTGTGTAGTTCAAAACTGATAGTTCAAACTGTTTTCTTAATATTCGGAATCAAGGAGTATGAACCGATGGCTTTGCTTATAAATGAAGATTGCACCAACTGTGACGTTTGTCTGCCTGAGTGTCCAAATGAGGCTATTACTGATGGTTCTGATGTCGATAGTGATATCTATTACATCCATGCAGACCTCTGTAGTGAGTGCGTTGGTGCATTTGATGATCCTCAATGCGTAGAAGTTTGTCCGGTGGAGTGTATTGTTCCAGACCCGGCACATGAAGAGGATAAAGAGGAGTTGCAGGCTAAGTACGAAGCTATTCATAGCTAGGTTGCACTGTACTTAACCATAAGGGGCTGATTTTATAACCCCTTTGCAGGTGATTTTAAAAAGGGGCGTATGTTTGTTGTACGCCCCTTTTTTTAGTGGAAAAGCTATGCTGCAAAGTATGACCGGATTTGGCAGTGCTACCCGTCCTAGCCATGGTTTTAGTGTGATTTGGCAGCTTAAATCTGTCAATCACCGGTTTTTAGATCTGGCCTTTCGTCTACCTGATGGTTATGGCGAATTGGAGATTTTAGCGGCGAAACGTTTAAAAGCCATATTCAGCCGTGGACGGATAGAGTGCACCCTCTCTCTCAAGAGTCAACCTGGCTCTTGCAGTGAGTTAAAGGTAGATTCTCAGTTATTAAAATCATTGCTCTCCTTAGAAGCTGATATTGTCAGCAAGGCCCCAGGAGAACGGGGCATCTTATCTGTGGCAAATATATTGAACTGGTCAGGGATGGTAAGTGAGCAGAGCAGGCCACAGATAGATGATATTGATTCTGACAAGCTGTTTTCTGCAGTAGCCTTGGATGTTTTAGAGGCCGCAGCTAATGGTTTGACTGAGATGCGTCGGAGCGAGGGAAAGGCTCTAGAGTTGGTTGTTCGCTCCCTTTTAGAAGAGCTTACTCTTCTGGTTGATAGGGTAGTAGAAAATTTACCAAGAGTTGAAAAAGCTCTTGAGAAACGGCTTGATGATCGTCTAAAAGAGTTAACTTCTTCGGTGATTGACGAAGGGCGTTTGGCTCAGGAACGGCTCTATTTTATAAATCGACTGGATATCTCCGAAGAGCTAGACCGGCTAAAAATACATCTTGATGAAATCTCAACTGTGCTATCTTTGACTGAACCGGTAGGACGACGGCTGGATTTTATCTGCCAGGAGTTAAGCCGGGAGGCCAATACCCTATGTTCCAAGGCACAGGATGGTGAGATAAGCAGAATTGGTGTCGATATGAAGGTTGTAGTTGAAAAACTTCGAGAGCAGGTACAGAACCTAGAATAAATTGGTGTTGGCATTCATAAGAATCTTTAGTGTATAGTGACGGTTTGAAATATGAGCGAGAACAGACGGGGATTTGTCCTGATATTATCAGCTCCATCTGGTGCTGGTAAAAGTACGTTGGCTAGCCATTTGGTCAGCCATTACGACGATATTAAAACGTCAATATCTACTACCACCAGAGAGCCAAGGCCGGGTGAAAACCACGGTGAGCACTATTTTTTTGTTAGCAAAGAGCAGTTTGAAAAAGATATTGCTGCTGGGAAGTTTTTGGAGTGGGCTGAGGTTTTTGGTAACTATTACGGAACCTCAAAGGAGGTAGTAGAAGCAACGCTGGCCTCTGGGCAGGATCTAATCCTGGATATAGATTGGCAGGGGGCCAGAGGGGTTCGGGAGAGTTTAGATGCCCTGGATGTGATAAGTGTCTCCATTGTTCCCCCCTCATTGCAATCTTTGCGAGAGCGGTTAGAGGCTCGTGGTCAGGATAGCTCTGAAGTAATTGATGGACGGATGGAGAAGGCCAGCCAGGAGATGTCCCACTGGCGGGAGTTTGATTATTTGGTTATCAACGATAACCTGGAAGAGGGGCAAGCTGATCTGGTAGCAATTGTTAGGGCAGCACGTCTTACCAGGGAGCGTATGGCTGTTCGGATTGAAAAAATTACTGATGGATTTGTTTAACCTCCGTATTTAAAATAAGGAAAACTCATGGCACGAGTAACAGTAGAAGATTGTCTGGAAAATGTTGATAACCGGTTTGACCTGGTCATCCTAGCGGCAAAAAGAGCTAGGCAGTTAACTGCAGGGGCTGAGCCTACGGTTCCATTAAGCAATGATAAAATGACAGTTGTTGCTCTTAGAGAGATTGCCGAAAATAATATAAATCTGGAAGAGCTGCTTGTTGAGAAGAGAGCAAGAGAAGTTGAGGAGCCTGAGGTTGAGGATCTGGTACCTGACGTTGCTGCAAGAGCTTTGATGGCTGAAGAGACCCAGCTACCTGGTGTTATTTCCGATGCTGAAGGTGTGGACATTAAAGCTGCAAATGATGGAGAAGAGGACAGTGGCGAGGTGTAAGCAGAAACATTTCCAGTCAACTTTTAATCCACAACCCCAAATCTAAAATCAAGTTTAGGCTAATACAGCTCACAGCAGAAAAAGAGACATTTATATGCAGGCTATTTATTGCAAGGTCTACAGTGAGCTGCCGTAAAGCATGAGCAAGGGAGGTGACTGTTGGAGCAGTGGACGGAGCTAGTCAAGCAGATTCTTGAGTATCACTCCGGTGCCGACCAGGCTTTTTTGGAGCGGTTGCGGCTGTTTCTTGTCAAAATCCCGCGCTCAGACAAGCAAGGGGATAGTTTCAGCCGTTCCTTAGCGGTAGCCCGTACCCTGGTAGAACTACGGATGGATACCGCCTCCATTGCTGCAGCACTTCTTTCGGATGTTGTTGAGTCCGGTCAAGTCCCATTACAGACTATCAAGGAAGAGTTTGGCGAAGATATTGCCTTTCTAACTGATGGTTTAACAAAAATAGTAAATATCTCAAGCCGCACCCGTTCTGAAATCCAAGCAGAAGAGTTCCGAAAGATGATCCTGGCCATGGCCAAGGATGTTCGGGTTATTCTTATCCGCCTGGCTTTCTGTCTGCAACAACTGCGTTTAGCTGCTGCCAACAAGATTGAGCTTCCAGACAAGTTGGTTCGTGATGTGTTGGAGACTTACGCTCCTATTGCCCACCGTTTGGGAATCTATTGGATCAAAAATGAGCTTGAGGATCTAGCTTTTTGTATCCGTGATCCTGAGGGTTATGCCGCTCTGGACGAAGCGGTAAAAAAAAGCCGCCGGGGTGGAGAGGATGTAGTACGCAAGGTGATCTCCATATTAAAGAAAAGTTTGCGTAAGAATAATATAGATGCAGAGGTGTTTGGTCGGGAAAAACATCTTTTTTCCATTCACAATAAGTTAGAGCGGAAAAAAATCAACTTAGATGATATGTACGATATTATCGGCTATCGGATAATAGTTAAGAAAAAAACAGATTGTTATAAAGTATTTGGCATGATCCACGGTGAGTTTAGTCCGGTTCCTGGCCGTTTCAAGGATTATATAGCCATGCCTAAAAGCAATGGCTATAAATCACTACATACGGTAGTTATTGGCCCATTTGGTAACCGTATTGAGATTCAAATCCGCACCGAAAAAATGCACCAGGTATCTGAGAGCGGAGTGGCTGCACACTGGACATATAAAGAGCATGGTGGCCTTAATACCAAGAAGAGATCGGCGGCAACTGGCTATGCCTGGTTGAAGCGGATGTTGGAGGCCCATCAAAAGACCGATGATCCGAGTCAATTTTTTGAGCATGTTAAAATTGATCTATTTCCCAATGAGATCTACCTTTTCACTCCAAACGGAGATATTAGAACCCTGCCTCGCGGAGCAACCCCGGTAGACTTTGCATACGCTGTCCACTCAGCGGTAGGAGATCACTGTAAAGGAGCTAAAGTAAACGGGCGGATGGTTCCCCTGAAGACACCATTGGAGACTGGAGACAGTGTAGAGATTATTACCTCTAAAACCCAGCATCCAAATCCAGATTGGCTACGTTTTGTGGTTACAGGTCAGGCTAAATACCGAATCAACCGTTGGGAGAAGGTGTTACGCCAGGAGCAGGGAGTCGCTTTGGGCAGGGAGCTGTTAACCCGTGAGTTACAGAAACTTCAGCAAGGTTTGTCATTGGGCGGTAAGGCTTTGATGCGTGGAGCCAAGCGTTTCAATATGAGCAGCGAAAAGGAGTTTTTATATCAGGTTGGGACCTCTTTGATCGGTCCCCTGCAGGCGATTCATGCCATGTTTCCAAAGTCGGCAAATGGCAACAGTAATGATGGTACAGAGGCTAAAACAGAAAAAGATAGTAAAGCAAAAAGGGCTAAAAACTCTGTATCAGGCAGCGGAAAAGATATGCGTCTTCACGGCATATTGCCAGAGATGGCGGTTTCAGCAGCCAGATGTTGTAGTCCGGTTCCTGGAGACAGAATTGTCGGTATTATCAGTAGCGGCAAGGGTATTGTTATTCATGGTGTTGAGTGCCCTAACCTTGGGGCTTTGGAGAGATACCCTGAGCGGTGGATCAAGGATATTGACTGGCCTACCTTTACCTCTGAGCACTATATAACCAGGTTGCGAATTTTGGCACAGAACAAGAGGGATGCTCTCTCTGTTGTTAGTCAGGCAGTAACAAACGCAGAAGGTAATATTATTCAGATCAAGGTTCAGGATCGTGATAAAGATCCGTTTATGTTGATTCTTGATGTTGAGGTAGATGGTGTTAGGTTATTGGATGGTATTTCTAAACAGATAAAATCCTTAGATTTTGTCCATGAGGTTGAGCGGGTTCGGGGATGAGTGATATAAAACAGCCGATAGTAACTACTGGTGCGCCAGAGGCTGTTGGTGCTTATAGCCAGGCTATTAGGAGTGGCGAGTGGCTGTTTCTATCTGGCCAGATTGGCCTTGATCCAGCCAATGTCCAGCTTGTATCTGGAGGTGTGGCTGTCCAGACTGCACAAATTATGAAAAATATTGCCGGGGTGTTGGCGGAGGCTGGAGGTGATTTTTCTAATTTGGTTAAAGTTACGATTTATCTGGTGGATATAGCAGATTTTTCTGGGGTTGATGCGGTCTATGCCTCCTATCTTGCTCCACCGTTTCCGGCTCGTGCCACGGTTGGGGTTGCTGCACTGCCCAAAGGGGCGTTGGTTGAGATTGAGTGTATAGCCAGAATTTTTTAGTAAAAAAATTGATGGGATGGGTTTGGGAATGGGACCTGCCCCTTCCCAATGGGGTGTGGAGCAACGCCCCGCTTTCACAAGCAGTTAAATTGGGCCTAGATATTTTTTAGTTTTAAGCCACTTTATATAACTCAAGCTCCCGACGCAGCCTTCCCGAAGCCGTCGCCGATAGAGAGACCTTGAGTAGAATTCTATCCTCTACATCCTGGCGTTCTAATACATGCCCAGTCTGGCAAAGCTGAGCCAAAAGTGCACCTTCAGCCGCAGGTAGATCTAAATTAAATGTGTTGAAATGTTGCTGAACAGCATTGGATATGGTGGTAAGCAGCGTATCAACTCCATCACCGGTTTTGGCTGAAAGCAAAATAGTGTTATTGCGTTTTGTCAAACGCTCAACCATCCCCTGCTGACTGCTGTCGAGACAGTCCACCTTGTTGAATAGTGTCAATATAGGTTGCTCCCCAGCTCCCAACTCTTGTAAAACCTCCCGTACCGCTTCATCCTGGGTTGACCATAGGGGATCAGAGAGATCAACCACATGTAGTAGTAGGTCAGCAGTCAATACCTCCTCTAACGTAGCCCGAAATGCCGCTACTAATTGATGGGGCAGATCACGAATAAATCCAACCGTATCACTAAGAATTACCCGCTCGCCGCCAGGCAGTGTTATTCCGCGCATGGTAGGGTCAAGGGTGGCAAATAGCTGGTCGGCTACATAGACCTCAGCTTGGGTCAGGCGATTGAAGAGAGTAGATTTTCCGGCGTTGGTATAGCCAACAAATGTGGCAGTAAAAAAAGGGACATCTTTTCGAGACTGCCGCTGTAGGGTCCGGGTTCGCTCAACCTGTTTAAGCTGCTTTTTCAGGCGGCTGATTTTCTCCCGGATCAGGCGGCGGTCTACCTCAATTTGAGTCTCGCCAGGTCCACCACGAAGGCCGACACCACCCCGCTGCCGCTCCAGATGGGTCCATGAACGTACTAAACGGGACTGCTGATAAAGTAGTGAAGCCAGCTCAACTTGTAGCGTACCCTCTTTGGTTCTAGCTCTAGATGCGAAAATCTCCAGAATCAGCCCGGTACGGTCCACAACTTTAGCTTGGAGCTTGTTCTCAAGGTTTCTCTGCTGGATTGGGGTGAGGGGATGGTTGAATACAACCACTGTTACATCTTTGGCTTTGACCTCTTCCTGCAACATCTCCACCCGGCCTTTACCAATGAAGGTCCCAGGGTGAATTTTTGCAATTGAGATTATCTGTAGACCAGCTACCAGCAGCCCGGCACCACGAGCCAAGTGCTCCAACTCTTCTGCAGCTCCTTCGGCCAGTACTTTATCTCGGTTAACATCACGAACAATAGTCTGAATTAACAGAGCCTGCTCTGGCTCAAATGCGGTCTCTAACAGAAGAATTACTCCTTGTTGTAATCTACAACAACATCACGTGACGGCATAACAGTTGAAATAGCATGTTTAAATACCAACTGAGTCACGCTATTTTTAAGCATAAGGCAATAGTTGTCAAAGGAGGCAATAACTCCTTGCAACTTTATACCGTTAACCAAAAATACAGTTACCGGTACATTCTCGCGGCGTAGGGCGTTTAAAAACGGGTCTTGAATCATCTGGGAGGATTGATTAGCCATCTTTTTTCCCCTTCTCAGTTATTGGCATTATTTATTATAAGGAGAAGGATAGAAAATAATTATACTATCAGCAAGTTAATAATTGTTAATTGTGCGATTTACTATAATGAATGGCTAATATTTTTTGCAGAGTATTCACTTACAGTTACTCCAGCAGCATTGCGCATATAGACCAAAACTGGAACTTGACCACTATTTTCAATAGCTACAGCATCTCCAGAGCGGGGCTGGCTCAAAGTGGCGTAGCCTATACCATTAACCACAAATGAGCGTACCGTCTCCTCACCTCTGGTTGGTGAAATATGAGTAATGGTCAGGCGGGTTGATTCCACGCTCTCCAACTGAATTTTTACCGGCTCCAAGCCTTCATCCAGAGTTAATCTGGTGGAACTGCCGGGGGGGATGATAAATTGGTTTGTCCAGTTGACACGGGCTTTGGCATTGACAAACTGCACATCATGAATTTCCAGACGGCTTGCCACTGGAGCAATAGAGTTGTCGGGCATAACCTTTACTGGAGGCGAGACCCACACAACCAGCATTGCGGCCAGAATACCGCCAGCAAAAGATAGGGGCTGCAGAGCCAGACCTTTTGGAGAGAGCAACCACTGCAAAAACCTCCCACTACGACCAGCAAAAGAGTTTTTCTGTTTCCGGTCTCTGTTAATGGCTTCAACAGCCCGTTTACCTAGATTACTTTGTGGAGCCTGGCTGTTTATGGCTCTATTAAACTGTGCCAGCTCTTCCTGCAACCGGGCCACCTCTCCCATCTCAACTGTCAGGGTAGGATCATCAGCCACCAGCCGGTATAGTGTGGCAATCTCCTCACGGTCCAAGTCTCCATCCAGCCCCCGGCTAATTAATAGATTTATACCGTCTCTATCCATGATCTCTAAAAAAATCCAAAAAAGTCATTAATAACAAATATCCATTAACTAGGTAACAGTACCGGGAAGAAAGTTCACCCTTTTAAAATTAATGGTATGGGTCTGTAAAGTGGGCATGCCCCTTCCCAACGGGTGTGAGGCAAAGCCCCAAAATTGCTATTAGTTACCGCCTCAACTTAAATCAAATTTTTCCAGTCCAGCAATAAGGCAGTTTTCAAAAGCACGTATAACCTCAATACAATGATCAGCCTTTGCTGCCGACTCTTTCACTCTATTGCGACGGGCTGCGTAACGCATGGGGTCAAGTGTCTCTTTGGCTAAATCCACAGCGACATTTACATACTCTTCCCGGTTTTTGCAGATGGTATCATACTGGCCTATCTTTCGCAGCAGTCCGGCAGCTAAACGCTGCCGTAAAAATTCACCCTCTAATGTAACAATGGGCAGGCCACGGTGCAGTGCTTGCCATGCGGTTGTATAGCCGGAGAACGAAGGACAGTCCAAATAGACACTGCTTCGGTCTAGGAGGTCATAAAATTGATAACGGGAGAGCCAGGGAACACTTTTTAAATAACTCTCAGGAGTTAGCCCCTTGGCTTGAAAAGCGGCAGCTATTCGCCGGAGAATAAATTCTGATGCCCAGGGAAGCTGTCTGTTGGCCGGTATTATAAAAGTACATTTACCAACACGAGAAGCAATCTCTGCAAAAAGTTCATCATCATCTGGATCAAACTTAAATGGTGTTTGGCAGATAACAAAAACCGGGCCATGGGAGTTATTTATAGCTTCGTCGATCTCAGGTGCTGCTGGTACTCTCTCCATTTGATATGGTTCTGTGCAACACCCTGTACCTGGTAGTGTTATGAGTTTTTCCCGGTAGTGGGACTGTGCTATGGTTTTTTCAGGCTCTAGCAGCTCTCCTGAGAGAAAATAGTCAATAGTCGGCAAACCGCTTGTAATTGGATGTCCCCACCCCATGACCTGTAGAGTGGCTGTGCGGTGCGAGGCGAGATACATAGTGACTGGGTCCATGCCTATTTCCGGGAAATAGACCACATCTGGTGCATCTTGGCGTAGGCTCTTCAGCCATGCCGTTTTATAACTCTCGCCACTGCCGATTTCACGCCAGCAATCACACATGGATTGTGCCCAGGCTGTCTCCTGGTCCGACTCATTGCCAATATTATATATGTATAGCTCAAAACGGCTTCTATCAAGATGACGTACTACCCCTTTCAGTACAATATCCCAGACCGAGTGGCTACGAAGATGGGCTGAGACTATCACCAAACGAATTTTATTTTTTTTGGCCCTGGATAACTTGGAGGGCTGTGGTTTAAGCCTGGAAGCGGCTAAAAGATTGCCGTAATCAGATAGAGCCTTGAGATGGTTTCCAGTGCGGTAAGCGATATAAAAAAAATTGAAACCGCATGAAATATCGTCAAACTCCTCTTGGTGACTGGGATTTTCGTCCAGCCATTTGGCCGTGTCAAAGACAAAGCCATCAACTGCTTCCAACGCTCTATGGGCAGTTGCGGAGCTGTCAACTACTATTGGCAGGATACAGTATAATTTACAAAGGTGTATTTGAATGTTATCTGGCAAAGATGCAACTGCTTGTTTAAATAGATAGCCTGCCTTTTTTAAGTCACCTATAAAATGGGTGTAGAATATTAGGTTTCGCCACGCTGCAACCAACTGGGGGTCAATGGAGAGAGCTTGTCGTAAATAGGTTTCCAGCTCTGCCTTTTGCTCTTCTTGCAGTGTCTGCTGTCTGTTCTTGCTAATCATGGCAGCACCAAGGTTGCTAAGCATTACTGGATTATCAGGTTGAATTGATATGGCCTTTTGGTAGCTGGCAATAGTTGCATCCAGCTTTCCCTGGCTGTTTAGGGCAATGGCAAGATGGAAGTGGGTATCTGCAAAATCAGGTTGAATAGATATGGCTTTTTGATAGCTGGCAACTGCTAAATCAAGTTTGCCTTGCTCTCTTAGGGTATTGCCAAGATTAAAATGGGCATCGGCATAGTCGCCCTTGATTGCGATGGCTTTTGTTAAATTTATTACAGCTCCATCCAGATCTCCTTGCTCTTTGACCACAACCCCAAGGTTGTTGTAAGCCTCTGCATAGTCTGGGTTAAGGGAGGTGGCTTTTTGGTAGCTGGCAACGGCTAAATCAAGTTTGCCTTGCTCTTTTCGGATGTTGCCGAGATTGTAGTGGGCTTCTGCATAGTCGGGTTTAAGGGCAATAGCTTTTTGGTAGCTGGCAACGGCTAAATCAAGTTTGTCTTGCTCTTGCCGGACGTTGCCAAGGTTGGAGTGAGCCTCTGCATAGTCGGGTTTAAGGGCAATAGCTTTTTGAAAGCTGGCAACGGCCTCTTTAAATTTACCTTGTTTTTTCAAGGTATTACCAAGGTTGGAGTAGGCATCTGCAAAATCAGGGCTGATTGTAATAGCCTTTTTTAGAGCTACTGCGGCCTCTTCTAATTTTTCTGTAGAATATAGAGCAAACCCCATATTGGAGAGTGCTATGAAGTTTTCAGGATCAATTTTTATAGCTTTTTTGTAGTAATCTATCGCTTTATCAAGTTGACCTGATTGATGAAAAGATATCCCCTGCTCTAAAGCCTCTTTAGCTCTGTTCTGGATACTACCATCAACTGAATTTAAAACCCCATTTAGACAATCGGCAATTTGACTATTTCCCGGCTCTTTTTCCAAAGCCGTTTTCAGAGCTTGAATAGCCTCCTCTTTGCGTTCTAACGAGTAGAGTGATATGCCAAGGTTGTAGTAGAGCAGCGCTCTATTTGCGTCAAAAGTTATGGCCCGTTGAAAAAGCTCAATAGCCATGTCATTACGGTTAACCTTCTGGGCGATGACCCCAAGGAGGTTCAGTGCATCGATATGGCTGGGTACAGCTTGAACAATGGCTGTGCAGAGTTGGTCAGCTTCTGTGTAGCGTTCTGCATTAAAATGGTCTATTGCCTGAATATAAGCATCGTCAACTGTTAGTTGCTGTTTTTCTTCAGACTTTGGCATCTGTTTGGCATCCGTCATTTATTTTTTAAAGTCAGTTCGTCTAACCCGTAATTTGTGAAATATCCAAGCTAATCTAGTGAGAACGAAATGAATTTATTGTTATTATGGCAGGCTGTTATTTTTACCTCTTTAGAAATAGCAACTTTTAGCGGTGAGTCGAATAGGTAGACTGCCTGGCTCCAGTGATTGTCCGGGCTTTTGTCTGTTGCACTATCAAATCTATGAGTTGCATCCAAATCTAGACGAAACCAAAAGGCTACCCCATGACAAATTCCATTTTTGGTGGGGTTGATAGAAAGTTTTTTGCTCTCTTGGTCTACGGTTTTTCCTGTAAAATCAAAGTGAAATAAAGGAAATTTTTCAGATAAAAAACTGTATGGGTAGTTTTTTAGAGGCACTTGGAGATAGGGCCTGCTAACAACGTTAAAAGCCGAAAGGTCAAAACCAGATACACTGTTTACCTTACCCATTTTGTAGATGTTTTCACTCTCTAATAAAGCGGCAAATACTTGAGCACTTTGGGGAATTATCAGGGCATCCTCTTTGAGTAGATTTGCTCTGGCATGTTTTATGGTATCAACACAGTTTTCACCTAAAAGCCCCACATCAAATATTTCCGTTACCAAAATATCTCCACGCTGTGGTAGCTCTTTGCCAACTTTGATATGTTTGGATGTTTTATTATAAACCGTTATTACATCACTGTAGCCATTGCTCTCAACTATTTTTTCAGCAATTTGGGCAACTGCCGGAACTACCTCTACGGATATTACCCGCTCTGCTCCAGCTCTTGCAGCCATTAGAGATAGCAGTCCGGCCCCAGTACCGATATCCAGTACAATAGAGCCAGGTTGTACAGCAGCCTTTAGAGCCTCTTCATAGGAGTGGTTACGGGCTAAATCGTTCATCATGGGAAAGTGCCAACCAGGAACCCGCTTTGATAACAGAGATTTATAATTAGATTGTGCTGCTCTGAAACCGGGTTTTATCTCTAGTGCTTTTTGGTAACAGTTAAGTGCTTCATCAGGCTTGCCCTGCTCGTTTAATGTAATACCAAGATTGTAGTGAGCATCTGCTAAATCTGGGTTAAGAGCGATAGCTTTTTGGTAGCTGGCAACAGCCTGTTCAAGTTTTCGTTGCTCTTGCAGGACGTTACCAAGGTTGCAGTGAGCCTCTGCAAATTTGGGGTTGATAGAGAGAGCTTTTTGATAACTAACAGCAGCCTCCTCAAGCTCTCCTTGTGCCTTTAGAGTGTTGCCAAGATTGGAGTATGCATCTGCATAGTTGGGGTTAAGGGAGATAGCTTTTTGTAGATTAGCAACAGCTTCTTCGAGTTTTTCTTGCTTATGCAGGGTATTGCCAAGGTTGGCGTAGGCTTTGGCAAAACCGGGATCGATAGAGAGAGCTTTTTGATAGCTGGCAACAGCCCCATCCAGTTTTTCTTGCAGTTGTAAGACGTTGCCAAGGTTGGTGTGAGCCTCTACATAGTCAGGATTAATAGAGATAGCTTTTTGGCAACTGCTAACAGCCTCATCCAGCTTGCCATCTCTTTTTAATATAACTCCAAGGTTGGAGTAGCTCTCTGCTGAATCTGGATTAATAGAAATTGCCTTTTGGTAGCTGGCAACAGCTTCATCCAGTCTGCCCAGGTTTTGCAGGGCAGCACCAATATTGGCATGTACTATGCTGTTTTCCGGCTCGGTTTCAAGAACTTTATTGTACCACTCTATTGCTTCACCCACTCTGCCAGCATGATGAAAAGATATTGCCCGTTGTAGAGCCTCCTCAGAACTGCACTCTTGGTTATCAGCTCCAGCATCTATTATGGTATTTAGATAATCGGTAATTTGCCTATTTCCCGGCTCTTTTTCCAGAGCTGTATGCAGAGCAGATATAGCTGCAGCTTTTTGTCCCAGTTGATAGAGAGATGTCCCTAAATTGTAGTATAACAGCCCTCTTGAGCTGTCTATATCAATAGCACGTTGAAACTGTTTTTGGGCTAGATCGTGGCGGTTGATTTTTTGGGCTATAACCCCTAGCAGATTGATGGTATCAATATGGTCAGGTGCTGCCTGAATAATAGCAGTACACAACTGGTCGGCCTCTGTATAGCGTTTGGCGTTAAAATGCTTAATAGCTTTTGCATAAGCTGCATCGAGAGAGAGCTGTGAAGTTGGTTCAGTCATATATCCAGCCGTTGATTAATGGGAGGAGTTTCAAAAGGAATATAACCACTAACCACTACTATCAGCAATTTTTTTAACCCACATACTGGCTTGATTAATTGCCAAAGCAAACTCCTCCTCATCGGCAAAATAGATAGAGCGGTAATCAGGATGGTGGTATACAGTGTTTTTACCCAGCTCCAACCATTTTGTTGTTTTACCATAAAGGAAAATTGTTCGGCATCCTGCACCATAGCTTAACGCTCCGGCCGTTCCAGGTGTACAAATAATCAAATCCAGAGATGCCATCATTGCCACAACATCATCAAGATCATTTTTAAGGTCGATCTCTTCTTTGGGAAAATCTACTATTTTGCTTTTAAAAGCTGATCTGGCTAGAGAAACCTCCTCTTGACACTCTCCATAATAGAGATTGATAAAAGTGCAGTTAGGATTATCAAGAACCGGACCCCATTGCTCTAGTCTTGAGTGGCTGGTCATACGTTTGATTGTCCGGTTGCTGGTTGTCCAGCTAATACCAATTTTTGGCTCTGGGCCTAAGTTGGTAAAATATTTTTGCCAATATTCTACCCGTAAGGGATCTGCAAGCAGATAGGGCTTTTCCCTATCCATACCGGGTTGCAACAGCCCATACAGAGAGCCAGCAGCAACCTGATAGTCGAATGGGGGTAGGTTTTGCATGGTTGAATAGTTAGCTCTGTTGATACCGATAATTTTAATGTTGGCAAATGAACGGCTAAACAGCCTCTCCAGACGAGGGTCACAAAGCACAATGCAGAGTTTTGCCAACCTGGCCAGCTTGGGAAAAAGCATTGAAAAATATAGCTCGTCACCCAAACCCTGTTCGGCATAGACTAAAATAGTTTTTCCAGCTAGCGGCTCTTTTTCCCAGCGTGGAGCAGTGAAATAGTTATGCTCTTCAGGTTTAACAAAATATCTGAATTCGTTACACCGCCACCCCTCACTCAATTTACCCAAGGCCAAATTGACAAACCCCATATTATATTGGGTGCGTACATGTTCGGCATCAAGAGCGATTGCTTTTTGTAAAATTTCTGAGGCTTCACTGAATCTGGCCTGGTCTAACAGGTAGCTTCCATAGTTGCTAAAAGCCTCTGCACTATCCGGGTTGATTGTGATGGCTTTTTTGTGGTGGGCAAGTGCAGCCTCTATTTTGCCCTGTTTTGAGAGAGCGTTAGCAAAATTGCTGTGGGCCGATCCATAGTTGGGTTTAATAGTCAGGGCTTTTTGATAACAGGAGATGGCAGCCTCCAGCCTCTCTTGCTCTTGCATGGTATTGCCAAGATTACAGTGTGCTTCGGCAAAGTTTGGTTTAATAGCCAGGGCTTTTTGGTAGCTTTTTACCGCCTCATCCAGCTTTAACTGTTTTTTAAAGGTGTTGCCAAGATTAAAGTGTGCTTCGGCATAGTCTGGTTTAATAGCCAGGGCTTTTTGGTAGTTTTCAACCGCTTTATCAAATTTTCCCAACTTTTCCAGAGTGTTAGCAAGGTTGCCGTAGCTTTCGGCATAATCGGTTTTAAGTGCGATGGCTTTTTGATAGCTTTTAACCGCAGCATCCAACTCTCCTTGCTCTTGCAGGGCGTTACCCAGATTGTAGTGGGGTAGGGCAATGCTGGTATTAATGGCTATCGCTTTTCGGTAGCAGGTAACAGCTCTATCGAGTCTGTTCAGTGCTTGCAGTGCAGCACCCATATTAATAAGAGCAACAATATTTTCAGGCTGGATCTCAAGGGCAGTTTTATAACACTCTATCGCTCTATCCAGTTGAGCTGATTTATGAAACTCCAGACCCTGCTTTATCTCATCCTCTGAATCTGTATTAGGGTTTTTGAGAATAGCCTCAAGATATTCTCTGACTTTACTGTTTTCAGGCTCTTTTTCTATAGCAGTTTCAAGAGCTTTGATAGCCTCTTCTCTTCTTGCCAACTTATCAAGAGAGCGTGCCAAATTGAAATAGAGCAAGGCTCTGCTGTCATCAATCTCTATGCAGCGGGAAAAATGTTTAATTGCCAGGTCGTGTCTATCCACCTTTTGGGCAATAATCCCAAGTAAATTTATTCCGCTGATATGAGTTGGAGCTGTCTGCTTGATTGCCGAGCAGAGTTTTGCTGCTTCGGTGTAGTTTCCGCTTTTGGTATGCTCTAGAGCCTGGGCATACGCCTCATCAATGGTGAGCTGAATTTTTTGGCTTGATGACAGGGGTTTATACATGATTATCTTGAATAATATATTGTTTATATTGGCTTTTCAAATGAAATTTACTATAGGTTTCTGGTCAGATCTCCCCCCCAAATATTTTTTAAGCCTATTTGATCATTTTAAAACCCACGGTCCGTTTATTGCATAACATTTTAAAACAGTTGTTAAAAAAATATAAGCCAAAAAATTAGCTATAAAACAGTGGCTTAGAGTTTTAATGTAAGCCATTAAAACAACAGATCTTGGCTTGTAGGCAACAGTTTGTTTTTGTTGGCTATATTATTATTGTAAATAGTATTTGTCGATTTTGCTCTTATTGAGTTATGGTGGGGATACCTTATTTTTTAACGGTCCTTTTGAGGATGTATTGAGCATGGCATACCGTGTTGATAAAATTTCTGATAACCCATCCCCTCAAACTCCATTTGAGGTGCACACCTACTCATTTGATGCTGCCGGGGCTGAATCTTTAACAATTCCCCAAGGCCATATGCTCTTAAGAGCAGATTTTGTCCACTCCGGCTCCAACCTCATTCTCCGTGGAACAGGGGATCAATTCGGTCAATCGATCTTAATCCGGGACTTTTTCTCTCAGCAAACGCCACCAGAGCTACGCACTGCCGAGGGGGCGCGGATAACTCCAGACCTAGCTGCACGTTTGGCTGGGCCAGCTAATCCTGGTCTTGTGGCAGAAGCTGTTGGTGGTAGTTCAGGTAATCTTGGTATTGGAACAATAGATGCTGTTAATGGAGAGGCGTTTGTTGTTCGTGCTGGGGTGAAAATTCCTGTTAAGCAGGGCATGACCCTCCATGAAGGTGATGTGATAGAGACCTCTGCCAATGGCAGTGTAGGTCTGCTCTATGCAGATGAAACTACCGTTTCACTAGGTGCTGAAGGCCGTTTGGTCATTGAAGAGATGGCTTATGACCCTGATGCCGGAACCGGATCATCCTCTACCAATGTGGTTCAGGGAACCTTCTCTTTTGTTAGTGGTGGTGTGGGTAAACTTGGTGGTGATGCCATGCTGTTTAAAACCCCGGTGGCTACCATCGGTATCCGAGGCACAACAGTAGCTGGGCAGGCTGGTGCAGAAGGGAGTGAAAATACCTTTACCCTGATGGCAGATGCCGATGGCGGTGTGGGACAGATTGCTATTTCCAACTCTGCAGGAACCCAGGTGTTGACCCAAGCCAACCAGACTACCAGTGTTACCAGCTTTACATCAGCCCCTGCTAAACCGTTTATCATGTCTGCGGCTCAGGTAAGCCAGCGGTACGGCTCTGCTATTGCAATGCGCCCAAAATCACCAACCCAGAAAAAAGCTGAAGAGGAGGCGGCTGCTGAAGAGGAGGCCGCTAAAGAGGGTGAAGGCGAAGGTGAGGGCGAAGGTGAGGGCGAAGGCGAAGGCGAAGGTGAAGGCGAAGGCGAAGGCGAAGGTGAAGGCGAAGGCGAAGGTGAAGGTGAAGG
>JADFZU010000050.1 GCA_015232365.1 Magnetococcales bacterium | reverse complement strand
GCTCTACTCCGCCCCAAGTTTGCTGTTGCTGATTTTGACCGGGCAATAGCTGAACAGATCGCAGCAATAAAACCGGCATAATAGAGAGGCAAAGTGGCTCTAGAATCTTGAGCGTCAAAGCGAAGTGTGCCCTCCCTTTTTGGAAGAGCTTTCAGAGGCTTCCGCTCTTTACCAAGGCTTTGTTTTAGAGGTGAAAAATGTTTTCTCACCAAAGCCTCAGCCGAGTCAAACTCAATATCTCCCACCACAACCAATGTCGCCTTGTCAGGAGCATAATTCTCTTTATACCAAGCTTGCAAATCTGCCAGTGTATGTTTCTCGATATCAGCCATCCAGCCAATCACCGGACGGCCGTACTGATGATCAGAAAATGCCGCCTTACGAAATTTTTCAAAAAATCTGGCTGTTGGTTTATTATCTGTGCGACTGCGGCGCTCTTCCCGAACCACCAAATTCTCAGAGCGAAACTCCTCCTCGTTTAAAAGAAGGTTCTGCATACGGTCAGCCTCCAAATCCAAGGCCAACTCCAAACGGTCAGAGGAGAGTTTTATCCAGTAGTTGGTATAATCTTGAGCTGTGGAGGCGTTATCGTCACCACCGTTGCGAGCAATAATTGCACTGAACTCAGAAGGCCCTAGCCTTTTAGTGCCCTGGAACATCATATGCTCCAACATATGTGCCAAACCGCTCTTGCCAGAAACTTCGTCAGAGGCTCCAACCCGGTACCAAACCTGGGTTACAACTACCGGGGCTTTTGACTCTTTAACCAGTATGGTCTGCAAGCCATTTTTCAAGGTAAAACTTCTAGACTCCAACGCCTGGGCATGCAGACTCCAGAAAAACAGTAAACTGAATAGAGCCAGTCGCAAATATATCACGCTTAACAGACCTCTTTTTGAATTTTTTGCCAGCCACCTCCCCATTGGGGCTTTAATTAAAACCAACTCTAATTAGTTGAAGAGGGGTTGTCTGGTGACAGGAAAAATATTTTTTGTATTATTCGATGTGAACGTCTGGACCCATCCAGCTTGGCAACTCCTCTTTTTCCGATCTTGGTAGCTCACTATTGCTATCAGTTTCAGAGAGTGTTGGCTCTTTAAACATAGATGGAACACCCCCAGCCCCTTCCTGCTGTCCGGGATCAATCCAGGCTGGCGGTTCTCCAGGGCTGTTTTCTTTTTTTGATTCTTGCACTGGTAATCTACTGAAATCTGGCGGGATCTCTAGCGGTTTCATTGTTGATACCTGCCCGGGATCAAGCTCTTTCTTATCCCAAGGGGTAGAAATCTTAGAGCTACACCCAGCCAAAACAGTGACGGCCAATAAAACAAGACCGAGTTGAACAGTTTTATTCATAATTCACTCTTATTATGTCGAAAATTATCTAAAATTAACATCCCAACTCCAACTGTAATGGCACTATCGGCAAGATTAAAAACCGGCCATGACAGATCGTACCAATGGAGGTGGATGAAGTCTACAACCCATCCAAAACGCAGTCGGTCAATAACATTACCAACCGCCCCTCCCAGTATCAAAGCAAAAGAGAGGGTATCAAAACTGTTATCCGACTCTCTGAGCTGTTGCACAATAAAAATTGTTGCAAGAAAAGCAATACCCAACAACACTATGTTACGTACTAAAGCCGACTGCTCGGCAAACATCCCAAAAGCAGCACCAAGGTTATGTACCAGTACAAAATCAAAAAAGTTGGGAATAATTACAATAACAGAACCGTCCGCCAACCATGCTGTTGCTATGGCTTTGGTTACCAAATCCAAGATAACCACTACCAGAGCAATTACCAACCCCAAAACCATCCGCCCCCGGTCAACCCCCATCCACTCTTTAAACTTGGTAAAGATACTCATATGTCAAGCATAATCCGTAGCTATAACATCCTGGCAACGCGGACATAACTCCTGTTCACCAACCACATGGCTATCACGGTTCCAACAGCGTTGGCACTTTCCACCTTCTGCCTTGTTTATGCTAAAGGCTATTCCCAATCCTGGGCTTGCCTCCTCCATATCTCCACTCAACTCTTTAATCTCAACACTGGCAACAATGAACATACGGTGCAGGTCTGGGAAACCTTTTAGAAATGCCACTCTCTCAGCAGAGGCATGGATGGTAACAGATGCCTCCATAAATGAACCAATTACTTTCTCACTACGCAGACCTTCCAGCACCTTATAAAGTTCGGTTCTAATCTCACGAAACGTCTCCCACTCATCTGCCAAAGCTTGATCACTCCAAGCCGGATCAACTGCAAGAAAAGATTCAAGATGGACCGATTCAGAACGGTCCCCAGGCATAAACTCCCATATCTCCTCGGCGGTAAATGAGAGAATTGGTGCCACCAACCTAACCAGGTGCTCCAAGACATGGGACATAGCGGTTCTGACAGAACGCCTGGATATGGAGTTTTCAGAGTCGCAATAGAGGCGGTCTTTGACTATATCCAGATAGAACGCCCCTAAATCCATTGAGCAGAAATAGTGTAGATCCTGATAGACCCGGTGGAAAGAGTAACTTTTATAAGATCTATCAACCCCATCAACCAGACCAGCTAAACGTCCAAGAATCCAGCGGTCCACTCCCTGCATCTCAGCCAGTGGTACGGCATCAGTTGCGTGGTTGTAACCATCAAGGTTGCTAATCAAAAACCGCATGGTATTGCGAATCCGGCGATAGGCGTCAGAGAGACCTTTGAGAATCTCCCCGGAAATTCTAATGTCGCCAGCATAATCTTCAGCAGTTACCCACATACGGAGAATATCGGCTCCATACTGGTTGATAATTTTTTCTGGAGCAATAACATTGCCCATTGATTTGGACATTTTTTTGCCCTTGCCATCAACAACAAAACCGTGGGTCAACACCGCTTTATATGGTGCACGTCCACGGGTGCCAACCGAAGCAAGAAGGCTTGAGTGAAACCAGCCACGATGTTGATCAGAACCCTCAAGATAGAGGTCAGCAGGTGACGAAAGCCCCCAGCCATCAGTTCCGCCACGCTCTAGAACTGCAGCATGGGTAACTCCAGAATCAAACCAGACATCAAGAATATCGCTCTCTTTGTTAAACTCAGTCGCCTGACATTTAGCACAGCAATAACCTTGAGGCAGAAAATCTTCAGCCTCCTTGGAAAACCAGATATCGGTGCTATGTTCCTCAACCTGCCTGGCTATCCCCTCCAGAATCTCATCGTCAGCGACATACTCTCCACACTTAGCACAAGAGATAACGGTTATAGGCACACCCCAGACCCGTTGCCGTGATACACACCAGTCGGGACGAGCCTCTACCATGTTGAATATACGACCCTGGCCCCAAGCTGGGATCCACTCTGTGGCTTTGATGGATTCCAATGCGGTCTTACGAAGATTGTTCTCATCCATGGAGATAAACCACTGAGGTGTAGCCCTGGTTATTACCGGCTTATGACACCGCCAACAGTGGGGATAGCTATGGCTTAATTTAGAACTGGCAAGCAGCATGCCCCGCTCATTTAGCAGTTCGATCACCTTATCGTTAGCTTTGAAAATATGTTCACCGGCAAAGTGTGGTGTGTCATCAAGGTAGAGGCCACGGTCATTGACCGGATTATAGACCTCCAGCCCATATTTTCCACCAACAACATAGTCATCATAACCGTGACCAGGAGCGGTATGAACACAACCGGTACCGGCCTCCAGAGTTACATGACCGCCCAAGACGATTGGCGCATCCTGATCCAGATATGGGTGTCTGAATTTTTTGTTTTCTAGTTTAGAGCCCATAAAACTGGCGACTATATCCACATCTTCTACATCCAGACCTAATGCTTTTACGGTTGACTCCCACAACCCTTCAGCCAAAAGCAAGGTTTCGCCTGTAGCTAAATTACCTACCGAACCTGGGTTGTTTATCCGTAGAGCAACGTAGGTCAAATCCGGGTTGAGACAGATCCCCTTGTTAGCCGGAATAGTCCAGCCTGTAGTTGTCCAGATAACCGCTGCAACCGTTCCACAACCGGCAAAAGCCGGGTCAACATCCTCGAGAGACTCTGCACCACTTAGAGGAAATTTAACAAAAATCGAGGTAGAGGTGTGGTCTTGATACTCAACCTCAGCCTCAGCTAGGGCTGTAACATCGTTAACACACCAATAGACCGGCTTTGATCCTCTAAACAGCCCGCCATTTTTAAGGAATTTACCCAACTCCCTAACAATATCAGCTTCAAAGCGGTAGTCCATGGTCAGGTATGGTCTGTCCCAGTTACCAATTACCCCAAGGCGTTTGAACTCATCCTTTTGAACATCAACCCAATGATTGGCATACTCACGGCACTTTTGCCGAAACTCCACAGAGGTGATGGACTCTTTATCCTGGCCTTTTTTCTTCAACTCCTGCTCAACCTTGGTCTCAATAGGCAGGCCGTGGCAGTCCCAACCAGGTACGTAATCAGCATCAAACCCCATCATTTGCCGGGATTTTACAATTACATCCTTTAAAATTTTATTGGTCGCATGACCCATATGCAGATGACCATTAGCGTAAGGGGGGCCATCATGGAGAACAAACCTGGTACGCCCCTTTGCAGCATCCCTAAGCTGGCCATACAGGCCAATTTCATACCAATGTTCAAGAATACGTGGTTCTAGTTTTGGCAAGCTGGCCCGCATGGGGAATCCGGTCTTTGGTAGTTGGACCGTATCTTTATAATCCACTTATATCTACTCCTAAAATTCTATTTTACCTTCAGGTTTTACTGCCCTGAAAAAAAAGCCTTTGCAGCCTCAACATCCTGAGCTATTTGAAATTTCAACGCTTCCACATCTTTAAATGTAATCTCTTCTCGTAACCGCTTTAAAAATCTAATCCGCACTACACGACGATAGATATCTCCGCAAGGGGCGAGCATATGCACCTCTAAATGCAGACCTTCATCACCAAAGGTTGGGTTGCTGCCGACATTGGCAACCGCAGGCAGCCACTTGCCATCAATCCAACCCTCAACCACATAGACTCCAGTAGGAGGATGGAGCAGACCTTTTAAGGCAAAGTTAGCGGTAGGAAAACCCATACCACGGCCCCGGCGTTTACCACTCATCACCCGTTTTTCTATCTCAAACGGCCGTCCCAACAGCTTTTTAGCCAAGGAAAAATCTCCTTGGCTTACGGCTTGCCGAATCCTGGTCGAAGAGACAGCATCTCCGCTGGACTCAAAGAGTTGTAAGCTGTGGACTCCAAAGCCAAATTTATTTCCAAGCTGTTGCAGATCTTGAAAGCTACCAGCACCATTGGAGCCAAAATGAAAATTACATCCAACCAAAACCTCTCTAACCCCCAAACCATCAACCAAAACACTTTTAACAAAATCCTCTGGACTAAGAGCGGCTAACTCACGATTAAAACGGAGTATAAACATGGCATCCACTCCATGAGCAGACATCCAGCGTGATTTACCACGAACGTTGGTAATACGCTTTTGGGCTTTTGTTGGATTTAACAGCCGTTGTGGATGGGGTTCAAAAGTAATAGCCATCACTGGCACACCACCACATTCGCCCCCAATAGAAGCCAGTTGGGAGAAAACCGTTTGGTGACCTATATGCACGCCATCAAAGTTGCCAATGGTCACCACTGCACCACGGTACTTGGCGGGAATATTCTGTAAGCCTCGAATGATATACATGAAAATATTTATAGTCTAAGAATCAAAGTAACAGAACACCTTGTCAAATACGCATAGACGCAAAAAGAGCCAGATAAAAACCTAAAATATACTATACTCTTCCTCTAAAATCCATCCCGGTACTTATTATAGTTTAACAGCCAGTAGCCATCCTGTTTGCATAATAGCCCTCAACAACAGACATTGTCGCCTAATTTCCCAAATATTTCATGAATTACATACATTCATAGAGTTCCTTTTCCACTCGTTTAGTGCCTGAACTGATGAGTTATAGAGGCTCTTAAACCCTTCAACCTGCTCTTTTGCCTGCTCCAACTCACCTTTTTTAGCCATCACCTCAACTTTTTCAGCTTTTGATGAGAGTGAATACAGCCCTAAATGCAGTGCTGCCCCCTTCATCAGATGGGCTGCATCAGCAGCTCCGCCAAAATCACCATCAGCTAGAGCCTTATCCAACTCCCTGAAGGTTCGTTCTCCAGTTACAGTTAATTTACCTGTAACTACATTTAAAACTTTTTCACCCAATGAGTTATAGATCTTTTCAACTACCGTTGGGTCTAGCAAAACCTCTGGGAGATCTATATCCTTAACATCCAAATTGTTATCAATAACTGGGACCATCTCTACACCGTCTAAAGCATTTTTCATCATTGATGTCAGGCGCAACAGGTCGATTGGTTTGGTAACAACACTATCCATCCCCGCCTCCAGGCAAGCGTTGATCGTATCTGGAATAACATCTGCGGTAACACCAATTATCGGAACCCCCTTCTGGACAGGGTCTGCCAATTTACGGATATTCTTGGCCATATCAAGACCGTTCATTTGCGGCATCCGTATATCAGTCAAGAGAACATCAAAGCCACCTTGTTGTAATATCTGCAGGGCAGAAACACCATTATCAGAAACTGTGACTTTGTGCCCCTTATTGCCAAGCCAAGAGCAGAGAAACTGCTGACTGGCCTGATCATCCTCAACCAATAAAATATTCAAAGGCGACAACTCTATCGAACTTTCATCACGATTATAACTGCCAGCACCGCTCTTACGCCATTCATGTAGTTCACCAGAGGGTAGCTGCAAGGAGAAGCTAAACTTACTACCCTCATCAGAAGAGCTTTCAATGGCAATCTCTCCTCCCATCAACTCCACAAACCCTCTACAGATGGCCAACCCTAGACCACTGCCGGTAAATTGACTGGATAGAGAGCTATCCAACTGAGAAAACCGTTTAAACAGCTTGGCTTGATCTTCATGGGCAATTCCTATCCCGGTATCGGTCACAGAAAAGATAAACTGCCGATCCTGACCTGCTACCTGAACAACCTCCATACGCAGCTCTATCTCGCCATGTTCTGTAAATTTATTAGCATTACTCAACAGGTTTATAAGAACCTGCTGTAGCTTTGTTTTATCCACTGTGACCACACCGGGGTCTATAGGGCAAGAAAGTGCCAAAAGATTACCTCGCTCCTGCACCTGAGAGCTGAACAGAGCCACAATATCCTCTAAAAATGGATATAACTGTACTGGCTCAACATTTAACTCCATGCGACCTGACTCAATTTTCGAGACATCCAGAACTTGATCGATCAGAGAGAGAAGAGCTTGACCAGACTTTTGTAGTTGAGATATCAGGTAAGAATACTCAGAAGCACTACTGCCGGCATTTAACTCCTCCAGCAACCGGCTGTAACCAATAATACCATTTAGAGGGGTGCGAATCTCATGGCTTACTGTGGCCAGAAAAACAGTTTTGGCCCGGTTTGCCTCATCAGCAATCTCTCTTGCTTCAGTCTGCTTAACAATAAGCTCTTCCAGCCGTTTTTCATTCAGAGCAGTTGCCTCAACTGATGGAACCCAACGGATCAGCCCCACCCCCAAAAGCAGCAATCCTCCAAAAAAGCCTACCAATTTTTCCAATACTGCTTGAATATCTGTAGGACCAACAACCACATATACGGCTAGAGAATCAAACTCATCAGTCAAATCCATTAAACTACCAAACATAAGCAGAGAAAACCCACCGACAATCATTCGCCAACCATTCCCGGTCAACTCACGGCGTTTTTGCCCTTCCCTCAAGAGAAAAACAATAATAACAAGGAGCAACATGACTCTCATAGCTTCTAAAGAGATATCGTACATAAATACCTATATATCACATGCATTGGTTTAACCAACAGTTTCATTAAGAAAAAATTATCAATTCAAACATAGAGTTAGACAATAGCACCTGTTTTCACAAAATATCCTGGTTTACATTACTGGTCCGGCTGAGTCAGAATCAAGCGTTTATCTTATTATTGTTATAGCCATTATTTAAATTTTCGGAGTTCAGTCCCATGTTGAGAGGAATGCGTCGCGGAGCTAATTCTTGGGTAATCAAGGCACTCCTGGTATTGATAGCTTTAAGTTTTGTTGTCTGGGGTGTTGGTGATGACCTTGGCAGAAGCAGCAGAATCCCAGTAGTAGAAGCAAAAAACTGGATTATCACCCCCCGTGAATTTGTCTCAGAATACGATCTTGAGTTCCGAAACATGCAGCAACGGTTCGGAAGCTCTCTAGATAAAAAAATGGCAGAGACCCTAGGCCTTAAACAGCGTACTCTCCAGACCCTGATCAATAAACATCTTATTCGAGATGCAGGACGCAAACTCCGCCTCACCATCTCTCCGGCAGAACTTAGAAAAAACATTGCTGAAAACCAGGCTTTTAAAAGTTCTGGCACCTTTGATAAAGAACGCTATGACATGCTGCTGCGCAACAATAGATTAACCCCAAAAGAGTACGAACATAAATTACTTAACGATATGTTAAACGAACAGTTTCAAGAGATAATCGGCCAGTTTTCAATATCTCCAGAAATTCTGGTTAAAGATAGTTTCAAATTGGCCGGCGAAACCAGAAGGGTCATGACAATGACTCTAAATCCGGCTGACCTTGAGAAGAATATCGATCCTGATGATGCTGCACTAGAGAGCTATATGCACGAACATAGCGACCGTTTCATGTCCCCTACCATGGTCAAAGTTCGCTACATACTACTAAATACCGATAGTGTTCGTAACTCAATAAATGTCTCGGAAGAGCAGATAGAAGAGTACTACAACGAAAATAGAGATAATTATGTTCAGGCTGAGAGCCGGGAAGCCAGACATATTCTTGTGAAAATTTCTGGCGATATTGATGATGCAGCAGCTCTGAAAAAAATTCAGCAGGCTGAAAAACGCATTAAATCTGGAGAGCCGTTTGAAAAAGTGGCAAAGGAGGTATCCGATGATGTCTCTGCTGCCCAGGGTGGATCATTGGGGCAGTTCTCTCCAGGTATGATGGTTAAACCTTTTGATGATGTTGCTTTTGCTTTAGCTGAAGGTGAGATATCAAAACCGGTAAAAACCCAGTTTGGATATCATTTAATCCGTGTTGATAAGATCAACGCCAGCAAGAGCAAGAGCTTGGCTGAAGTGAGAGATCTAATAATCCCGACCATTGCTGAACGGATGGCAGTAAACCAGATATATGATCGCTCCATTACCATGGAAGACCAGCTTTTTGCCTCTGGAGATCTGCAAGGAGTATCTGGAGATTTAAACCTTCACTATCGTGAGACCGGTTTTTTCAGCAAAAAAGATATTGCTAAACTAAAAGGCCTGGAGAGAGAGCAGCAGTTCCTAGATGCAGCATTTACAACTGCAAAGGGTGATATCAGCCCGGTTATTGAACTTACAAACAACCGTTTTTTCGCTCTGGAAGTGTTGGATAGAAAAGAGCCAAAACCGTTGACGTTGACTGAAGCTAAAACAGATGTCCTAGCACTATACCGCCAGGAAAAAGCTAATGAGCAGGCTAAAGAGTTAATGGAAAAAGCCAATACAGCTCTTGCTAGCGGAGAAGATTGGGAGACAGTAGCCAAAAGCAATCCTGCGATCAAAACCAAACAAACCACTCCATTCAAACGTGCTGGTGGCAAAGACTCACCGTCTGCCAAGGTTAGAGCTGCCGTATTCAAACTTTCGTTAGAAAGCCCCATCCACAATGGCTTTATACAGGATAGCGGTGCTTATACACTGGTGCGCCTTCTGCAGATAACCCCAGCCGACCAGACAGAGTATGAAAAAGAGGCTGTAGCATTACGGCAACAACTTCAACAAAGCTTAGGTTATGAACAACTATCTGCCTATCTAAACGGCCTATTGAAGAAATCAAAAATCAAAATCAATCAAGAAGTTTATGATCAACTATAACCCTATAAACGGCAGTTGGAAGTGATTGTTTCTAACTGCCGTCAAGCTCTGATGTCACACGAATTATGCCCCAGGTCGCATCAGCACAGCGTTGCCGGTTTGGACTGGGGTGGCATTAACCCAGCACAAGACCACACTGGTTGTAGTATATAGGGGATGTAGGGGGATTATCCCCCTGCCGGGTTTGGGCAGAGCCCAAGGTTCTCGCTTATCCTTTGTATTTTACATTAAAAGCGAGGGGGTTTGGGGGCTGCAAGACCTCTCAAGGTTTGGTTTTTCGCCTTGTGCACTACGATTCATAATCAGCGTGGTCATGTACTAGATTCGGCAGTTATCAGCACACCATTGGTGCAACATCAGGGATTGGGTAATAGGCTACTAAAAACATAAATAGCACTATTTGTATATACCGGCTTTGGTAACCACAACCTTAAAACCATTTTTACGCAAAAGCCTACCGTCCACACCACTAATACCACTTACAACTGTTTGAGACTGACCTGGATTAATCTCTCTGGAAAAACTTAAAGGTAGATTTTTTAACTGACCAACAGCATCGGTGAACATCACAACCACAGTCACATTATCAACGGCAATCGGTGTTGGATTTTTCACTGAAACAAGCAGATTCCCATCACTATCCAGAACAAAATGGGCCTTTAAATATTGATTTGGATTACTGGAGAGATCTAAACGTACCAAACTTTTTTCTGCCAAACGACCTTTTTCTGAATCAGATTGGGCCGCGTCACGGTAGTATTTAATCGCCTTGGCTCTATCACCATCCTTCTCAGCAAAACTCCCCAAAGCCAGGTATGAGTTGACTGTGGGAAAAAGTGCCGCTGCTTTTTTCATATCAGCACTGGCACCAGACCTATCTCCTGTCAGTTGCCGTAACTTGCCACGCTTTTCAAACAGCAGGAAAAAGTCCGGGTTGGCAAGAATAGCCCGGTCATAACTAATTGCTGCCGCCTCTTTATCACCTTCTTGTAGTTGAACATCACCAAGTAAGGCATAAAACAGCCCCTCAGCAGGTTCGATCTCAATGGCTTTTTGTGCCAGTTTTTTTGCCTGGATATACTTTTTACCATGAAGAGCCTCAACTCCAGCCTCATAAGCTTTATAGGCTGGTTCAGCCCGTTTTAGACGGGCAATCATCTTTTCAAACTTCTCTCTACCAATATACCCACCCTGTTTCAACTCTTTTGAAAATTTTCTATTCTCCTCTACCCGCTCCTTTGATGGCGGATGGGTAGCGAACAGACCTGCAAGCCAGCTATCATTGGCTGATTTTTGCAGGCGAACAAATGTCTCTTGAAGTGTAATAGCTTCTCTAGGATCGTAACCAGCCCGTTCCATATAGAGCATACCGTAATGGTCAGACTCACGCTCCGCATCACGCCCATATTTATGAGTGACCAAATTGGTCGCTAATCCTGCCCCTTTGATAGCAATATCAGAGTAACCGGCATAAGCACTTTTTTTGATGGCTACACTGGTAGCCATGGTAACACCCTGCAACAGAATTCCCCGCTCTATACCACGAGCCGAATGGCGAGCAGCAGCATGGACAATCTCATGACCAAGAACTGCCGCCAACTCTCCTTCGCTCTCCAACTCAAGCAAAAGGCCTCGGTTAATGGCTATCTTACCACCAGGAAGTGCCCAGGCATTAGGGATAGAACTGTTGATAACAACAAATTCATAAGGGAGTTTTCGATCACTCACATTAGCCAGCCGGCTACCTACCTCCTGCACATAAGCAACCAACTCAGGGTCAGCGACATAATCACCTCCCTGGCTCTGACGGCTAGGGCGATATTGTTTGCTACCAATAGCCAGCTCTTGAGATTCATTGATAATGGCTAGCTCCCGTTCTCCAGTGACTGGATTAACAGCACAAGCCGGGAACAACAGCAGTAGCCATAAAAGCAAAATATTTTTTTTCATATTTCTGATATATAAGAATTAATTAATAACCGACATCTGGGCCAATACAGTATCAACCCACTGCTCTTTCATACGTTGTAACATGGGGCTTGGATGAAAAAACAGAACCTTTTTAGAGTCAATAGGTCTACCATAAATAGAGAATCCGTCTAGAGCTAATAACGCCTGAGATGCTAAAGGCAGCAGTTCTGTACTACGCCCCCAACCTACCAATACTGGGGTTTCACAGTTACTACATCCTAACAAATTTTTCAGCTCTTTGCGACGCTCTGAACAAAAAATTGAGTGTATTCCGCCGTTAGAAACGTTAGATATTGCTGATAACCTCTTGAATAAAACGCTGCTTTTAGGCTCTCTAATGTCCGATAGGTTAAATACCCGCCCATGCTTATAACCTAAAGCCAGCATAATCCGCATAATCTGATATTGAGTATTATCAGGCTGGGTAGGTACCCACTCCCTGCTTTTGGGAATATCCTGCGAGCCTGAAACAAGTTTTGGTTTATAGTTTTTATCCATAGGCCGGGAAGAGCCAGGATTCATCATGACAATCAGAAGGTCAGGTCGGCTTTTGGCCAGTTGATTGGGGTCGTCTGGAACAATTCCACGGTCTACCAGTTCCAAGAGAGAGCGACAAGAATTTTTTTGATCAGCTATGGCTATATCGTAGAAGTGACCAAAAACAGCAAATTTCTTTTTAAGATCGGCAGCACGTAGGCTGTTAGGATTAATCATCCTGTGCATATTTACTTATAAACAGACAAAAAGGCAAGATCTTAAAAAAATAGTCAGGAAAAATAGAAACTGATGGGAGTAGTAGCTCCCATCAGTTTAATTACTGCGGTTTACAGATTGTTTGACTGCTCAACTGAGTCCCAGGCAACCGGTGTAACAAATGCGTGCTTATTCTCGTGTGTTTTATAATATTCACGGGCTTTTGTCGCCCTTTCACTATCTTGATACAGGCCAATCCAGATTCGATGGAATCTTCTGCCTTTGTTGTCTTCAGACTCCCATATCACTGGGGAGTAACCTTTATTAGAGAGATAATCAACAAGATCATCAGCTAAATCTTCACCATATATTGCTGCAACCTGTACCGCATATCGCCAAGATTGCAAAGCGGAAAGATCTTTTTGAAAAACCGGCAACTGCTTGTTATCAACTTTTATGGTACGGACAACATCCAACTCTTCAACTTGCTGCTCAGGCTCTATGAGGGCACTGGTCTCCTCGAGCAAATCAATCTTCTCAGGAATGGCAGGAGCCTCTTTAACTTCAAGTTTTGCAACTACCTTCCTCTCCTCCACCTTGGGCTGCTGCTCTTCAACAACAGCAACCTCACTGACTTTGGTTCGGATAAAATCAGTTGAGTTGAATATTTTCTCTTTTTGAATCGGTACAAATGGGAAAATTTCCTGGATAGCGGCTAGATCGTCTTGATGCTGTTCAGAAAGAATCATCTGAGTATCATATTGTGCACTTGGTAAGTTTGATGCACTAAAAATTACGACAACAAGCATAATCGCTACCAACACGATAGACTGTTTGGTTTTAAAGACTCTTCCCAGCTTTTTTGCCCCACTCTTTAATAACAAAGTACGAGCCAACATATCGGACAGTAACATATCTAGATACCTCTCATAATTTAAATTCTGTTATCTTGATATATCTCTATCTGCAGATCCTATGCCTGAAAATTCTACTGTTATAAAAACCCTCCACAAACCACAACCAACCAGTTGATAACATTAACTTTAAAATAGAAATTTAATATAGGAAAACAGCGAAAAACTGCATAAAAAAGCGGAAAAACGGTCTGCAACAAAAACCGTGAAGGCAAGAACTTCCTGGGTATAAGTTACTAGGCTGGTATTTTTTTCCCTAACCAAAAAATTGGTCGTTTTTTATAAATTGGATGATAAATCAGATTTTGGCAACAACTCAGCTAGAATGGATTTTACCGGCTCCAGATGCTCTTCATAATTTAGCCAACGATAACTAGATGATCTGTAAATAGGCTGCCTGACCTGCCAAGAACTTGCACTCTGTACAGCCCGGTTGGTTTTGTCTGGTGTTAGGCATTTATCATCCCACTCTAAACCAATCTTTTCAATCAAAGCACGGCTGTATAGTTCAGGATCTGCTACCAATGATTCATAAACAACCGTATGAATAGACAACCCCAACACCTTTTCCCAGTGGATCATCAGATCATGATAGGCCCGGTAGAAATAGGCAATATCTTCAAGATTTTGCATAAATTTATGACCACCAGCAAAATTTTGAAAGTAAATGGATAGACAGACATCCAATGGGTGGCGCTGACAATGAATTATATGTGCTTTGGGAAAAAGAAGAGCTATTAAACCTAAATGCAGAAAGTTGAAAGGCAGCTTATCGACAATACGTAACGTATCTGCATCAACACCGCTCCACAAAGCATCTCGGTAGGCAGATGCAACCTCTTTAGCAACAGTGGCTGACAGATGTTCTATACACTCAGGAAAAGGCTCATCAACATTGAGCCGGGATGGTAGTTCCCGGCTGAAAACCCCCATCTCAACCCGCTCTCCAGCACCATATACTTTTGTATGGCTGGCTAGAATCTGTTCAGTAAGAGAGGTTCCCGAACGGAACATGCCAACGATAAAAACCGGCCACTTATCAGTAGTGCCAAGATCTTTCAGCTTATTGAAAAGCTCGGGGGTAAATACGGTTTTAATCCGTTCAATCAATGCCAGAACATCTGACAAATCACTGCCTTCTTGAAGCTGATAACGGATCTGGTTGGCATTTTGGTAGTGGGAAAAAGCACTAGTATAGCTTTCGCAATGGTCAAAAGCTTTTCCAAGGGCAAAATGTAACTCAATAGCCTCTTGAGCATTAAGCTCATTTTTATCCAGCAGCTTAACCATTGCAACTAGATCTGGATGGCTCTTATCAACATATTTTTTTACAGAAGTGAGTACAGCATATAGCCAGGGGTCGTCTGGGTCGATTGCCAGTCCGCTCTTATAAGCGGTTATAGCAGCATCAAACTGACCCAACTCTCTTAAAGCATTTCCAAGATTTCTGTAGAGTATTGGCGAGTTCGGATTAAGTAGAACTCCTTGTTGGTATGCAGCAACAGCCTCTTTTGTTCGGTACTGAACCATTAAAGCTCTACCAAGAGCATGGTAAACTTCTGAGCGTTTTCCTGAAGGGGTATTTAAAGCTTGTAAAAAAAGTGCTTCTGCCTCATCGGCCCGCATCATCTCTAGCAGAAGATCACCTAACCCATAGAGGCCAGACCAAGCCTCTGGTGCCAACTCAACAGCTTTTTGGTAATATTTTATCGACTCTTTAAACTTTTTCTGCCGACGTAAAATACCAGCCATTGCACAATGAAGCTCCCCACTGCGGGGAGTCTGCCAAAGAGCCAGTTTACACTTTTTTACTGCACCTTCAAAATCACCGCTCCTAGCCATCATTTCAATCAAATCACAAACAACCAACACCTCTTGAACAGATCCTTCCTTAATCCTATCCATAAATTACCTATCCTAAGGAATTACCAGACATTGCTTTTTGAGATGGTCAAACAATAAAAACTTCTTTGCGGGTCAATGATTAATCAACAGTATCTGTAACCCATGAAAAATCATGGTGTAATGCCAAGGAAAAAGTTGTTTTGCATCAGGCGGCAAAAAGGAGCTAGTTATTCAAATCGTATTTCAACGCAGATCTCTCAGATAGCATCTCCCGCTGCCTTCTGGCAACATGAATATTGATTTTTTCTTTGAAGGTACTGGGCATCGGCTCAATATGCGTAGCAATCTTGAACTTATCATCTTTAGGCCCCTGAACAAACACCACCTTGCCAAAGCAGTTGACTGGATCAAACCGCTCTCCACCTGTGCTGAGGAAGATCCTCATCTCCAGTAGATCACCTTTTTTAATATCCTTCCTACGGGTACGAAAGGCCAAACCGGTATGGCTCAAGTTAACAGTAAAAAGATCTTTGCCATCTTTAGAAACACCGACAGGAATATCCAAGCCGGTTAAATTTATCGTATCAATCAAACTTTTAAACAGCTTGAACTTAGCTGACAAATTCGGGTTTTCATTCTCCATCTCTGCAATAACTTTATTGTTGGCATTGTGCAGGGTTAGCAAAGTTTCATTGGCTGCAGCCAATTTGTCAGCATCCATAATCGGGTCGGCCAGATCCCTGATCTTCTGATTCTCAAGTTGGGCCTTAAACTGCGACAAAATCTGTACAACATTTTTTCCAGACCGCCCCAGAGGCTTAACCAGTGTCTTGGTTATCTCTAAAAATAGAGCCGTTATACCCTGATAATACTCCTCTTCATTTTCCGAGCCAGCCCTAAGAAACAGCCATGATAGATGCTCATGAAACCAGACTACATATTTTCTTGATTTAGACCTCTGATCCCGAAGTTTTTTCAAAAAAAAGTCAAACTCTTTTAACAAAATTTGCTGCTGTTTGATCCTGGTTCGTAAACCAAACTCATGATGGGTGTTGAAGTGTGGCATACTCTCTTTTTGAAAAGTCTCCTCACTGACCACACTCCATACAAAAGGAATACGGTCATTAATCCGAAAATCTTTCCTTTTTGAATTATCGTCACTCTTTTTCTCTGCAGGAACATGGACATCCAATTCTTTGGCCTGTTCAAGCACATCTTTTGCTTTTTTAAGAATTTCATCATACGTAGCATCATCACTTTTTACCGGCTCTTCAGTTGGCTGCTCAACTTTTTGCCCACTACCCGCTTTTTCCACCTTCAAAGCGGCCGGTTCGATTTCGGGTTTCTCTACTTTAGTTGCCTTATGCCTTTCGATGTTAACAGCTTCTGCACTCTGTGCTATAGATGGTTTAACAACCTTTCTGGGCTTCTCACGCTTTGCAGGTGCTGTTATTGGTCCTTTCACGGTGACAAACTGGCAGGTAATCCTGGTTAAACCTGTTACCTTATCCTTATTTACTGCCAAGACTTTAACACAGCAGTGAACCGGCCACGGAGCTGTAGTAGATGGATAAAACTGCACCTCCAAATAGTCTGATACTTCAAGATCATGCTCTTCAAGCCAAAAGGTTATACCGTCACTATCAGGGTTAAAACGTAAAGCTATATCAGCCACCTGGGAAGGGACTAACGCTACCAACATTTTACCTAGTTTATAGTTAAAAGAGTCGAGAACATCCATGCGACTCTTCGATAGACGGTCGATTGCCAAGCCTGATTTGCCACTACGACTAGATTTTTCAAGAAAATCAAGCAGCTCTTTTTGCATCCCTGGATGCATGGTAGGCAAATTTGCCCCTACTCTCTGACTGAGAGCTAGTATTGATGCCTGGACTGGAGTTAGGTGACGCCACCATAAGGAGACTGTACGGATTTTTTTATCTGCAGGGTGGGGTGTGTTTTCCATAGACTCGAAGCGGTTAGAACCGACCCCTCCTCTCTCTAATAAGCAACTAAGCTAACAAAAAAATTTGTTGCCAATAGTCTAAAGTCCTCGTTTAATTCTAAGGGCCTCAGCTTGCCGCTTGAAAACATGTTGAATCAGAGCTTCTCTATCATGATCAAGAATTGGCTCAAAAGCACAGGCAACTTTAGAGAGATTATCATCATCTTCTTCTTTTGGTGGAAATATCTTCATGATACGAGCGTAGAAGAGCATAGATGCAACGGTATCCATGGAAAAAGCTATACGAATTTCAAGAAGCTCTCCAACCTCCAAGTCGCAATGCTCCTCTTTGAAGGCAATACCGCCACCGCTCAGGTTTACCCAGGTAGGAACCATTGGGTGTTCCTTATCTCCAGGATTAAACAGTCGCAGAAGAAGATTGAGCTTCATATCAATCTGCCCAAGAATCCTGGCAAGTGTAGGGTCAGCACGCTCAAGCTGCTTTAGTTTGTCTGACAAATCTAAACTATCAACAACGCTACCAAGAGCATCCTCTCTAGCCGGAAAGACCCTGAATTTCTTAAAGTGAGTCAAAATATCCGACATCTCTTGCTCGGGAACCCGTCGCCACCCAAGTGGGAGGTGATCGTCTACCCTGGCATATTCACGCTGTTGATTCTGTTTACCACTCTTTTTCTCTTTCGCCATAATAATTAGCTCTTATTAAAAAATCTGCTTTAGACAAAGAAAGGCTTACTTCTAATTTTTATTGTCGTCTGCAGGAGCTTTAATAAAGTCAGTACTCTCTATAAACTTATTCTGCTCAACTGGAGGGGTCTCTTTGGAGATAAGAATCTCAATCCGCCGGTTTTTTGCTGCTCCCTCTTCAGTGTCGTTTGAGGCAACAGGAGAATATTCAGACAGTCCTCTAGCCTGCATGCGAGATGCCTCTACCCCACCATCTTTTGCCAGATAGTTTACCATAGCCGCAGCCGCAGCCGCAGAGACAGCCCAATTATTTTTATAAACACCATTTGGATTGGGTGGTTGATTGTCAGTGTGACCAGAGATAAAAACCATATTGGGAACACCGGCAAGTAAAGTAGCAATCTGTTGCACTTTTGGTTTGATTGCCTTGCGAACTACAAGATCTTCATCAAAAAGAGCATCAAGAGTAAGCCGAACCATAAAGCCATTTTCCAGCTCAATAACTTCAGCTTCACCGTTATCGGTCTCGTTTTCAAGAATCACTTGAAGTTTTTCTTTCAAATGGACTAGAACAATCTCTTGTTGAAAATCCGTTGCCATCATGGTTTCACCAGTAGGCATAGGGTTTACCTGCTGCAATGTCTGAACACCGAAGGCATCTTGCAGGGAACCGGAAGCATCTTCAAACTTAACAATATCCAACTGAGCAAAAGAGAGCAGAAGCACAAAGAATGTAAGCAACAGGGCCATCATGTCGCCAAAGGTAACCATCCAGCCCGGTGCACCTTTCTTACATGGAGGACATTTTTTTCCCATTTTGCTCTATCTACCCTCGCTCATAATAAGAGATGATATGATCGATTAATAAAGTTAAACAGATCATTCTGATTCTCTCAATGACGGAGGAAGTGCTGCTTTAAGGGCCTCTTGTAGCATCCGTGGATTCACACCTTTTTGGATACCAATCATACCATCAATAATAATTTGACGCTCAATCTGCTCATCTTGACTATAAGCA
>JADFZU010000004.1 GCA_015232365.1 Magnetococcales bacterium | reverse complement strand
ATACTCCTGTCATTGATGGTGCGACAAGTGGTGCAGTTAAAGAAGATATAATCCAAACCGTAAACGGTTCACTTACAGTTACCGATGCCGATAGCGGTCAAAATGGTTTTGTTTCTGAAACCATTACCAGCTCCCATGGCTCTCTGACTATAGACAGTGCTGGAGAGTGGAGCTACCAATTAGATAACAGTACAGCTCAATCAATGTATGAAGGTGAAGTGGTTACAGATGTTATTGAAGTTACAACACTGGACGGTACCACCCAAGCGATAAACATATCTATAACAGGTACAATAGATAGCCCTAGCCTATCGGTTGTTGGGAGAGCGTCAGGAGAAGAGGATTCGGCCATTGCCCTGGATATATCTGCAGCATTGACCGACACTGGAGGCTCAGAAGCTCTATCTATAACTATTGGCAACGTTCCATCTGGCGCAACTCTATCTGCTGGCACTGAAAATCCTGACAATAGCTGGACTTTGACCACTGACGACCTTGAAGGCTTGACCATCACTCCAGATGATGACTCTGATGAAGATTTTACTCTTTCGGTTACCGCCACTTACAATGAAGGGGGAGAAACTGCCACAACTACATCTAGCATTGATGTATCTGTAGAGTCGAACAATCATGGAGAGACAATCTATGGTAGTGGCGGTAAGGACCATCTCCGTGGTGGCGACGGTGACGATACCATATATGGTGGCCGTGGTAACGACCATCTCGATGGTAAAGATGGTGGTGATGTCCTCGACGGTGGTGCTGGTAATGACAAGATCCACGGTCATGATGGAGATGATACTATTTATGGTGGTGACGGCAATGACCGAATAGATGGCCATGACGATAATGACACCATCTATGGTAACAATGGCAATGACCACATCCATGGCGGTGATGGTAATGATACTATCTTCGGTAACGATGGTAATGACAAAATCGAAGCTGGAAAAGGTAATGATTTTGTTGACGGTGGTGCTGGAAATGACAAACTTGAGCTAAAAGGCGATATTGACGACTATTTAATATCAGCAAATGCAGATGGTTCTTATACTATTACTGACATAGACGGCGATGAAGGTACAGATATTATCAGCAATGTCGAAACCCTCTCTTATAAAGGTGGTAACATTGACATTCAAGATGCTGTCAACCAAGAGGTAATTGACCCTATTGCTCTAGATAACGATATTGCCACTGCAGAAGATACTGAAAATGTCTTGGTCGATACAGGGCTGGAGATTGAGGCCGGGGCTGATGCAACTGCTGATATATTGTCTGCCTTTACAGAAGGGGACGGTATCCAGGTACAAGTCACCCAACAGGCTCTTCTACAAGAAGAGCAATCTGGGCTTGTAGATGAAACCACATCTCTCTCAGACTCCATTAACTCCAGCAACAGTAACCACACATCAGATGGCGGAGTAATGGATGCCTTCATGAGCGGCAGCGGTATTATTGTTGAGGTTCAAGAGGATTCAAGCCAGCAATTTGATAACGATGACGCTGATGCCACCGTTATGAATAGCGATGGAGAGATCAACGAGAATGTAAATATCAATGATTTTTATGTTTCAGGCGGTAATACAGAAGATGATGATGCACCAGATGCGGATGATACAAATTGGGTAGCCACAGATGATGCTGGAGCAGATATCGAGCTAGACCATGATGTTGACCCGGCAGTATTTTAAACAACCTGCCTTTAAAATTGGGGGGCTAGCAAGCCACCCAATTTTAAGCTTTCAAACTAGGCGTAGAGAAATTTAACAACTTCATTGCAGACTACATTCATCTGCTGGTCCGGATTGATTCCCTTCTTTTTCGATGTGCGGAATGTCTCTTGTAGTCTGTGTTTGATTTTCGCAGAGAGAGAGTTTCCCTTCATTTCATCTTCAATACTGCTCAACTCGCCAATGGCCAACTCATTAGGCTTAATACCAGTCATGCTATGCACAAGCCTGATACCATCATCCCAATTTCTCTCCCAGTAGGAGCGGTAGATTTTCTGTACTACAGAGTCAGTAGGAGAGAAAATAAGCATGGAATCTTTAAAAAAATCTAAACAGCCATTTTCAAGAAATGCCTCTTGGCGTTTTTTCAAAAAGTCAAGATGCTCAACAGAGAGTTCTAGCTGACGTTTTTTCATATACTTAAACAAAAGCATGGCTTGGTGAATGTGGTGCGATTGGGATGGGTTTCTCTGCTCTTCTGTGACCACAAAATGGATACGCGACTCTGCTGGTACACTATTTTTTGGACAGTTTGGTCTTGAGCAGAGATTGCTAAACATCTCTACAAGTTTTTCCCCAAGTGTCACTGAATCAATCAAACCAAGAGAGACTATGGCATCCATATTTGCGGTATCATTGTCACTCAGCAGTTGCTGAAATTTTTTCCAGATCTGGTTTTTAAGCTCATCTCTAGATATCTTGTTTTTATTAGCGAATAGTTGAATTTGATCTTGCATGACATCTCCAGCCTTATAACTGATTTTACCCTGATAAAAGTTCTATATATTTGTTCTAGCAACATCAGGTAATGGCTATTATGCAGCTTCTATGCCTACTAAATTTCACAAAGTAGATGAGTGGTTATTTCCATGATTTATCAAAAGTTAGACTCTACCATCTACATTCTGCTATTCTGCTTTTTCAACTCATAAAACAACTTCTATAAAGAGTGTAATATTAGCAATTTACAATCAAAAACAAATTTGTTTTGCAATCTATGTCAAGCCATTTTTGTAGATAGTTTATTGTTTTAGAAAAAATGCATTAAAAGTAGAATAGGAGAACAAAAATTTATAAAAATAGTCTCCATATTCCAAATAGCAGACAAATTTTTGTTGGTTTAACACTTTTAAAAACATGCGGAAATAACATAGCAAAAATCGGTATGTTAGGCTAAACTTCCACGATTATGAGTGGTTACCATTTCTCAGACTAAAAAAATCAGATAAACTTGCATGGAAGTTTTGTATTTATGCTACAAAAACAATCGGTTAAAAAATGACTTCTGCTGAACTGCAAAACAACTCTTATAGCCGCAGCAAACTTAACTTTGTTCTAGTTAGTGTCTACCCTTCAGGTCTGTTTCCATCAGGTGATGATTCAGTTCTTCAGCACTCCTTGGCCCCAGCCATTCTAAAAAGTGCAATAAGTTCTGATGCTGGTCTTGAGTCACGTTACAATACAGTTATAGTAGATCTGCCAAACTTTCACTCTCCAGAAGATGTAGCTACTACCATTTTGCAACATAAACCTGATATTGTCGGTTTTTCTGTCTACATATGGAACTATGACCACAGCGTAAAAATCAGCCAGATCTTACGCAACAACTTAGCAGAGCTACCAATAATCTGGGGCGGCCCACAAGTATCATATAACCCTGAAGAGATGCTTGGCAAAAACCCATATGTCTCCCTAATTATATGCGGTAGTGGTGAGACACGTCTCAAGAGAGTGCTGGAGTGCGGTCTTGATTCCAGCCAATACCCGGCGATTCCCGGCATTGCCTATATTGATGAAAACGGAAATTTTCAATTAAGCCCAGGTACTCTTCCTGCGGAAGATCTGGGTAAAATTCCTTCTCCGTTTGCCAGCAACATTATAAATCTTCAACCTGGTAAAAAACACAATGTATTTATAGAAACCTTTCGAGGCTGTCCTCATGAATGTGGTTTCTGTATTTGGGGCAGAAAAAGCCGCTCTTTAAACTATGTACCCCTTGAGCAGAGCCTGGCTGATATTGATTTAATATATAGCAATGATAGTGTCTGCTTTGTCTGCTTTTGTGATGCCTTTATCTTCTACAACAGAAAACGAGGCGAAGCTATCCTCAAACGGATTTTAGATGCACCACTTAAAATTCCCACCTATTTTGAGTTGGATATTAACTGCCTGACAGAAAACAACATCCCACTTTTAGGTCCGATTCTAGAACACAGTTATGAGTTTGGCATACAGTCATCAACCGTTTCAGCTCTAGATTTAATGGGAAGAAAAGCCGACAAAGATACGTTTATAAAAAAGTTAAAACTGCTAAGGAAGATTGATACAAAAGCCCGTATTTGGCTTGACCTGATCTATGGCATGCCTGGGGATAGTTATGAGACATTCCGAGATGCTGTTGAGTTTGCTCTATCAATGGCACCTGAGAAAGTAAAAATATACCCTTTATATGTTCTTCCCGGCTCGCCATTTTGGTATCAAAAAGAGAAGTTGGGCATTGTCCATACTGAGGATCCCCCCTATCAGGTTCTCTCTAATAATGATTTTTCATCTGATGATATAAGAAAAGCTAGACGTTTTAGTTTTTGGGTGCAAATGGTCGGCCTGTTTCCGGCAATAAGGGAGATGATTGAGGAGTTGGCTGTAAGCAGTGAAGAAGTTACCAGGGTGGAGATTATTGAACAGTTAGCTGATATAGTCTCTAATAAAGTTGATCTACTACCAGACCACGAAAACCTGGAAGAGCGGTTATCCATCAACAACTATAACGACTCTAAACGGGCTATTATGAATCAAATTTCCGAACCGGAGAATGCTTTAGCACTCTATCAAGCTGCTTTGGATATTTTGGACAGATACCCAGTTCAAAAATGTTCAAAAACAGTTAAAACCGGATTTGCCATATACCAGGAGATGGTTGCTAGCAACACTATCAGCAATAACGATTGGAGCCATGAGCAGCTAAAGTCAACTCAATGCACATGGGTAAAACCACATATACCAGCCTAGATTATAAGCCCATAAACTCTTTTAGCTTAGGTAAAAAAGCCTCAATATTATATTTTTTCTGAAAACGTTCTACATTAACCAAAAGCTGCTGGTAATCCACATCTGCCAGGGCCGCATCTAAATTATTGAGCTGCTCTCTAGATATAACCACCCCTACCCCCTCCGTGGTGATAAGTTTAGCCATGAATCTATACTCTTCACCAATGAGCACCGGCAGACCAGAAGCCAGATAGGTAAAGATCTTACTGGAAACCGCCTCATGGAAATGTTCAATACCTACCTTGTTGTCTGCATCTAAATAGTTAATCATCAGGCCAAACGTAAAAGCTCCATGGAGCTTTTTAAAGAGTGCAGGCTGGACAACACCCATTTTTATCTCAAACAGTGGACTCTTCTCGGCAAGATTATAGTATTCACAAAATGTGCTTTTAGCCTGATCCTCACTAAAGTGGGTTGGAATATAGATTGTCACACTTACCCCTTGCCGGGATAGATCGTCAATCATCGGTAGAAAGTTCATGTGGCCTAAAAGTTCCCGGCGATCACTGCTCGCTTTTATCTGGCCTGTGTAAACCAATCTTATCGAATCATCTATATCTGTTTTGCCTGCGGGTGGCAAATTCCACGCTTTTGGGTTGCAAGGCAGCATGTGCAACGAAGGAGATATGGCTCTTTTTAAAACTCCATCCATCCAGGAGCCGCCACCTTTATATAGATAGCCGTCACTATTATTGCGCACATACTCTTCGCCGTCTTTTATCCACTCCATCTCCAATATTGAGAAAAGCCCCTCTTTATCAAAAAACTCCTGGTTTTCGCCAACCAAAGGCTCCATCCAATCATATACTTCATTATATATTGTCAGTTTTGGGTTGCTTTGACGCAGAAGAGGATTGAGAAAAATCCATTTTGCATGGCTCTGTAGATAGACTGTAATCCCAGGTAATGAGCTGATCAAATCATAAAAAACTGCTAACGATCCCTTACAAAAAAAATCGGTAGAATAAAGATTTTCAGGAGGTGGAGAGTTGATATATATACCGTGGATTGAGAGGTTTTCATCAGCTTTAAAACCGTGGGCAATAAACTCAATACTGGGAAAGTTGCCTTGATGCACAGCTATAAAAACCACAACCTGCCGCTGTTTCGATGCTAACTGCAAACTATTTAGAAAAGCAGTTTTTTCATCGCTCCGTTTAGCAACATTTTCTGGGTTCCAACTTCTATTGATAAACCTTTGCAAATCTTCATGGGCGGCAGCATGGCGACAAAAATCAAATTTTAGCATTAAATTCCCAACCTATTTATCATCAAAAAACTCTTTAACATACCACTCAGCCGTATCAAGAAGTTCTTGATGAAGCTCCGGTTCAGCGTATGCAGGGGGTTGAAAATCTGGAGTTGGATTTAGGGCATAATCTTTCCAAAAATCATTAGGAAAAACCCCATTGGCAACAAAGTCATCATAAAGTTCTGAGTGGGGCAGAGGAAACAGAATGTTGAAAAATGGAATATCTATCCCCATTTTTCTAATAAGCTCAGGAAGCCTCTTCCGGTATTCGCTAGTCTCGCCAGGCAGGCCGATGATAAAATAACCGAGAGTCTGAATCCCTACCTCCCGGCAAATATCAAAAAAGCCCTGCATAATCTCTATTGTTGTAGATTTGTTTATCGACTTCAACAATCCAGGATCAAGAGTCTCTACCCCAACATGGAGACGCATACAACCGGCCTCTTTAAGGGCTTCGGCAGTCTTGACATTAATTTTTGCTCTACCTCTAGCACTCCAGTCAAATTTCAGGTTACGCCGCTTTATCTCTGCACAGATCTCTAGAACCCTGGAACCTTTGATATTAAAACAGTCATCCATCATATGGATGGACTCAGCACCGTGGTCCAGATACAGCTCCATCTCGTCCACCACCCGCTTAGGACTTTTAAAACGGAATGATTTCTGCTGGTTATCACAATATGTACAGTGAAAAGGACACCCCTTTGAGCTATACATCGGGAAACGCAGACCTTGGTTTTTTAGCAACACCTTGCCGCTCTGTTCCGGCTTGATAGAATAATCGTCCAGGTTGAGTAGCTCTAGAGCAGGCATAGGCAAGCTGTCAAGCTCGTCAACATAACCGTTAAATATTCCAGGCTGACAACCGTCATCAAGCCACTCATTAAAGTTAAAATCGGCATCGTGTATAAAGACAGCTTTGGCACCAAGAGAGATAATCTGCTCGGCAAAGTTGGTGGTGTGGGGGCCGCCAACTACCTTTATTGGACCTTGAACTTCACGAAGAATACGGCTCATGCTGTAGGCGGTTCCGATTGAGGCGTTCATACCCAAGACATCAGGTTGCCACTCTTTTATCTCTTTTATGGCTTGATCAATGCTGAGGTTAAAGCTGGAGCTATCAAAGATCCTTACTTCATGTTTTTTATCAATACCGCTAGCAACAGCAAGAATACCCAGCGGAATATATCTAAGTTTACCAACAGAAAAGTGGGCAGGAGTAGTGTAGTCTCTTGGCTCACCTTCGCTTGGTAGCGTCATCAACATAATTCGCATAGATAGTCTCTTTTTGCTTATAAATAAATTGAGTTAAACTTTGTCGCCGACACGTATAACCTGATCACCCTCTTCACGTTCATCTTCAGCCTGATCAGGAAAATAGAGACCGACATTACGCCGGCTGTTACAGCGGAACTCTTCCAACTCTTCAACAGTCATCATATTCATTGCGGCATAACGGGCAATTTTTTCTGGTGTTTTAAAGTTGATCCGGTCCCACTCATAACAACGGATTATTTGCAACTCTCGTACTGTGAAATGTTCGGTCTCAATAAAACCGGCAGCAAACCCCAAGGTATCGTCACGGTAAAAATTAAAATCAGCAGGCAGGTAACCACCATCAACGGCTGTTTGAAATAGTTCAGTACCGGGAAAAGGTGTAGCAATAGCAAACTTCACCTGATCAACATCAAGCTTTTCGGCAAAAGCCATGGTCTCTCGAATCTCGTCCCAGGTCTCACCAGGAAAACCGATAACAAAATCAGCATTTACCTCGATATCCAACTCTTTGCACCACTGGGCAACTTGTAAAATCTGTTTTTTATTACCAGGTTTATGAATAATTTTTTTCAACACCCTATCACTGCCGGACTCCGGAGAGATAATAATCTGATAACAGCCGGTCTCTTTCATCAACTCAAGAATTTCACGGTCCAGCTTCCAAGAGGCCAGATTGAGGTTTTTCCAAATAAGGTCATAGTTACGTTCTTTTAGCCCGTTGAAAATTTGAATACAACGTTCCCGGTCTGCGTACATTTCATCATCGGTAAAGATCAGCTCTTTGATCTCATACTCTTTGACCAGCATATCAATCTCAGCCAGAACATTTTCAGCACTACGCAGACGGACTCCACTGCCGCTGACTAGAGGTGCAGCACAGAAACTACATTTAAGACGGCAGCCTCTAGAGGAAAGCACCAATCCAACCGGCGACCGTTTAGAACCTAGTCCAACAGCAGATTTCTGCTCAGAAAACATCACCGACTTCCAGTTAAACCGCTTATAATCAGGAAACGGCAAAGCATCCAGATCGTGTATCCAACCTACAGGATGCTTTATGATCACCTCACCATCTTGACGGTAACAGAGCCCGTTTAGTTGAGAAAAATCTGGCTCTTCACTACCAAGAGCTGCCAAAAGATCAGGTAGCCTCTCTTCACCCTCAGAGAGAACAACAAAATCAATATTGACATCCTCCATCACCTTTTCTGGCATTGTTGTCGGGTGAACCCCACCCATAATTGTTGTGATATTGCCATCAACCTGTTTTACCAGCTCAGCACAGAGGTGGGCCTGCCGCCAATACTCAAGAGACATATTGGAAATGCCAACCACATCAGTCCCAGAATCCCTGATCCGATCCTTGACCTGATCCCGGCTTAGATTGTCAATATTGGCTTCAATAATATCCACCTCAAGACCATGCCGCTCTAAAACCGGAGCTAACAGTGCAACTGCTGGTGTAAACCAGTTCCAGTGCCGCTTACCAAACCATCTGGTGTTGGGAACTAAAAAAAGAAACTTCTTAATCTTTGCCATTTTTATTATTATTCCATCAAAAATAAAGACTTATAGCCAGCCATTAAGTATCGTTAATATTTACCTACTACTACCTCTTCGGTAAAAACCAAATAACAATTAATCTGTTTTTCAATAACTACTGGAAAATTACCGGCCTCAAAGCATGGATTTTATTCCAGCAGCCAAATCTATTTTCGGCTCAAAACTCCACAATCCACCTGATGTATCAGACTTTGTTAATTTTTTCCTGTTGCTTTCCTGACCATCATCAGTAATTGACAGAGAAATTTTTGATGCAGAGCTGGTTGCTTTACAAACCAACTCCGCCAATCCTTGAATCGAAATCCCTTCATCACTCCAAATACGCCGGATCTCTATCGGTGCTGGATTGTTTTCAAAGCTTGCTATGCCATCGAGAAAAGCATCTATTACATCAAGAATATGGGTGTAATAAAATAGGATGCTATTGTTCCGCACCTCCAGGGTCTCACCAGCTTTTGCCAACTTGACAAAATTAGGTAGCAGTTTACCCTGATGATCATTATCTACACCGTAGACATCAGATAGACGCATGATCAGCACCGGAAAACAGCCCTCTTGAGCAAAGCTGCTTGCCATATCCTCCATGGCCTGTTTGCTAATAGCATAAAAATCGTTCAACGACTCTGCTGCGGCCTGTTTTTGTAACTGATCAACCTCTCTGGTACTGCCTAGAATCAGCCACATCTTACGCTGTTGACCACAAATCCCCTGGCAGATATTTACCGAAGCCATTACATTTGCCTGGGCACAGGCAACGGGATCTCTCCGCCCTTCTCCTGCTCTGCTAACACCAGCTAAATGGATAACTCCATCAACATCATCAAGCAGAGAGTCGCTAAAGCTCTTATCATTAAGGTTGCCTTGAATAAACTGCTGAGAGGCTGGGAAGTTTTTCCGCTCGACCAAATCGGTCCCTTTGATTTGATAGCCAGCTTTAAGCAGTGCTTTTGCTAAATTAAGACCAACAAACCCTTCAGCACCGGTAATCAATATTTTTGCCATTTATATGCTCTTATTTATTTAAAAGACTTTATCTACCACAAAAATCGCTAACAGCCTCTATCACATACTCCACCTGCTCGTCGGTAATCTCTGGAAATACCGGCAGAGAGATAACCTGGGCAGAGAGCTGTTCGGTCATTGGTAGAGAAACCGGAGTTAAATTCAGTCCCGACTGCTGATGAAGAGGTGGTGACCAGTGACTGAACACCTCAACTCCCTTCTGCTGCAAATGAGCCGCTAAACTGTCACGATCTTGGTGGCAAAGAACATAAGAGCTATAGATATCATGGTAAGGACCGGAATCCGGCGGCAGAGGGCAGACCAGACCTGCCAGATCTTTAAAAGCCTCATGGTACACTCCTGCAACCTCACGACGACGGGCTAGAGCCGTCTCCAACCCGGTTAAACGCTCCAGCAAAATTGCTGCTTGCAGATTGTCCAGGCGACTGTTGTAACCATACTGCTTTAAATTGGTTTTATTCTCCTGACCGTGATTACGCAGCAGAGCAATCTGTTTTGCAACCTCTTCATCATTGGTTGTAACCAATCCCCCGTCACCCAAACAGGCCAACACCTTCATAGGGTGAAAGCTAAAAGCACCTGCAATACCAAAGCCTCCGGCATTAACCCCATTTAATTTTGCACCAAAGCCCTGAGCAGCATCCTCCACCACAACCAGACCATTATCTTTAGCTAGTTTCATGATCGGCTCCATGTTACAGCAGCGACCATTAAGGTGGACCGGAACAATACCCCTGGTTTTTGTTGTTATCTTTTTTGCTACCTCCTCAGGGTCCATATTAAAATCCGGCCCAATATCAACAAGCACCGGCGTAGCTCCACAGCGATCAATTGCCGCCAGTGTAGCGACAAAAGTGTGAGCCACAGTAATAACTTCATCACCAGGAGCAATGCCAGCCGCCTTAAGACCAAAATAGATGGCATCGGAGCCGTTACCAACACCGATGGCATATTTTACTCCCAAAAATTTAGCCGCTCTCTGCTCAAACTCCTCGACCTCCTGGCGAAGAATAAACCTGGCATCGCTGCAAACATCATTAATACGGGCTAGAATTGCCTCCCGTTGTTGAGAGTAACCCAGACGCATATCCAGATATGGTACTTTCCACGGCTTTTGAGCAGCCGGTTGTGCAGCTTGAAGTTTTTTTGTGCTGTTTTTTTGTAACATTGAAATATCCGGGAAAGTTAAAAAGGACCGACATAAGCCGGGTTGGGAATATCCCTAAGTGAGGTTCTACGCACCCTCTGACAGATCTCCTCGGCAGGTAATTTTTCCCCATCATCAAGAAGAGAGAGAACTGCGTTAACTACCGTTTCAGCATCAGGGTAATAGTCATCAGTAAGGTGTTGTGAGGTTGGTGCTGGATGGTCGGGCAGAGTTATCCGTAGAGGTGGTTTTGACAAATATTTAAAAGCCGACTCAACAACTCTGGCTACTATCTCTCCACTGACACCACAAGAGGCCCATCCTGTATCTAAAACCAGCAACTTACCGGTTATTTTTACCGAAGTCAGAACCGGCTCCATATCCATAGGCCGGGCAACTCGCATATCGATAACTTCAATCTCAACACCATACTCTGCCAACACCCTGGCTGCAGCAATCGCTTCAATTGTCATATGGGAATATGTTGCGACAGTCAGATCCTTGCCAGATTTAGCAACAACTGCTCTATCAAGGGGAACCCGGTACGGCTCTTTGGGTACATCGCCTTTTAGGTTATAGAGCCATCTATGCTCAATAAACATCACCGGATTGTTGTCTTCAATAGCACTAATCAACATCCCCTTAACATCGTGAGGTGTTGTCGGCATAACGACTTTAAGGCCGGGAATATGGGCAAATAGAGCTTGCAGACTCTGGGCATGTTGCGGCCCCTGCCCCCAGCCTCTGCCCACCAACATCCGCACCACCAACGGCACTGTAACCTGACCGTTAAAAACATAGTGAAGTTTAGCAGCGTTGTTGATTATTTGATCCATTGAGAGAAGAGCAAAGTCGATGCGTTGATGGACCAGAACCGGGCGAAAACCGCTCATAGCCAGACCAATACAGACCCCGGTCATACCGTTTTCAGCTAAAGGCATCTCAGTCACCCGGTCAGGGCCGAACTTCTCTACAAGACCGTCGGTAGTTTTAAAAATAGATTTGGGATCAGCAACCCCTTCACCGATAACCATAACAGCAGGGTCTACAGCCATGGTCTGGTGCAGTGCCTCTAGAATAGCTTGACCGTAGGTTATTTCTCGGCTCTGTGAATTTTTTCCACTCTCATCACTATGCATAGGAGTAGTCTCCCCGGCTTTCAGGCTTGGGGTCGGGACTGGCAGAACTAAATTTAAACGCTGCCTTCACCTCCTGGTTAACTGTTTTTTCAAGAGCGGCAAAGTCATCATCACCCCAGCCAAACTTCTCTATCAACTCAGCCCCAGCTTTTTTCAGAGGGCAGCGTGCCTCACGAAACTCCACGCTCTCATCTGGGCGGTAACCAAGATCATCATCAACCTCATGCCCTACATGACCCAGCCATCTATAGGTTCTAAATTCTAAAAATTGTGGGCCATCACCACGACGAGACTTCGCCACGGCTTCAGATGTTAAACGAGCCACCTCTTGAACATCATTACCATCACCAGAGTAGACCTCTAAACCGTGAGCCTTGGCAATTCCGGTCATGGGACGACCTGGCTGGCGTTGATCAAGGGAGGTGTAGACCGACATACCATTATTTTCACAGATAAAAAGAACCGGTATTTTTTTCAAGGCGGCAAAATTCATCGCCTCGTGAAGCACCCCCTCTTCAAAGCAGCCATCACCAAAAAAGACCACTGAAACATTTTTTTGCTGTTTGAGTTTAAAAGCCCAGCCCGCACCAACCGCCAGAGGGACTGTGCCACCAACAATAGGAACCGCAGCAGCAAACCCGGCACTGTTATCAATAAGGTGCATAGAGCCGCCACGACCACCACAACAGCCATCAGCTTTACCGTATATCTCTGCAATCATGGTGTTGAGGCTGCCGCCCTTGGCTAGATAGTGTCCATGAGAACGATGGTTGCCATATACCACATCCTCAACTGCAAGATTGGCACAGACACCTGCCGCAATTCCCTCCTCACCTATACAGAGATGGACCGGACAGCGCATCTCCTGCTCATGATAGCGCATGGCGATAGCCTCTTCAGCCCGGCGAATCCTCAACATACTGTGGTACAAAGCAGGAAGATCAGTTGTAGAGTCAATTTTGTTCACTATTGCTATTCCGTAAAACCAAAAAATTTAAATCTGCTTTATCAAACCATCATCCAAAAACAAGAACACAATCCGCTAGTATAACAAACTATTCCAACAAGATAAATACGATTACTAAGAAAAATTATAGGGATGGTTTTAAAATTCTAAAATCCAGATAGAAATAGACAGTAGCATTAAAATACAACTGCACAAAAACTGGTCAAAAACTTCTTCACTCTGCGTAAATTATAATCAACTGCTCGATTTCCAATTGAATCAGATATTTTTTAATCTACCGCCAATTTCACCTAACAGCCTATAAACATTAATTTAAAAAAAACTCAACAAGCTTTGGCCCCTCCATTGCTATTTATATAACAACAACGTGTAAATATTTATTTTTCTAGATAACCGGGGGGACAAAAATGAAAACTGTGATTAACGAAGAGAACGGTGTTGATTTTGGAATTTTTGGATATGTCAATTTAGATGATCTATCCCAAGAGCTAACAGTAGATAGTGATATTGATGATGAAGTGGAGTAGGTCAAATTAAATCTTTATTTAGGAGATATAAAATGAACTTCCCAAAGGTGGTAATATTTATCTATGCAACTGTTGTTACTGGTAGCTCACTACTAATGCTTGGCCACCTTGTTGCCTTTATGACATGAGAAAATTCTTAATACCAGCTTTTGATCTGAGTACATAATATATGTTCAGCCTGCCATCCTCAAAAATTGACCATAAAAGCAACTCAAGAACCCTTGGCCGACATTTCAAACCTGGCGAAACTATTTTTAATCAGGGCGACCTGAGTAGTGATGCCTACATCGTACAACAGGGACAGATTGAACTTGTATATGAACTAAACGGTAAAGACAACCGACTGCAAACTCTAAAAAAAGGTGAGATTTTTGGTGTTACCGGACTGTTTGGTTCAGGGGCAAGAATGGTAACTGCCAGAGCAAAAAAAAGTGCATGGATAATGAAGCTGGACCGCCGTGTATTGATGGCAGGCTTCTACCGTGACCCATCACTAGCAATAAAGATTTTTAGCCAAGCATTTCAACGAGTCAATAAAATTTCCAATAAAGAGTTGGAAAACAAAAAGCACACAAATGTTGCTGAAGATTGTCTGGAAGAGCAGTACGTCGATTTAATGGATAAGATGATCCAGAGCCGAAACAGACGAAATACAGAAGATATAGCTGACCATGGCAATTTAAATAAAATGCAGAAGACCATAGAGACGCTCTCTGAGTACGGGTCTATCCGGGGTTTTCTCACTCAGGATGAGTATACCAAACTAGAAGAGACCATGGAGCAACTTATAGGTTACAAAAAAAAGAGCAGCTTGAAACGCCGGGCTTTATCAAAATGGATTGGGTCGTTTCACACCCACTATCTATTCAGCTACTCACCAGGAAGAATTCTCGTCCACTCTGCGTTGGCAGCATCCGTGGATGAAAACGACAATGTAAAAGTTGTTTTTTTACCAGTAGCAGACTCTAATCTGCTGGAGCTAATGGTTTACGCTCCTTACAACCCGAAAAGCTGGTCACTAATATCAGCAACTCTGGCACGAGCTGGCATCTCAGTTGTATCGGCATTTTTATACTCATCAGAGGATGGCAAAGCTCTTAGCATCTTCCGGGTTCACTCCCCGGCAACACCAACAATTGGAGATAAACTACTTTTAAAAGAGATTCAGACAACTGTGGAGGGTGCGGCTTTAGGCTGGCTAACCATGAACTATCAACCTCTACCAATAGATTTAAAAGATGGTGAAGATTCCAAGAGCTGTGTCACTGTAGATATTGACCATAAAGGGTCGAGTAGCTTTACCTCTTTAAATGTTATAGCCTGTGACTTTATAGGCGTACTCCATGTGATGATAGCATATATGGAGAGTCAGAGTGTATTTATTCACGGTATTTTGGTCTCGACAGTTGATAACAAAACCAACAACCTGTTTTTTCTCAAAGATGAAAACAATAACCCTCTAAAACAGACTCTCACACAGACTTTACGTTCTGGTCTTGAGAGAGAGCTTGCCAAATATTATAAGCGGTAGCTCTCTACCGACAATCATTCCATAACGCTACAACCATAAAAAAAGATCGACTTTTTTTACGTCTCGGTCATACTAAGATATAGTAATCTTAAATTCGTCTAACCATCCCCTTATGCAAAGAAGAGGTTTAAAACCTATGCTCTCTTTTGATTTTCACAACCCGACCAAAATTATTTTTGGCAAAGGCCGTAGTTCAGAGCTTGGCAAGTTGGTCCCTGCCGGTGCTAAAGTTTTAATTCTCTATGGGGGGCAAAGTGCTAACCGTACTGGAACTTTAGCCGAAGTCCAGAAGGCTTTGAGTGGTTTTGAAGTCCATCTCTTTGGCGGGATTGAGCCAAATCCCAGTTTTGATACTTTGATGAAAGCTGTTGCTGTTGTCAAAGCTGAAAATCTGGATTTTTTACTTGCTGTTGGCGGCGGCTCTGTGCTGGATGGAACCAAATTTGTTGCGGCAGCAGCTCTCTGTGAAGATGACCCTTGGCAGATCTTGCTGCGTCACGGTGCTAACGTCAAAAAAGCCCTTCCATACGGCACAGTTCTAACACTTCCTGCAACAGGATCAGAAATGAATAGTGGAGGTGTTGTCTCCAGGATATCACACAAAGCAAAGCTGCACTTTTCAAATAGCCTGCTATTTCCCCAATTCTCTGTACTTGATCCGACAAAAAGCTTTACATTGCCAGAACAACAGCTTGCCAACGGTGTTATTGATGCCTTTGTTCACACAATGGAACAATATTTAACCTATCCGGTTGACTCCCCTCTGCAAGACCGCTTTGCTGAAGGTCTTTTACTAACGCTGATTGATATTGGACCAAAAGTTTTAGCAAATCCACAAGACTATGAAGCACAAGCTAGTTTTATGTGGTGTGCAACCCTTGCACTAAACGGCCTGATCGGAGCAGGAGTTGCACAAGATTGGTCAACCCATATGTTGGGACATGAGATAACTGCTCTATACGGCTTGGACCATGCCCAGACCCTGGCGATAATACTACCTTCAATGTTGCAACAGAGAAAAAAAAGCAAACAAAAAAAACTGCTACAGTATGCAGAAAGAGTGTGGAATATAACCCAAGGAAGTGATGATGAGAACATGGACCAGGCAATTGAGAAAACAAGGCAGTTTTTTGAATCTTTAGGGGTTAAGACCAGATTTGCCGACTACAAACTGGGGGCAGAAATCATCTCTCCTTTAATCGCTCAGCTAGAGAACCACCACATGACTCGACTTGGAGAGCATAATGATGTAACACCAGAGGTATGCCGGCAAGTTCTAGAAAAAAGCCTGTAACCATAATATTCATAATTAAAACTGGAAAACAGAAAACTAGATATGATTGCTCATACTATCTTGGTAGTCCATGCCTACACAATAGAGGCCTGCCGAGCATAGATCTTGGTCTCCACCCAGATCTATGGTATTTATTAGCTTAATGGATTTATCAGCATAAAAGAGAGCAGAGAGATTTTTCAGGTGTACTATAAAGATAGGTCAGATTGTGGTTGAGAATAACAGCTATTTTTAAAAGCGTGGGACCAGATGTCTAAAATTATTTTGCAAGATGTTGGCGTTGAACAGTTCAATAACGACCATAAACGCCTATTCTTCTATATTGAAGAGTTTAACCGCCTTTCAGAACGGTTCAAAGATCGCGAACCTTTTGATGATGAGTGGGATCAAATCAACACCATTTTTCCTCGCCTTGAAAAGTATACAGAACATCATTTCAAGGCAGAAGAGGATATGATGCGTCAGAACAACTATCAACATATGCTGGAGCACTTTGCCCAACATAAGAGCCTTACTCAGCACCTGCAAACCCTAAAGGTTGCAATTAAAACTCGTAAGTACAGCTACCTTTCCGGACTGGAATCATTTCTATTCAACTGGCTGCAAAACCATATAAACAAGGAAGACCTAAAATACAAAGATTGCTTTGAAATAGCTGAAACAAAAAAAATTATCGACACAGCTCTGTTTAATGAGATGGTTTCGGCAAGCCAGCTCAGACAAATTATGCATCGAACACAACCTGATACTGTCATTCTTGATATTCGCACCAATACAGAGTTTGAAGAGGGAATAATCCCAGGATCTTCCCTATATCATTGTGAGCACAATCTAACAAACCGCCAAGACACAAGACAGTTCAAGGATTATTTTTTAGCCAACTTTGATACCAGCCAGTTTGACACTCAAAAAAGATATTTTTTGGTATGTCGCTCAGGGCCCCGCACTGAGATTGCTATTGAAACATTCTTGGACAGAGGTTTTATGGCCTGTGAACTGATTGGTGGAATTGAAGAGTGGAAACGCCAGAGCTACCCTATAATTCCTGTTAGCGATAAGACTCACAGAATCCGCTAAACCTATAGCGGCTTTAAAATAAGGGGACGATTTAAATCTTGGGAATAGAGTTCGCAGCAGTTATTTAGCAGTAAAAAAACATCCTTAAGACGACACCAGCCAGTATCACCCCTTACAGAACCAAGGCCCGAGGACAGGATATTCAACCCAGGAAACTCCTTTTCTAAAGCAAGAGGGCCACCAACAAAGTGCTGACAGTTTTCACAACTTTCGATCACATCTGTGACCAATAATCGCCAAAAACATGTACCGATAGCCAGTACCCGGCGAATACATTTATTGCCACACCGATGGAAAAAGCAGCAAATGACTGTATAGTCACCGACTGCAACTCTCTCAGTCTTGTTGTCAGACCAATAGATAAAAAGCAGAATATAAAAGCCCAGCCACGAAAAGCCCCTATCGGGGCTAGAAGATTGGGTTTAACTGTATTTTCAAACTGCTCAGGAGAGACAGTACTGGTAAGGATGGTCACCAATAAAGAGGCGACAAAAAACCCGATAATAAATTTAGGGAACCTTCTCCAGATCTCCCCGGAATCAACTTTTGCACCATCAGCCGGAGCATTCCATACAGTGGTAGCAATAAAAGCCCAGACCAGAGACCATATACCAATCCAAAGATCACGGCCGATGACCTTCATCAGTGTAAACGATTTAATCGCAGCCTCTTCGTTGCCAGCCATCTTACCGTAGGAACTGGCAGCAGCAAATCCAGCAGCATCGGCAAACTCTGAAGTTCCAATCCAGGCTCCAGCAACCCCAGGTGACAGCCCCATGGCTTGAGAGACAAACGGTAGCACCAGGATCATAACCAACGCCCAGAACACAACCATGGTTACTGATGAATAAATATGCTCCTTTTTCGCCCCAACTGCTGCAGCAATCGCCATTGATGCCGATACTCCGCAGACTGAGCCGCCAACACTGAGAACCGCAGCTAGACGACGATCAAGATTAAAAAGTCTTGTGGCAGAGAAATATATAGTCATGCAGCTAAGAAGAGAGATGACAGTAGCCTGAAAAATAGCTACCGGACCTGCGGTTAATATCAGGGTTAGTGGAAAGGTCGCTCCCAAAAGCACAATACCAAACTTGACATAATACTCTACCCGGCAAGCGGCAAAAATCCACTCTGGCAGACGAAAAGTATTGGTCAAAACCAAGCCGGTTACCAGAGCTACCAGAGGTGGTTCCAGGTTAAAGCTGCCAGCACTCTCCCAACCGCTAACTGAAAATATGATCATTGAGAGCAGGTAGAGAAAAAGAAAACTTGGAACAAACCGCCCGAAGGAGATCCCCATCACCCGGCAAGAGACGCCAAAAAGCAGTAGCCAAACCACAAACTGGCGGAGATAAAGTGCCCCATTAGCAGCAAAATGGCTAAAAAGATCGGCTGGTGTCTGCCATTTCAGGCCACCAGGATTTATAGCCAAAGCTTTGAGCATTGAGTCATGACCATTGAAGGTAAGCAAGTCAATGACCACCAAGCCCAAACCCAACCAGATAGCCCACCAATCCTCTTTAAGAAAATATGGGCTTATTTTAAGCATAGGGCCGGTAGGAAGCAACAGCCCCCTGCCCTCCTGCAGCGGTACTCTAGACAACCCAGAGGCTAGAGAGAGGCAACCAATGATAATAGCCAGAAGAGGAACCACACCCTGCACCAACTCCAATGCCGGCCACCACCAGACTGAAAGCCCCCAAACTCCAAGTATAAGTGAGATAAACCCAAAAATTACGCCAAACATACTCTATACAGACCACCAAAATCTAAATAAATTTTGCTAAACAAAACCTACCGTAATCCGTTATTTTACACATAAAACAAGTTATAATACAATGACTTAACATTAATACTTTAAAAACCGTTATAACAGAACCAGACAGACAGTATATTTTTCAATCAGCCAAGTAGCTACGGATTCAAGCCTAAAGAGTGACAGTCTAACTTATGCTTACCAAAAAGCATATAAATCTTGATAAATTTTTTTTACTATAAACTGAAACCGTGACTCAATATGCAAAGCAGAGGACAATAAGATTTGATAAGGCTACGCTATTCTGGACAGCAAATCTGATGAACAGTAGAACTATCGATATAAGAGATTTGTGTTTTTAACGCAGAGTCAAATTAAAAACAAAGAGATAGAACTGCTCATAAAGTCTGCTACCATACTTAGTACAGAACCCTACTAAGCCAGTTACTATTAACCGAGATTCGGCAGTAGCTAGTTGCATATTTTTAAAAATCTAAAACATGAAAAAGGTAGATAAAACAATGGATGAATCACTAAAAGATAAAGCTAAAAGCCTTACTCCAGAGGGGATAAAAAAGCTTGAAAAATTAAAGTCTGAGTTAGAGTCGTTAAGCTATGCAATACAGAACATGGATGGTAAAAACAGCTATGAGGTAGAGGACCGGGTTAGATTATTTCAGGATAAGGAGTCGGAGATAAAAAGTTTTCTTCGTGAACTTGGGATGCTGCCTTAACTCTAAAATATGGAGAACCTTAAGTGAGAGATGAGTCTATCATTTGTAAAAGAGCAGAAATATTTGGAGTAGTACAAGGGGTGTGGTATCGAGGCTCTACAGAAAAAATGGCAAAAAAACTCGGTTTAACCGGTTGGGTTCGCAACCGTTCTGATGGATCGGTAGAGGCGGTTTTTCAGGGGCCGTCAAATGCTATTGAGCAGATGCTAACCTGGTGCCGGCATGGGCCAAGGACAGCTACAGTAGATCGAGTTGAGGTTCAAGATCAACTACTGGACAAAACTCTTTTCTCAGAGTTTCTGGTCCGGTACTAAAAACCACCAAAGCAACCAATACCAACTATATAGCCTGGGTATATAATGAACAGCCGGAAAACTACTGATAGAGTTGTCTACTCAACTGAACAGGGAAAAATGTGTCCTGAGTGTGGCAACCCAAGCCATGACTGCATATGCCGTAAACAGAAATCATCAACTGTAAGTGATGGTGTTGTTAGAGTCTCCCGTGAGACCAAAGGCAGAAAAGGTAAAGGTGTCACAGTTATAAAGGGCCTTGCTCTAGACGGCTCATCTCTTATTAAACTTGCTAAAAAGCTTAAAACTATCTGCGGCTCTGGCGGTACGGTAAAAGATGGTGTAATTGAACTACAAGGCGACCACATCGCAACAGCAATTGACTATCTAAAAAAACATGGCTTGAATGTTAAAAGATCTGGCGGTTAACCAGGTTTTTATTAGCTAAAAAGCTGCTACTGTTTTTTTGGCAAACAGCAACAGAAATTGGAAACCAAAATGGCTGAACTACTCCACGCAACCAACCCCCAAGGCCTCTATATCAAAACCGAAGAACGCTCGTCTCTTTTTAGAGAGATAAGGGAATACTCTAGAACCCATGGAGATGCCAACCTTGCGGTTCCGGTAATCCACGTCATACTCCTTAACAGCTCAGGAAAAATCAGGATGGTACAGCGCGGAGACAAACAAGAGAACCCTTTTTTGTGGGATAAAGCTGTTGGAGGTCATGTGATAACAGATGACCGCTCTTTACCACGTTCGGCCTTTGATGAAAATGCCAAAAAGGAGATTATGGAAGAGGTGGGCATTGAACATGTAGTGATTGCTGATGATGATCTACACTACCACCACCTTACTCAATCATCTAAACTAAACCTGCAAAAAAAAGCTATTATCCGTATGATCGACCACGATCCATGGTTAGGGTCTAAAGCAATGGTAAAAACTGGAGAACCTTGGCTTAAACGCTCCAATGTTGTGGTATATGCTGGCCTGTATGACGGAGAGTTTAAATTTATGGATGGAGAGGCTGTTGACCAACGTTCGGTTGACAAAGACGAGTTGCTGTCTGATATAGATAAAAACCCCTCTCTGTATGCTGATGGAGTAAGAATATTTATGCAGCGTTACTACCATATTCTCAGCTAGAAATTGCTCATTTTTGCTCTTTAAAAAAATACTCTTTTATATTTTGGGAGTGCCTGCCGTTTGGAAACTCTTTGAGATAGCGGTCAAAGAGTTTTTTTGCCCCGGCACTATCACCTTTTGTCTGTAGAAGCAGCCCGTAATGGAACATGGACACCTCATAATTTGGACTGTCAGGATAGTTGCTCAAGACATCTTTATAATAAAATGCCGCTTCATCAAAAGAGCTTAGAAAACGGGCGTGAATATTGGCAATCAGGGTAGATATCTCTGCCTGCTGATTGCTCTCTTTGGTTGCGGATTGTGCCATCAATAAAACAGTGATTGCATCATAATAAGAGCCGGTATCAACTAAATAACTGGCATAGTTTATATAAAATCTTGCTAATATCTCAGTATAGTTTTTTCTTTTCTTGAGTACAGATGCTCTGTCCAATGAAGTAGCATCCTTGATTCCATCCTCTACCGCCTGAAGGTCGGAACGTCCGGTGACAGTCACAGGTTTTATCAAGCGGCGTTTACCAAAATTTGCAGTCATCTCTCCGGCAGACAACTTAATATTAATATCGCCGCCCGTCACACTCAGAGCACCGCTTTTTAAAAAAATTGTACTGACATCTTTGTTGGCAACAATCATCAACTCAGTGCCACGAATACTGACTCCAGCGGTTTGGGACTCAATGACAAAAATGGCTTTTTTCTTCTTGGGATCAACCGATGCCCATAAAGCTCCTGCAAGAAGTTCGGAGACGTTCCTGGGCTTTTTACCCTTTTCAAGAATTGATTTTTTCAGACGTAAATTGGAGTTCTCGCCAAGCTTTATATCAGCACCATCATGAAAATTTAGCAGAACACGGCTCTTTTTTGCAGTCTTGACCCGGTCCCCAACATAGAGCTTCTCACCAACCACAACCGGCTGCATTTTTTTCCAACCGCGGGCAATACTGACAGTGCCTACTTTCTTTTCTACCACTCCCAACAAAACTCTTTTGGCTTCACTCTCTCGTTGAGGAAAAATACATAGCAAAAAAATGATGGCAAAAGAGAGAACTTTCCGCCATTGTACTATTTTAGCTAATGGTGATTTGGTAAACATTTTTTTCATTTGCCAATAGCTTTAACCAGGAGATTTAATGAATTAAAAACATTCTGGTTTAAAAGGTAAAAAAATCAATCTAAGACTATAATAAGAGGAAAGTTGCCAGCCCCTTTGCCCTTAACCAGGTCAGCTATTTTCTTGATTGATGCAACATCCAAAACAATTTCAGTCCTGGAGTCCTGCCAGGCATTTAAGGCTTTAACGATCAGAGGACGCCCCCCAACTCTAGGATGATTTTGTGCTACAGATAGATCATTCATAAACAGAGAGAGAAGTTGGGAGCCACCCGGCTCAACCGGGAATACAACTCTACCACCCTCATCCCTTAACTTTGGAGACATTGACGGAATAAAGTTTCGACCACGAACATCAACAACCAGACCTGTTGGGAGATCAACTGCATGCTCCTGGTCAAGCTTTTTTACCAGATCTGGCTTATGGTTTAAAATCTGCTCTATTAACGCCATACGCTCTTTGAGCTGAGCAATCTCTTTTTTAAGTGGCTCTATGGCATTTTCTACAAGAGCCATAGATTTTTCAAAATTTTCAACAGAAGAGTGTTGCCGATTTTTACCAGTCTTTTTATTTATCGCCTTTTGTTGAAAAATAGCCTTTGCCAATGGACCTGCCAGAGCAACAGACATTTTAACGGTACAGGTCCCATCAGAATTTACAACTCTAGACAGCACCCGCCCACCTCTTAACTTTCCACTGACAGTAGAACGAATCAGATCTTGAGTAAGCACCCCCTCTTGGACAGTTGATTCAGAATCAACCCGAACTTGACCAATTACCTCGACTAGACTCCTTTGAGCTGTAACTTTGGAAGCCAGGCAAGCTTTATAACGAGAGCCACTCTCATCTGAGGTACTCTCCACAACGACCATACCACTGGTCCAGTTTATAGCACCGTTACTGCCGACATACTCAACCACTTCACCACCCTGGCTGTGGGCAGAAAATGGTAGCAGAAAAATCATACCTGCGACAAAAAAACTCAAACCAAGAGCAAAATATCTAAAAATCACATATCACTCCAATTCAATAGTGCAACCGTTAGAGGTTAACAGAGCAGCTCTGGATGATATATCAGGCTTCTGCCAACTATTACCATGGGCTTTGATAAGATAAGGGGCGTTACACTGGATATGTACCGGGCCATTATTGCTAAATATATTTTTCTCAAATTGTGGACGGGCCTGTTCAGTTATAATAGCCACTCCGCCAAAACCACCGCTAACAGTCGATGCTCGAATGACCGGCTGACTACTACCCTTTATTTCAAAGGCGTGATAACTGCTTTGCAGAACCTTCACCTGCTCTATGTATGGTTTGCCACGGCTGATAACAAAGGGGATACCCCCCTGATTCAACTCCAGACCACGGATGAGAACCGGCTTCTCTCCATCAAGCTTAACAAATGTACCAAAGGCCATACCATCCCGGCCTCCAACCTTGACCGGCTTTGCAGCAGAGCCAAAAATCTTCAATTCACCTTGAACCATGAAATAACCGGATGCGGCTAACTTAATCTCACTGCCTGGCTCAACCAACAGCACAGCAGATGGAGTTATATCAACCCTTCCCTGAAGCAGATATGGTCCACCAGCAGCGGTTAACAGATGAGTACCATTTAAAATATCCGGGATAAATTGCGGTAGTGGTTCGGCAGATAAAAACCTTGGATCAGGTAGGGGCCGTCCTTCACCTAAAACTGGCTGGCTTCTGTTGCCTGCTTTATCAACAGCAAATATCTTGTAATAGACAGAGACAAAGTTTTCCAAGCCACTCTGCTCATAATGGTTGTCGCGAGTAGTTAGCAGAGTTTCAAACGGCCCTTGTGCAGTGCTTGCACTCATAACTTCAAAGCCTTCCACATCCCTGTCGCCGGGACTCTGCCAAGAGAGGTTTATCTTTTGATCACGGCTCTCAATCTGTAGGGCTTTTATTGGGTTTGGAGGTGTATTATCGATAAAAACATAACCTGTTGTAGCTATTTTTTCTCCACGTTGACCATGATCATCTTCTAGAATTCCGGTAACAACAACAGCCTCCAGATCCACATCATCAGGGACAACCATCTCACCGCTATAAAAACCAGATTCACCTTCAATTAGAGGAACAACAGGCAAGCCTTGAATCCTGGCAAAACCCTTTTGTCCTGGCGTACCTTCAATAGCGATATTCAGTACATCACCAAAGCGGAGATGGCGGCCAAATCCGTCGTGGACAACCCGTTTGATATTCTGCATCAAACCAGTTGCCAATCTTGTTGGTTCAGGAATTTTAGCAACAATCTGCCGGCCAAGCTCATCAGAGGCACGAAAAAGGTTTATATCCTGGATATGCATAGCCGAAGCAACCACCTGTAGAATAATACCTATGGGACTGAGGGAGATTCCCCCCTCATGCTTCCGCATCACCTGCTCACCTTCCCAGATCAGCATGCCGTCCCTGGAGACAAAGCGCAGCTTGACACCGACAGCAACCTGGGCATAAACACCTACAAAAACTTTATCATAATGGGTAACTTCGCCTAATATCAGCCCGTCTACCTTCAAGGCATCTGCTATCTGTTTAATCTTGTCCTGGTCCATGTTTTGTGTTGCTTCAAGGTTTGCCAGCCCCATTCGTCTATCCACCTCTTGCGTGTGCAGGGACAGATAATTTTTAGAAGCAAAATGGTTGAACAGAGTCTGCCGGACTGCCCGCCCGGCCTCTGAGTTTTTGGTCAGGTTAGCAAAGGGCAACACGGCAACATTTTTTGGAAAGGAAGATTTTTCTTCATACTCTTTTGCACTCTCTTCTGATGTCGTCAGCGGCTGGGAAGATACCACCCCTTTTTTGGATGCCGATACACAGCCTGCCAAAATTATTAACGAGCAGAGAAAAACCGTTAAAACTTTAGAGACCCTCCAAATGTTTAATAGCCGCCTGATCATGACCTCTCCATTATATACAACACTTTTATAAGCAGGTAAAAAAGCTGATGATACAGAATCTTTGCCTAAAATCAGTTAATTACAAAAACTACTTTTGCTTGTGACAAGAAACTATTCTTCTGGTCAGCAGAAAGCATGGTTGCCGCATCAGAGTCACTAATAACAGCATCGGTGCCTTGCTTGGTATCAACAGCATTAATCACCAATGGCCTCAATCCATTCCATGATGCCAGAAGCCCTTTGGCTTTGCCCTCCTGGTTGGTAAAACCACCGGTTCCCCGCTCAATCAAAATAGCATTTACAACCCGTGATGGATCAAAAATAACCTCACCTTTATTATTTAAAATACGGTTTACAATAGCCGGTTTGAATGAGAGCCCAGACATCATGATTATAACACCATCAAAATCGCTATCTACCATAACATTATGAGCATCTTTTACCGGAATTGGTGCCTCTTCATCCGTAGTAACTATTTTTTGATCTTTTAAAGTCTTATATAGAGAGGAGTACATTCCACCATGACCTTTCAAATAGATCCTTAAACAGACCTCTCCATATCTCTCTTGGGGGTGATAGGTCCGACCACAAAGCCTTGCCCCCCTTAAAAAACCAGTAACCTGGTTTTTAACTATATCACTTTGCAACATACCGTCAGCAATGGTGGTCTCACCTTGAACACGAACCCCTTTCATCTCTTCCAACAAGTTTCTCTGTGCCACAACCGTTGCTGCACGAATAGCAGCATAACGGCTCTGCCCAGCTTCAGATTCACCTATAGCTTCAATATATCCAGACTTGAAAATATCTTGTTCTTCAGTTACAGAACCATCAAAAGCCAAAGCAGATCCAGAGCCGAAAACCAAGCTTATGCTTAAAATATAGAGTAAAAATATTAGAGGAGTTTGTTTAACTTTATCCATTATGCAATCCTTTTTTGATATAAAACGGTTCATTAGTTTCCATTGACAGCAGTTCTGAGGGTCATAATAGCCAACAACAGGTCGGCCCCAGATACCGGGTCAGAAGGCCGGAACTCGCCAGAAACTTCAGACTTCATCAACCCACGAGTTGTAACTGTCATCACAGCATTAAACCAGCCAACAGTTGCTGCAACATCAGGAATAGGTGACTTCTGACCTATAAACTGTGAAGCAAGATCTGCTTGACCAGTAACCTGTACCAACACATCCTCTAACATTAAAGCCAGATCTCTCCTACTGACAATTTCATTTGGCTTGAATAGCTCAGCACGAGTTTGACTGTCATATATTGGGGCAAGGCCACGGATATTCCATTTCATAACCGTAGCAATCTCTTCACGGAAAGGGTGGTCAAGAACATCCGCAGGAGTAAATTGTGCCTCTTTTTCTTGGGAACGCTTGCGGATACGACCAGCAAAAAGAGCATCCAACTTGAGCTCGCTAACCATCAAAGCGGCAACGTCTCCACGGGATACTTCATCAAGAACTGCAATTTTAAGAGCAACTCCACTCATGGTGTGATATGAAGAAGCACGAGCTATTTTATGTATTTTTTCATAGAGTTTATTGGCTTTTTTAATCCACTTGCCGCCATTTACACTACCGACAACACTTTGCAGAAGTGGTTCTGCTTTTCTAAAATCGCTATTATATTTAGCTACAGCCATAAAATAATCTGCAGCAACCTGGTTTTTATAGTACGGCAGTTTTGCACTATCAAGATCATCAATATCTAGAGCAAATTTATGATGGGCAGTGGACATTTGCAGCCATTTTTTGGTCTTTAAAATGGTGAGAACCCTGATTGCCGTAACATGATAGATAAAAAGTTCATGAGGAGCATCAGCACTATCTTCGGCAGCGTCTAACAGCTCAATCGCCCTTGCAACATCAACAGCTCGATGGTCGGCCTGTTCCTGTCTGTCTGCCTCATGGGCAACAAGCAAACTTTTTCCTGCTAGTGCCGGAGAGAACTTTTTTACCAGAGCTAAAGCCCGGTCAAACTTTTTTCCTGCTTGATCAAGCTTACCATCTTCAATGGCCATCATTCCCTGGGCATACTGCTGCACTGCGTTATCCATAACACCAACCCCAATATTGGAATCGCTAGCACAGCCAGACAACCAGGAACCAGTTAGAAAAATCAACACAAACAGACTCTTTTGCTGCCATTTTATAAAATTCATATTCTCCACCTCACTGCAAGTAGATACCAATTAACACTACTATTTTTCAGTAGTGTCAATCTCCCAAACAGTCTCAATAAATTCAACATTTTCATCCACGGCTTTGCCACCACCTTTAGCAGCTTTAATTGATACGCCGCGACTTTTTTTCGACATCTGCTCCTGAGTCCCCTGATATAGCCTCATTCCATTTCCAATATCATCGGTTGGAACTGAGCCCAATGGGGAGTTACTAGCATAGACCACAATCCGGTCGGTGCCATATGGAGGCCCTATCTCCATCTCAAACTGGTCGCCTTTGTCATAATCAGGAATTTTATGCACCATGCCACCTTTGAAAAAATTATCCTGGCGGTGGGTATTGGGCAAAAGCTGAACAATACTACCATCAGACATATAATCTACTACACGAGCATAAAAGTCCCGGTTTCCTTCCAAAAACAGGACCATCATATCTCCATCCTTAAAAACTTTATGGTCGCTCCATACCCTTACTGTTAAAGGAGCATTGGAACTACTCCAGAGAGAGCTGTTGCTACTTGCTGCCGCTACAACCTTTTTTGGTTTCATGCCATATTTAACTTCAGCTTTGATCCAATAGTGATAGCGCCCGTTCTCCAGGCCATAATCTTTATGCTCAAGAACTGAAACTTCACCGCCAGCTTCAGACTTTATAACATCAAAATCCAACATACCGTCAGTTACCTGACTTTTGGACTCAATATATGTTGAGACCCCCTCCAAAACTGCCCGTTTAGCATCAAGCTCTGCGGCCCGTCTTGCCTGTTTGATAGTCATGTCCTCTCCCAGATAAGCGAAACCATCAGAGGCACGAATTAGCGATCTAACCTCTTTATCCGGCTTGATTGAAATACCCCTGGTACCGCCTCCAACAAGTCGTACTGGTGCTCCTACACCTTCTGGTTTAAAACTGTTAGATTCACTCCAACCTGAAACTGGCGAAGCTATTAAAACTGTAAATAGCAAAAGTGTATAACAGATCTGTTTATACATTTTATAACACCTCATCATCAAATAACCCCCAGTAGAAACTCTAGATAATACTGGGCTGATTTCTAAAATTATCTAGAAGATAACTTACCTTGAACATTCAAGTATTGTAACAAAAAACTTTTAAGAGTTCAGCTTTCAATAAATAACCCTGTTTTTTGGCAGTTAGACAGGCACTTATGGTACAATACTCCGGTTTATCTAGACATTATGTTTTGACCTGCCAAATCTCAAGATCGTGGGTTTCGATTGAATAGTTGGAATAGTCCATCAATCATTATGTTTGCTAACCCCTAAAACCTGATGAACCTCTATGGTTTCTGACCGCCCTTTTAAAACCATATCTCCAACCAGGGCAGTCTCAAATTTACCGCCCAACCTGGCACAAGCTGCCTCAGAGATAAGAATACGACAGATAGATGGTTGAATTGTAAACTCAGTCCCAGGCTTTAGACTCTCCAAACGGGCAGCAATGTTGACGGTATCACCAAGCACAGTATAGTCCATTCTCTCCTCATGTCCCAAACCACCAGCCACCAACATACCTGTGTGTATACCAACCCGCATTGAAATCTCAGGCAGGCCACGTTTTTTCCATGCCGGAATCAGCTCATGTTCCAATATATCCCACATGCCCATAGCAGAACTGACAGCATTAACCACATCCTGATCAATATCCTCCTCAGACTCCCTTGCCACAGGAACACCAAAGAGAGCCATTATAGCATCACCAATAAATTTATCTACCACCCCTCCATTGACCATGATTTTACCAGCCATAGCCCCCATATATTCATTAAGCCAGAGCATTAACACCTCCGGCTCCATACGCTCAGCTACTGGAGTGAAGTTTACCAGGTCGGTAAATAGAACCGAAGCACTGAGCTTTTGGGTACGAATTTTTCCACCACCAACTACCTGCTCTCTATTTGCCAAAATCTCTTCAGCTACTGCTGGTGAAACAGATTTGTCCAACAAAAACCTCAGCATTCGTCGCTGTTTACGCTCTTCATGTGATGCCATGGCTGTAGCTAGAATTGCTGCTAGAACAAAGCCCAGGGTAGCCACCGCAGATGGCAACCAGATATTCCCATGGATTAGAATTATCTGGATCAATAGAGGTCCAACACCGGCTAAACTGGTACGCCAGGCAAAAGTAACCGTATTAAATGGAGTTCTACCGATAATCAACCCCATAACTATCCAGCATGAAAGCCACAGAAGCTCAAAAAACTCATTTATAGTTATTATCTGGGCACTGCCACCCTCTGCAATACGCAATAACTGGTTAACTGCATGGGCATGGAGAACCGGGCCAAACATGAAAGCATTTTCACTACTTCCACCCAGGCTGAACGGGGATAGGAACTGATCTTTAACGCTATCTGCACCAGGGCCAAGAATAACTATCCGGTCTTCTATCTTCTCTGCAGGGACTCGTCCCTCTAGCAGATCAAGGAATGAGTATACCTGAAAGGGGTTCTCCCCTCCTCTAAAATCGAGAAGAAAACGGTATCCACCGCTATTGGAGCCAGCATATCCACCATCTTTTGCACCTAGAGGTCGCAGGGTGGTTTTACCAAGGCGTAAATATTTTGGGTTGACCGGGTCGGGCTTGGCAGTGATCCCATCTGCCGCCAGATATTCAAGCCCTAAACGTAGGGCAAGGGAGGAGCTGACTCTACCATCACGGCTCAAATATAAAAGCCCCTGACGGACAACCCCATCACTATCAACCAACCAGTCGGCAAAACCGCTTCTCTCTAAACCATCCAGAACTGGTGGAGGTGGAACCATTTTTGCTTTTGAGCCGCCAAATTTAAAAACAGCTATAGTTTCCGGGACATTTTTAAAAGCAGCTACCAACTCTTCATGTCCAGGAGGGCGGGGCTGCTCACGGTAAAAATCCAACCCGATAACTCTTGGTGCTGCAACATGAAGCTTATTTAAAACCTTGGCTAAAACCTGGTCGGATAGAGGCCAGCCAAGTTGGTTAAGGTCCTCTTCATTGGCTAGAATCTGCACAACTTTGTCGCTATTGGCTGGTTTTTCCATACGCCAGCGCAAACTCAAATCGTAAGCCCCTAGCTCCCACCTCTCAAATACACTTGACCACTGACCAACAACCAACAGCGTTAGCAGGAACAAGAATACTCCGGCATCAGTAACAACCCGGTTGTTGGTAAATTTGGAAATTGGATTCATAAGCTCTCAACAATTTTTTGTTGAGCAGCAGTTATGGGAAGAGATTTTAGAATGGTGTTGCTGAGAAAAAAAAATACAAACAACTTCAACGCAAATACCCCCAATATTTAGTTGATTAAACATTGCTGCTTAGTAGTTCAGTGTTACCTAAGTCTACACTACCTGTATCAATATTAAAATTATTTGTTAACAGAATAGAGTTAAATAGTAGATTATTTAGCTACTGAAAAACTGTTAACCTAGATTCAGCATTTGGGGGTGCATTAATAGCATGAGATATTGGTTTGTCTGTGAATCAGGAAAAATCGAAGTCACCTTGTTGGTGAGGAGATTTTTTCTGATTTACCATGTGAGTCAAGAGGTTGCACCAGTGATGTACGAATAACTGCAGAATCTATGGTTAAACATGGAAATAAATGTATTGTGATTTTAATAGAATCTCTTATGGAGCTTGTAAAATTTCAATTGTCTCAACAAATTTCCCAAAAAAAGAAAACCGACTAATTCTACTACATATATCAAAGCTTACTGATTCTGAAAGTGGTAACAGTATAGACCTGGACTCTCTATAAACCGTTAATTGATTCACCTGACAGGCGTAATTACGGTAATTTATAGGTCTGATTCTAATAGAAATTTTTATCTATTACGATGGCAATAAATAGAATGCCAAGATAACGCATGGAGCCGGTAAAGTTTTTCCAGCCATTTTCACAAGTAGGATTTTTTAATAGTTGTACATTGCCAAATAGAAAAAGACCGCCAGCCAATAAGGCACCGCTAAGATAGATGAGACCCAACTTGTCAAATACCCATGGGAGCATTGATGAAGCTACCAGTAAAATTGTATTGATGAAGATATATTGGGCAGCTTTTTTATCACCAACAACCACCGGCAACATGGGGACACCAACTTTCTGGTACTCTTTCTTTAGATGTATAGCAAGACTCCAAAAATGTGACGGAGTCCAGAAAAACAGTACCAGGGCTAAAAGTAGCGGTAGAACGTACATGTCTGGGTTGACTGATGCAGCACCAGCCATCACAGCAAAACTTCCAGCAAGACCACCGAGAACAATATTCAGCCATGTTCGCCGCTTCAACCAAACGGTATAGACGATGCCATAAAAAAAAGCCCCTAAAAATAGGTGCAATCCAACCATTGGGTTGAAAAACCAGATTCCAAGCCCTACTCCAGCAACCAACAACCCTTTTGCCATCCACAGAGCATGGTCAGGGTTAATCTGTGCTGTAGCTAACGGGCGGTTTGCAGTCCTCTCCATCTTCTGATCAATATCTCGGTCGTACCAGTGGTTGAAAACGGCAGAACTAGAAGCACCCAGCAGCATAATAGTAATAAGAACAATGAGATGAACAACGTCGAAACTCTCCATCATTGATAAATAAGAGACAACTGCGGTCAGAGCAATCATGCCGCCTATCTTCAGTTTCATCAATTCAACATAAGGTGTCCATGTCATGTTTTTCATTTTTGCAATTCCTAATTTCTGTTTTCAGACCCCAGCCGACGTGCGTGAACTTAACAAAGCCAACATAGTCAAACAAACAAGATAGTCAATAAAATGCCAGCAATAATAAAAAGTTATGCATTGCAAAACTTAAAATTTCTATAAAAATTTATACTTCATAACTGGTAACTACTGCACAGAACAATACCTGACTCAAACTAATTTTTTTATCCTATTTTTTCTATAAAGCAGCCCATCTGGTACAATATATACTAAAACTTGGAAATATTTAAGAAATTTATGCAATTTGTAGAAATTTAAACTATATTTCAGAACCGCAAGGATCTCTATTTATGTTACATCAATATTGGTTAAAACAAAGTTTGATGCATGGCTTTGGAGTTTTGATGCCCCCATTTCTAATTTGGCTTTTGGCTAATACACTATGATTTTGTTTGTATAAACCTATAAATAACTTTTTCGACAGCACTTACATACAACATAGAAGAAACCATCTACTTTTCATAATTAGTTCTTATACTAATAAAATATTCTGCCATTTTTTCCGGGTCATGAAACTGGGATTGAAATATAGCAAAAAGTTGCCCTTTAGGGTCAACAAGAAAAAATGCTGAAGTATGAGCCACAGTGTAGTCGCCATCCTCATCTACTTTTGAAGAGATGACATAACTAGCTAACATCTGTTTGGCAAAAGCACGCAACTGCTCAGCTGTGCCTGTAACACCAAGAAATTCAGGGTTATAGTAAGGTACATATGATTTTAGCAACTCTGGAGTGTCCCGTCCTGGGTCGACAGATATGAATACGGCTTGAGTATTATCTAAAACACCAGGAACTTTACTCAAACGTTCAAATGTATCTGCCAATAGACCCATGGAAATAGGGCAGACATCAGGGCACTGTGTATAGCCGAAAAAAACAAAACTCCAACTTCCCTGGAGGCGTTCCATGTTGAATGGTTTACTAAAATGGTCAACCAACCGAAATGGTTTTAAAGAAATTGGTTCAGGCAGGACAATACCACGCAACTCTTTAGGAATTTTAGGGCTGGCAAAATAGTGTTGCCACAGTTTAAAGCAACTGAACAGCCCTATTAATATCAAGATATTGACAATAATAAGCTGTTTAACTGATATTTTATTTGTTTTACTGCTCATCAATTAGAAATCACTTTAAAGTCTAGCCCAAAAGAGCTGGTTAACATCGGCTAATAATAGCGATAATAATAATTCCTAGATTACGCTTAGAACCAAAAATCCGCTAAAAAATTTAAGAGCAGTATGGAGACAGATAGAAGAAACTGATTAATAACAACAAGATAAGCAACAGCTAAAGCCAATGATCATGTCGCCTACACGCTGTTTAAGAAGTTCTAGAGTAAAGCCAACCTAATATGGCAAAACCCCTTCTCTCAAAGAGTAGTACTCTGCAAGAGAAGGGGCAATAGTATTGAACGAATTTTCTGCTAATTCAAACGTTGGTTACGGACCGTAACGGCTGACCTTATAGTAGATGGAGATGTTGATCAAAATAGCCAACAGCATCAACAGACCAGCAGTAATCCATAACTTTTTTTTCGGTATCTTATTTTCCGTAGTCATAAGGTGTCCAATCATCAGCAACTTTTACATCTTTCAGAAAGTTACCAGGTCCAGGAGGGTTGACCGTATGAGTCCACTCCAAAGATTTTGATTTCCATGGGTTGTCAACGGACTTCTTACCATTCATAGCACTCATGATCCAGTTAAGAATGGTAATAATCATACCTGAAGCTACCAACAAAGCTCCCAACATAGCGATATAATGCCATGTTTCAAACTGCGGGAACATCTCATAGTTCCAGTAACGACGAGGCATACCATCAACACCGATTTTGAAAAGCGGCATAAATGTGACATTAACACCGATAAAATTCAGCCAGAAACCAATGGTTCCCCACTTGTCATTGTACATTTTACCAGTCATTTTTGGGAACCAGTAGTAGACTGCAGCAAACACTGAGAAGGTTGCAAAAATACCCATTATATAGTGGAAATGAGCATGGATGAACGAAGTATCAGATAGATGCAGATCAAGAGCAGTAATAGCAAGAGGTATACCGGTCAAGCCACCAATAAGGAATAAAAACAGGCAGGATACTGCATACTTCATAGGTAGTTCAAAAGTTATAGCTCCCTTGTACAGAGTACCAAACAAGGATATCGCCAATAGACCAACCGGAAGGGAGATAAGCAGGGTGCTGATCATCTGTCCGATACGAATCCAATCTGGCATGCCGGATACATATAAATGGTGAACCCAAACCTCACCAGAAATCAAAACCACACCCCACATTCCACCATAAACAGCAGCTTTGTAGTTAAAGATACGGTTTTTACTGAATGTGGCAACAACCTCATAGAGAATGCCGAGGGCAGGAAGCAGGATCACATACACTGCCGGATGGGAGTAAAACCAGAAGAGGTTTTGATAAAGGAGAACATCGCCACCTGCCGAAGGATCAAAAAAGTGGGTTCCCAAATACTTATCAAACAGCAACATGGTAACCGCAGCAGCGAGAACAGGAACAAAAACCAACTGGATGACAAATGCTGTAACTGTGGACCAGACAAACATGTTGAGCTGGTTCCAACCCATACCAGGAGCACGCATGTAGATAACAGTTACCAAAAAGTTTACCGCTCCCAAAATGGAGGCAAACCCCAAAAGATGGACTGTAAACACATAGAACGCCGTATTACCACCTGTCAATATTGAATAGGGCGGATAACCGGTCCACATGATATCTGGAGCATCAGGAATAACAAAACCGAGCAGGGCAACAATGATACCGGCCCAGAACAGCCAGACACTCAGAGCATTAATCCGTGGAAAAGCCACATCTGCAGCACCGATCATTAGCGGCAGAAAATAGTTGGCGGCAAATCCTGTAAGGCCAGGAATAAGAAAGGCCAGAATCATGGCAGCACCATGAAAATATAGCCATTGGTTATACTGTTGGCCAGCGGTCATGGCATCAGCAGCCAGGGTTGGTCCCAAGCTGGACTGTTCAATACGAATCAATATCGCCATTACTCCAGCTACTGAAAAGGCGGCAATTGATCCAATGAGATACATAACACCGATACGCTTATGGTCGGTGGTAAAAATCCATTCACTTAAATTGAATTTTTCAGATTTCTTACTCATCCTTCAGCCTCCTCCTTAGCACGTTTGGCTATCCATTCTTGATATTTTGCTGCTGGAACTGCTTTGATTGGTGCATACATTCTAGAGTGATTTGCACCACAAAACTCAGTGCATGTTACCCAGCTTTCTGCCTCTTTTTTGGGGTAGAACCAAATATAGGTAATTCGTCCGGGCATAAGATCCTCTTTAACCCGGTATTCGGTTATGCCAAAGGAGTGTACAACATCCTCTGAGGTCATGCGAAGCACTACTGGCGTTCCAACTGGAACCACCAAGCCGTCTCCTTTTTCGCCCTCATCACCATCAACATCATAGCTGGATGTTGTGCCGTCCTCATATTCAAACTCCCAGTTCCACATTCTGCCAGTAACCTTAACCTCCATGGCATTCTCGGGAACATTCCGGTAGACATTCCAGGCCGACCAACCACTAGCACCCAGATACAGGTCATCAGCAAGAAAAAGCACACAGGGAACTATAGCCCAGGCCCAACGTTGTGAACGTGTCAATTTTGGCCCCTTACCTACGGCATCCGGGCTTTTTGCTCTATACTTAATCAACCAGTATATAGCAAGTGCACCGAAAATACCGCCCATGATGTAGAGGTCAATCATCACTTCCATCCAAAGGTGTTTCCAACTCTCCGCTGGATCTTTTATAACCCCGGCAGAATCAGAAGCCATTGCGATAGCGGACGACATAATCAACCCAATCCAGGTCAAAGCCGTAAGCATCTTTTTCATTATTGCGTTCCCTCCTTTAATTTCTTTTTCCTAAAAAGCAAAACCGAACTAAACAACAGTGAAAGTCCGATAAAAAGTGCACCAAGTCCAACGTACAGAGGTATGTTATAGGTATACCGCCCCTCTTTATAGTTGTAGCTGTAACAGAGCCCAACTACAAAGTCTATCACCTCATTTACTTTAAAATCACCCTTTCTTGCCTCTAACAGAGCCAACCCCATATCCTTCTCATTATTGGTCAGGGCATAGATGTATCGGGTAATTCTTCCATCTGGAGATAGCAGGATAAAAACATTAGGATGGTAGAAAGTTTTATCTTGAGGAGCCCAGAAAAACTTGAAACCGGTCTTTTTTGTCATCTCTTCTATCTTCTGCGGATCTTTAAGAACCGCAAATGTCCATGCTTTCTCCCACTTTGGCGGCAACTGTAGAAAACTTCGGAACTCCTTAATGGTTTCAACTGTATCATTTTTGTCAAATGAGAGAGTTAAAACCCGGTAGTTTTCACCAATTGTCTGCCTGTCTACCTGTTCCAACAGAAGTTTAAGCTCTGCATTAACTGCCGAACAACTGCCATCACAGGAATAATATGACCATACAAGAACCAGTGGCTTACCGGCAAAGTCACCAACTTTTAGCTGTGCTCCATTTTGATCAATTAACTCAAGGTCCTGATCAAACTGGACACCCATAAAATCCTTTTCAAGTATACGAAACACATTTGAGTCAACATCAGACTCTCTTTGCCGAAAGTAGTTAGCCTCGACCGGCACTGTTCCTAAAATGAAAATCGTGCCAATGAAAAAAGCTAAAATATGTCTCATACTCTATTTTTTGCCTGCTCTACCAGAAATATACTTGTGAGGCAACAAAAAACCAAACTACATCAACAAAGTGCCAATAAACTCCGCCACAGAAGACTAGAGATTTATGAGCCTTGTTGGAGAAAGCTGGTATTAAAATGGCAATAAACACTCCCAGACCAACAATCACATGAGAAGCATGAAAACCGGTTATTGAGTAAAAAATACTGCTGAATGCGTTGGTTGATGGAGCGAAACCCTGATGCAGTAGATGGTTGTATTCATAAAATGTACAGCCGAGGAAAATTAAACCCAAGGCGATTGAGATAATCAACCATTTTCTAAAACCAGGAAAATCGTTATGCTCATATTTCTCTTCGGCAACGTGGTAGGTAATACTCGAAGCTACCAGAATCACTGTCATGATAATCGGTAGTTGCGTGTTGAATTCTGGTGTGCCTTCAGGAGGCCATGCATTACCAGCAGAAAGGCGCATCGCCCAGTAACTGACAAAAAATCCCAGAAAGATAAAAACTTCTGAGACAATAAAATAGGGTAGTCCGACAGGTGACATCCCCTCTATCAGTGGTTTTTCATGCAGGGTTTCACTAACCCATTTGGCTATTCCAGCCAACATCATTGGAGTTCCTATACCTGCAAATATTACTGTCAGCAGAGTATTTTCGTAAACAAAATAGGCTGAAAAAGCCAGCGGCAGAGCAAACAAAATCCCGAAGGTCGCAACCATGGGAGCCCAACTAACTTCCCAATGATGTACATGTTGAGATGTGCTTGATTGAGACATATTTACTCTCCTTAAAATTCCAGACTGGTATAGTTTGATCTGCGTTATTTGGTGTAATGAAAATTTGTGCTTTTATATTCTGTACAAATTGACCAATGTCAATCTCAATAAATAACCACGTTCAACATTCCACTGTCAACTCAAAAGATTCTAAAACGTGCTATTGACACCATTTGTCTGCCTAAATTTTGAAACTTTTTTTGGAAAACATCGATGTTTTAACTATATATTTTTCTGAAATTATTTGCTAAAATTTTTCTTAACATTTTCTTAATAATTATTTTACAATTTTTTTAAAGCCTAATTACAAAATTATTTATTACTTTTAATATTGTAACTACAAACCGAGATAGTTAAACTCTACCTGACTCAAAAATATATTATTAACTTTTTTAAAAAAGTAGCCTCCTCGTTATATACTTAAAAGTGCACAGCTTCCACATCGATCTGCACACTTTATACAAATCTCAAGATAGACTAAAAACCAAATCCATGTTTGCTACATAAGCCAAATTAATCGGTAGATACAACTCATTTTTTAAGAAGGTCTTTAACAATGTCTGACAATTTATTACGGTTCAACTTCCCCACAGGCCCCCATAAACAGCTTGCCTCAGGATGGCTTACTCTGGCGCTTAGCTCTCTAATTGGCTCTGGGTTGGTGGTTATCTTGATAATCTTGGCAAGAACTCCCATTATACACGATCTAATTCCCTGGGCTGGCTCATTTAAAACTGCTCTGGTTATCCATGTCGATCTGTCAGTACTGGTCTGGTTTCTCTCTTTTGCTGGAATTTTTGCTATTCTAACCACACCAAAAAGTACTGTTGCTATTGGAAAAACCGCTTTGTGGCTTGCTGTACTTGGAGCAGTTCTAATCACCTTCTCGCCTTTTTTGGGTAAGGATGAGCCATATTTAAACAACTATGTTCCTGTTCTTGCCAACTGGGCATTTTTTAGCGGTTTAATACTCTTTGGTTTAGGGTTTGCCATAGTCGCTCTACAGGTCTGCTTTACTCCCAACAAAAAACAGCTCTTGAGTTTTGGTGTAAAAACAGCAATGGCCATTGCCATCATCGCTATAGCCTCCTTGATATGGACCTATTTTGCAACTCCTGAAGAGCTTTCATCTGATAAAACCGAACTATATTATGAGACCCTCTTCTGGGGGCCAGGCCATATTTTACAATTTACCCATACCCAACTGTTGATGGTCGCTTGGTTATGGTTGGCAACTGCAATAACAGGAAAACCTGTAGCCCGAACTGGTCTACTAATTTTGCTCTTTATAATTGGGGCTTTTCCTGCACTGTTGGGGCCCGTTATTCACAGTTTGTATGGTGTCGACACCATTGAGCATAGACTGGCATTTACAGATTTGATGTATTACGGTGGCGGCATAGCCCCACTTATTGTTGGAGTCATTATTTTTCGCTCCTTATTGGGCAACAAAAAAATTGCTGAAGAGAACCGTCCTCTACGTTTAGCCTTGCTCTATTCACTGATTCTATTTGGTGCCGGCGGCTGGATCGGGTTTATGATCAATGCAGTCAACGTTACTATTCCAGCCCACTACCATGGTTCCATAGTTGGTATTACCCTGGCCTATATGGGCATTACCTATCATCTTCTGCCAGGTTTAGGTTATAAACGGCCATCTATAGTCTGGTCCAACCGGCAACTGATGCTCTATAGTAGTGGCTCTTTGTTGCATATTACTGGCCTGGCTTGGTCTGGTGGTCACGGTGTACAACGTAAAACTCCCGGAGCTGCCCAGGGGTTGGAGAGTCTGGCGGATAAAATCCCCATGTGGATAATGGGGCTTGGCGGCATTTTGGCTGTTGTTGGCGGTATTCTTTTTTTAACCCTGACTTTTAGGGCTTTATCTTCTGTTAAATCAAAGTGATAACTTACGAATGATCTCCATTAAAAAATTAAATTATTTTTATAAAGCTGGTAAACAGGATAACCGGCAAGCACTGGCTGACCTGGATCTTGAAATTGCCAGAAACACCCTGTTCACACTAACCGGGCCTAACGGCAGCGGCAAATCAACCCTGTTTCGTGCTCTTAGCGGCCTATCCATTGCCAATCAAGGTGAGATTAAAATGGATGGACTGGATATTGTCCAACATCAGAACAAAATTCGTGAGTTAATGGGTGTGGTATTTCAACATCCGGCACTGGATAAACATCTTACCCTGATGGAGAACTTTTCCATCCATGCCGACCTTTATGGTATGAAGCAATCACTGTTCAGGCAGCGTCTAGATGAAGATCTGGCATGGACCGGACTCAAAGACCGTTTAGGAGAGCTTGTTGGAACACTATCCGGGGGGATGGCTAGACGTGTAGAGCTTGTTAAGGCGTTACTACACCGACCAAAAATCCTCCTTATGGATGAGCCGACCAATGGCCTTGATCCTGGAGGGCGGCGGGATTTTCTCGACATGGTTGATAAGTTGCGCGAAGAACGGGAGATGACAATCTTGATGACCAGCCATATTTTTGCTGAGGCAGAACGAGCTGACCGGGTTGGTATTCTCCACCAGGGACGTCTACTGGCTGTAGGCTCACCAGAAGAGTTGAAAAACCGCCTGGGTCGGGAGATGGTGGTCATCCAAACCATTGATGATAAACAGGCAGAAACACTTAATAGCAAACTAGCTAATAGAGATGGGGTAAAAGTTTGGATTAGACAGAGGGAGTTGCGGGTTGAGGGTATTGATAGCAAAACCCTTGACGACCTCCTTGCCAACCATAGAGAGCAGTTCTGTGAAATCTCTATCAAACGCCCAACATTAGAAGATCTTTTTATCCATATAACAGCAAAAAATGGGGAGGTTGAGTGATGACACGAGCAATTATCTCCATGGCAAAACGGGAGTTGGTCCGTTTTTTTCGTCAAGGACACCGTGTGGTTGGCAGCATTGCCCAGCCGCTGATTTTTTGGGTTTTTCTCGGTAGCGGTTTTGGGGCATCTTTCCAAGCTCCCGGCCTGCCAGGGGTTACATACACTGAATATTTCTTCCCTGGCATCCTATTGATGGTCGTGCTTTTTTCCGGTATTTTTTCTACCATCACTGTAATTGAAGATCGAAACCAGGGTCTGCTACAAGGAATTTTAGTCGCTCCTGTACCTCGGATGGCTATTGTTCTTGGTAAGGTTATTGGGGCGATGGTAATAGGGCTGTTACAGGCTTTTCTACTAATGGGAACTATCCCGTTTTTAGGTATTGATCTGGGAGTTGACGGAGTTTTATTGTTGATTTTTGGATTAACAATAGCTGCTCTTGGTTTTACTGCTTTAGGATTCCTCATCGCCTGGAATATGGAGAGCACTGCCGGTTTTCATGCAATTATGTCGGTTTTTCTTCTGCCATTATGGATGCTATCCGGTGCACTATTTCCAGTAACTCAAGCTCCAATATGGTTAGAGTGGCTGGTAACGGTTAACCCAGTGAGTCACGCTCTACTTCTTATCCGACTGCCTCTCTATCAACCTGCTGCTGAGCTTATTTCCAGCCATGAATACCAGAAAGCCTTGGCAGTAGCTGTTGTATGGGCTGTGGGCTGTCTTATACTGGCTCTTTACCGGGTTAATCGTCAAGAACGCTCTATTGTTGTTAGTTAGACTTGTTGGGGCTTTGCCCCAAACCCCATTGGGAAGGGGCACCCCCCCTTCCCGACCCCATCCCATGACTATTTTTTAGTTAAGCAACCAATGCCCCCTGACAGCTACTACCTTGACCAGCAGTACAGCCAAAACAGTGTCCATCTACCTGAATCGCACTACCAGATATATCTTTTGCCATTAATGCAGAGATATGGAGACGCTCGCTATCGCCATGTTTTAGAGGCATATCGAGCATTTGGTTAAAGTCACAATCATAGACATAACCACGCCAGTCAACAGATATCAGGCTACGACACATCACACCATCTAGATTGTCTGAACTAAAAGAGTTTTTAAGCAGAGTTTTATACTCACCTAACTGACCATTAGCGGCTATTCGCTCTTCAAAACGGCTAATGGGCATATTTACCATAACAAATAGCTGGTTGAATTTGATGCCAAACTCGCTGCTAAGCTGGGTTTTATAAGCAGCCTCCAGACTATCCTGACTTGGTGGGAGGCTTGGCCCAGCAGGGTTATAGACCAAATTAAGGTAAAGACCGGAGCCTGGAACCCCATACCCCAAAGCGTTGAGAGACTTTAGACCAGCAATACTAGCCTCAAATGTTCCCCTGCCACGCTGTTTATCAACATTCTCTTTTTGATAGCATGGTAATGATGCAACAACCTCCACCTGCTGCTTGGCTAAAAATCTAGCAAGATCCTCTTGACCTGGTTCTGAGAGAATAGTCAAATTGCAGCGATCGATCACCCCAACTCCCATTTCTCTTGCAGCCACAACCAAATCCCGAAAAAATTCGTTCATCTCTGGTGCACCACCAGTAAGATCAAAAAGTTTGATATCATGCTGAGCAGCAAAACGGAGCAGCCACTCCATGGTCTGCCAATCCATACTTTCACTACGTTTTGGAGAGGCCGCTACATGGCAATGGCTACACGCTTGGTTGCAACGATAGCCAAGATTAGCCTGCAAAGTCTCTAAACGGCTACGTTTAATCAGAGGAAACCCTGAAGGTGATCTGTTACCAGAATGTTGGGTCTCAGATGCCAGATCTAGGTCAGTTCTGGATTTATATTGCATAGTCTAAAACCTATTTGAAACCCATTTTTTTAAGAACTACTAATCCAGGACAGATACCGGTGACTCCTGCAAAAATAAGTGCAGCAGGAGCAACAAAAGAGAACCAGTGAGCAACAGATATACCGGTCAGCCAAATTCCAACCGAGATAAAGGTGGCCATAATCAGAAATAGCATTCGTTGGGCAGTCATTACTTTCTCCAGAGTAGTTTGTATATAAAGTTTATATTTAATTCAAAAAGTATATAGCCGACCTACTTGGGTTTTGGCAATTGCCTCTTAATCTCAAGTAACAGATATTGAACGTGATTATCATTATATGGTCCGCCCCACTTTACGAGGAAAAATTTTCATGTTGTACAATAGGAAAGTTGCAGCCATAAGGTAAAGCAGGCAGACTATCCTTAGTAGTTGTCATAAACCTTAACCACAAAACCTGCATGTTCTATATCTTCTGGGTCAAGTATGGTAGATTTTTGATCATGAATGTCTACTCCTAATTTGGTCCATCACATTAACTACTCTTGAATCAAGACCATTGGCAAGAATACCAACCGATGATACGGTGCATCACACACCAAGATAACGCACCCAACCCTCTGCAATTAGCAAACGACAAACGTTTCCTGTACTATAGAAACATTATAGCTACCTGATTGTTACTAATAAGAGTAAATACCATCAAACACTAGAAAGATAACAGTCATAACAGTATTGCTCTAACCATTAGTTGTAAGCATTTATAAATTCTTACACATAAACTTAACAGAAAGCCAATTTTCATTTTTTTCATCTATCTATAAGAAACCCAAACTTTGCCCGACTAAACAAGTTAGAACAGAAAATCTTGTTTTGTAGATACAAACAGAGGATTGGTTTAGTCTATTTTTTCCTAAATACTAATACTGCTTTTCATCATTATGGTTAACCACCTTGATGAGTCTTGCATGGCTTGTTTTACAACTAGAATCAACGGTATATTAAAATGTCAAATAGACCATTACACATATTTATTATACTTATGGCTTTTGGCTTGCTCTACCCTCCTCTACTAAGATCAGATGAGCCGGATTGGACTCACTACGCCTCAATTCTTGATAAACATATAACCCAACAAAGAAAACAGGGTGTAACTCTGGCTTGGCTGGACTATACAGCTATAAAGGTAGACCAAGACTATATAAAAAGCCTAGAGACCTTGGAAAATTTTCCTGTGGAACGGTTAGCAAGCGATGAAGAAAAAATAGCATTCTATATAAACGCCTATAATATCCTGGCTATTAAGATGGTCTTGGATCACTGGCCTGTAAAAAGTATAAAAGATGTGGGGAGCTGGTTTAACCCGGTTTGGAAAAAAACTGCAGGAACAATTTCCGAAAAAAAAACCACTCTAAACGAAATTGAACACAACATTCTCCGTAGCATGGGAGAACCACGTATCCATATGGCTATTGTCTGTGCATCACTAAGCTGCCCGGATCTTCGCCGGGAGCCATATAGTGCTGCTAACTTGGATGCTCAGCTAGACGAGCAGGTAAAACAGTTTTTCAATAATCAAGATAAGGGCCTGGAGGTGAGTAAAAGCTCTCTTCGTACATCAAAAATACTCGACTGGTTTTCTGAAGATTTTGGCAACCCTCTGGAATTTATTCGTAAATACCGGCCAGAAATTACAAAAAATGCTACAATAACAGGATACCTTAACTACAATTGGTCTCTAAACGGCAAATAATCAACAGGCTTTTTTAACATGAATGGTAAAAGAATCTTTCTGCTACTAATAATTGCCGGACTGATCTACGCTTTTTTTTGGTTTGATCTTGGCGACTATCTAACCCTGGAGTTTTTAAAATCCCAACAAGCAGCTATCTACAGTTTTTATGAGAGCAATCCAAGCAAAACCGTGTTGGTCTATTTTGTCACATATGTAATAGTCACCGGTCTCTCACTTCCTGGAGCAGCAATAATGACCCTTGCTGGAGGAGCAGTCTTTGGAGTTTTTTACGGGACGATTATCGTATCCTTCGCCTCAACAATTGGTGCAACGCTAGCTTTTTTAGCCTCACGCTACCTGCTACGCGACCTTATTCAAACCAAATTTGCTGATAAATTACAGGCTGTAAATGACGGCATGAAAAAAGATGGCCCCATATACCTTTTCACTTTACGTTTAGTGCCGGCTTTTCCATTTTTTGTTATCAATTTGGTTATGGGCCTGACCCCTATTTCGACACCAGTCTTCTATCTTGTCAGTCAAATTGGCATGCTGGCTGGCACAGTTGTCTTTATAAATGCTGGGACACAGGTTGCACAGTTGGAGTCCATTTCTGGCATTCTCTCTCCAGGGATGATTGGTTCTTTTGCCCTTCTGGGAATCTTCCCACTACTGGCAAAAAAATCTGTCCTGTGGATGCAATCAAGAAAAATATTGGCAAAATACCCTAGACCTAAAACTTTTGACCGCAATCTAATCGCCATTGGTGGCGGAGCAGCAGGGTTGGTCACCACCTATATTGGTGCCGCTGTTAAAGCCAAAGTCACCTTGATAGAAAAACATAAAATGGGTGGTGACTGCCTGAATACCGGATGTGTCCCATCCAAAGCTCTAATCCGTTCGGCAAAATTTCTATCCAATGCCCGTAGAGCCAAAGAGTTTGGATTCCGCTCGGCAGATGTAAAATTTGAGTTTGCGGAGGTTATGGAGCGGGTCCAACGGGTAATCAAAAAGGTTGAGCCCCACGACTCAGTAGAACGATACACAGAGCTTGGAGTTGAGTGTATAAAAGGTGCAGCACGCATCACCTCCCCCTACCATGTTGAAGTTAACGGAAAAACCATTTCCAGCAAAAATATTGTCATAGCAACTGGAGCACGCCCTTCTATGCCATCAATACCTGGCATTATGAGTGTGGAACCTCTGACCTCCGATACCATTTGGGCAATAAGGCAGCAGCCAAAACGGTTGCTGGTCCTAGGAGCTGGTCCTATCGGTTGCGAGTTAACCCAGACTTTTGCCCGCCTCGGCTGCGACACCACCATGGTTTTAAGAGGTAACCGGCTTATGAAAAAGGAGGACCCGGAAATTTCACAGATGGTTCTAGAGCAATTTATTTCTGAAGGAATCAATGTATTAACCAACCACTCAATGCAGGAATTTATCAAAGATGGAGCAGATAAAGTTTTGATCTGTAGCCATAACGGGGTTGAAAAACGTGTCGTATTTGATCAACTTCTTGTAGCAACCGGTCGCACCGCCAACGTTTCAGGTTTTGGTTTAGAAGAGTTGGGTGTAGAACTTGACGAAGATGGTACTATAAAAACCGACCAATATCTTAGAACAAATTTTTCCAATATTTTTGCCTGTGGAGATGTGGCAGGACCATTTCAGTTTACCCACACCGCCGCTCATCAAGCCTGGTATGCAGCAGTCAATGCCCTTTTTGGACGATTTAAAAAGTTTAAAGTAGACTATTCAGTCATACCCTGGGCTACATTTACCGACCCGGAAGTGGCAAGAGTTGGATTGAACGAACAAGAGGCTAAGGCTAAGGATATTGCCTATGAGATAACCAGATACGGAATTGATGATCTGGACCGGGCTATTGCTGATGAAGAGGCCCATGGAGTGGTGAAGATACTCACTGTTCCCGGCCAAGATAAAATTCTGGGAGCAACGATTGTTGGCAACCATGCTGGAGATGTAATTGCAGAGTATGTAGCCGCTATGCGCCACGGCTTTGGCATGAACAAAATACTTGGGACCATCCATATCTACCCAACTATGGCCGAAGCAAACAAATATGCAGCCGGGGCCTGGAAAAAGGCCCATGTTTCAAAGAGAGTTATGTTGTGGCTGGAGAGGTTACACCGCTGGTCCAGGAGCTAATCTTTTTTAAAAGTTTTAATTCGCAAAGCCTCCTAAGTTTTCCTTTGAATAAATTATCCAGATTCGGCAGTTGGGTGTGCATTAATGGTGCAAAATATTGGTTTATCTGGTGAATCAGAAAAAATCGAAGTCACCTTGTTGGTGATGAGACTTTTTCTGGTTTACCAGGTGAATAAATAGGTTGTGCCAGTGATGTGCAAACAACTGCAGAATCTGGATTATAGATGAGGATCTTCCTCCCTGGCGACCTGAACCGGCTGCTCAGCCATTGGTTCTTGATCAAGTATTATTGTCTCCTCATCGTGAGGGGTGGTTTTTTTTGCTTTTAAACCTTCGACCTTATCTTTGACAATCTGTGCCCCCTTCTCTAGCGATTGTTGAACAGGTCCTTTTAAACCAATCAAGCCACCGACCATCTCACCTAAAAAGTTGACTACCCCAGCACCAAGGCTCTCCACAGGAACAAAAACAGGCTCGTGCACTACTTCATCAGTAGCTGCCGACTCAGAGGCAACATAATCTTGGGCAACTGTAGGTTGTTCATCATCCAAGGTCAACTCACCAAGATAATCATCATCTGTACTATTATACGACATTATATCTCTCCATAAATAAATACAGAAAATTTAACTGTATTTTGATTATAAGCATTGATAGTTGCAATCCGTTTAGCCTAGCTTTATTTTAACAGTTCTTTTTTTTGTGCTCGATTATCGGCTCCAACTTTTGCACCAGTAACACAGACCAGTGCACCACCAATACAGCCGAGAGTACCAACGACAATATTAGCCCCACCTTTTGCTACTTCACCAACTCCACTGAAGATGCCACCAATACCGCTGCCAATCTTATTAGCCATCGCCTTTTTTACTCGCTGTCCACGCTTTAGCGGCACATTCACAACATTTACAGATTTTGCAGCCTGAGGTTTAGCCTTAGGTTTGCTTGTCACTTTGCGTTTTGTTCCGCCTGTAATAACCTGACTGACATGGACAACACCGCCAACCGCATTTCCCAACATATTGGCAACACCAGAGCCAAGAGTCTCCACAGGTACAGACCAATACTGCTCCTCTTCTCCTGCCGCATTTCTGGTTCTAGCCATGGAAGCGGTCATGGTAAATTCATAAGAGGGCCGTTCTTCACTTTTTTGTGTAGATATTGCACCAAAGTCAGGTTGTAAACTTTGCGCTTCTGTTTCCGGTTTAGAAATAGAGAACAGAGTTTTTGAAGAGCCCATGGGAACCGCCTCCGCACCAGAATAGACCGGCTTAAAAGTCGATGAGTTAAGATCATTTTGCTGACGGTCAACAGCTTTTTCGGCCAAAGTAACAATTTTGTCAACTGTTGAAGGTCGAGACACTTCAACATCTTCATGGATATCCCCACTATCTGGAGAGTCCTGTGATACAGGGACAAACTGACTATTTTTAATTACGCTTTTTCTACTAATCTGTGCCTTTTTCACCTGTTTAAGCTGGGTAAACAGTCCTGCACTGTCTTCTGATGCAACTACATCAGCTCCCTTGCTAGCAGAAACTTCAGCAACTTTTTTAGTGGGTGTGACAGGTAGTTGGTCATGGCCCTTATTTGTAAATATTGCATGCAAAATTGTAGGCTGATTCATCATCTGTTTGCGTTTGATTGTAGTACGCCCTGATCCAGAGCTGCTTTTAACAACTCTAGACCTTGAAATAATAGAGACTGCACCACTAGCTGCAAGATTTTTAATAGGGGCAGGTTCTGTTTTGGATCTGGTTGTAGTTGTAGTTATGATCTTGCTTTCTGAAAGAGGCGCAAATGGCAAACCAACAGAAGGTTTATATACCTCCTGGCGATGGGGTGCAGCCTTGGCATTGCCAGAAGTTGGAACCCTAACTGGCTTTTTATGTTCACTGGTAACCATCTGCTTGGAAAGCTGTGGCTGCTTTATATTATCACCTGCTGCAAACGTATCAGGTACTCCCTGTTTTTTTAGCTGCTCACTGTTTGCTGCAACCCTTGCCACAACAACATTTTCAGCACTACCACCATTTACAGCAGAAGGTTTTTTAGAACTTTTTGACTGAATAAATGACTCCAGAGGAGAGATAGATTTAGGCCGCGTACTCTCCTCTTTACTTATTTCAGAAGCCAGGCTTTTCAGGCGGCTTATAGGAGATTTATCAGAACCGTCTTTAATTTTCCAAGGATCGGTGATCACTTTTTTCTCAGCTCTTGCCGCAAGTTTACCAGCACTTTCATAAAGTTTAACAGAGACTTGTGTCTCTTCAAATTGATCAGGAGATGGCCTACGGCCAAAACCTAGAGATATATCTACACCTTTGAGAGTAGCAATATTTTGTAAATCGTCGCTCTCTTGCCGACTTTGAGTTGTTGGTGAATCGTTATCAAATCTATCCTTAGCCATTATCAACCTCAGATTATAAAGAAATAAACAGGAATTCTAACATGGAACTACAGCAAAAAAAAACTGTCGACCTTCTATATTTTTTTGTATTATCCAAGAAATGGCTGTGAAAGTATGTGCATAGTGTAATCTATCGACTTATCTGCTGTTTCAAGCAAAATAGCAGTCACATTGTTGGTGACAAGATTTTTCCCTGATATGCTTGGTGAGCCAATAGGTTGTGCCAGGTGTGTGCTTCCATCTACCGTTTCTAAATTGTTCTATTTACACACTTCTAATTGCAGTTTTTAAATTATTATCGTGATTGGCAAAAAAAACTGCCTGATGCTTTTTTTTAGATAAATATATAGTTTGCAGTTATTAATAACTACGAACCAAGGTATCTTCAACCCCGGCTTTGGCACGAGAGAGGTCAGCTGCAGCTTGGGCAGCACTTCTTGTTGGGAACGGTCCACCAAACACACAGTGTAGAGAGTCTCCTCGAATACTTTTCATATATATTGGCACATTAAGAGCCATCACCCGGTTAACCTGACCAACTGCAAATTTTTTATCGCCAAAACAGCCCATTGATATAAAAAAGCCTTTTTTATACTCAGCAGCAGGCTCTCTTGGAATTCCTTCAGAGTCTAGATTTATTGGAGCATTAGCCGTAGATGCCACTGTTGCCGGAGGTAAAGTTACCGTTTTTACTCCATGCTCAGTTTTTTTTGCCGGATTTTGCACTTTCTTGGATTGAGAAGAGGCGACAGCGGCTACCACATTATTTTTAACTGTTACTTTGCTACTGGAAGCATTAAAGCTCTTTTTCTTTACCTCTGGGGGCTTACTTTTTATAGGCGATATTGCTGCTACCCCGCTGTTGACTGCTGCCTGTTTTGCTGAAGATGTACTAGGAAACACAGCTCTTGAAAACTTATTTGAAGACTGGGCACGGTTCCTCTTTGTTTCAGTAAATACTGCTGGCTTACTACCGAGGCGCTTCCACTCCCGCTCGGTTCTTCTAGTCTCAGCAATTATAGTTTGGATCTGTTTGGTCTTGGTTGAGTTACTGCCATAATGTCTTGTGGCTATGGACGCTGCCCGTTTATATTGGCTTAAAGCAAAACTATAGCGGTTTTGTCTAAGATCTAGAGCAGCCAGTTTTTTTAGTATAGGAATTAGTTTTGCATTTCCAACCCCAAACCGCTTCTCCATCAGAGAACGAACCTGGTGCAACATTGGCTCGGCTTTGTAGTACTCGCCTTCTTCAATATAAAAATCTGCCAATTTCAGCCTGTGAGGAACAGTGTTGTAATGCCTGGCTCCAAAAGTATCAACTGCCGAGCGAAGATCATCCAAGATAGACTCCTCTCGTTGATAATAGTCGGCTCCCCAGCTTAATAACGGAAAAGATGTTAACAGGAGAAAAATTTGCAATATGATGATTTTAGGCAGTTTCATGATTATAGACTAAGAACCCTATCTAATTTAGCAGATCAAATTTTTAACACACTACATCATCTACACTGTCGCCATGACAATGCAAGGGTTTAGAGGTGATTATTTATCTATAACAAACTGAAGCTCAATACTCCGTGTCCTTTTTGATCCAGACTTTGCAAGCTCTGCTACAGCTTTTAACATAATTAACCCTTCTCTATTTTTAAACTCCAGCAGGTCAGGGCGAGAAGTAACAACTGCTTTCAACACCTCTATTGATCTTGCAGATGCCAACCGCCAATTATAGTTGAACCGCTCAGTACCGACATTGTCACCAATTGAGAACGCTTTAACTATAACTGAACTTACACCAACAGGATTACTCCTGCCCTGACATTTCGCCATAACTAAAATGTCTGTTGAATTGGCGTAACAGAGAAAAATTTCTGATAAAGCATCTGCCAGTATAGAGAGTTTGGCTCTTTTATCCTTGGGCAAAAAAGATGATCCTATATCAAAATCGAAAAACTCCTCTAATAGTAATCCATTATTGTTTAAACCGATAGTGGAGCCAATACCGTAACGGGCCAAAACCTTCTGCAGCCTCTTAGCAAGCTCAAGATTACTCATCTTTCTAACGACTGGGGGTGGATCAACAGCAGTAGATAAGTCGCTTTTGATTATGGTTGCCTGTTTAGCTACTTCTACCGTTTCAGGATCTAAGGACGACTCTTCAAGCAATACCGGTTCTGGTTCTGCAATATACCCAGTAGCTCCAGAACCGCTATCTTCATCAACTATTGCCCCTCCCCCTATGGCCGGAATACCAACACCATTTATAGAGGATAAATTGGCAAGGTGGTCGCTTAGCCCGGCAATAGTTGGAGTTATATACCTCTCATGCTCAAGAGTAATAAAGTCTATTTTCCTCTGTAGCTCATTAACCCCAGGCAGTATATTTTTTTGCTGGCTCTGCCTTAACTCTGCAACTTTTGCCGTAACTGTGTTTACTTTTGAAAAGACATGCTCATCTCTTACGGCAACCAGAGCATCAACTTTTTGATCTAGAGCTTGAAAACGTTGCATAACCTGATTTAGAACTGTATTGAGGATATAGTCCACAGGGTTTGCAAGTGCGGACTTCTCAGAATATGCAGCGACAGAGGTGGACTTAAGAGTTTGATGTGGTTTTGACACCGAGGCAGGAGGAGTTTTAGCCAGGCTAGCAACAACCATTATTACAGACAAAAAAATCAACCCAGCAACCAGTTCCAAAAAAATGGTTGGCGCTGTATCACCCCCTAATTTCATATCGCCCCCCTCAGCTATTTTACCTGCTCTAATATTAACAGACCTAAAATCCATGACTCCACAGCCTGATTACCGGCTGAAAAATAAACATTCTGGTAATGTTTTGAGCCTGATCAAAAAAAGTTATCTATAATGCACCGGTTTTACTTCTACTGCTATGTTGTAAAACTGCCTATACTTAGCTGTTTGCAAATCTTTTTTCAATAGGGCTAACGTAGTAAAAAAAGCAACATAGAAGATTTTTTTTACTGGAACCTTGTCAGGCCATGGGAGCCAGCAGTTCCTTAAACTTGTCCTGCTCAGCAAGAACACGCACTACAATACGAGCATCTGAAACACGAACAACTTTACCTGCAAACTGGTAGTTGGCATCATCAACAGTTACCTGAAGAATGCCTTCATTGCCTATTGGCAACATAGAAGGGTCTGTGTTGGAGATAAAATCAAGGCTGCTTGTGCCGATCTCTCCGGTATACCCCTCAAACAATGCACCACGGCTAGTTTGATAAATGGCAAAAACCTTCCGGTTTATCCGCTCTTCCTGGCGAGATGCCACTACAGACTCATCAGCTTCTGGTAATGAAGGCATAACGACAGGACCATCATCATCAAAATCATCTTGGATAAATGTTGGAATAACAGCCTCTGAGCTTTGTTCTACTTCATCTTCTGGAGACTGCATTTCCTGTAAGTTGTGCCTGGTGTGGGTGTAAGGCTCCACTACTGCAGCTTGCTCTTCTACCTCTGACATAGATTCGGCCAGCACCTCCTCAGTTGCTTCTGGCTCTTCATAAACAGGTTCAGACATTACAGGTGCAATTGGACTATAATCTTGGGTTGTGGTGGTACTATCTTTGCCGACATCGACAAAAGCCATGATACGGTCCTGAAGCTCAGATGATTGCTGATACAGCGTACGCAGAGTAGCAAGGTTCTCTCTGGTATATGGCTGATTTGATTGCAGAATTGCCTCCATTACAGACAAAATACTATCAGCCTCTTTTGGTGCGTTTGTTTGCAGATCAGTGGCGGTATTTAAAAACTGGTTTGCATTAGCAGTACCGCTACTACGAAGCTCCCAAGCTCGCATTTTGATTTTCATCAAAGATTGGTTAACATCAACACATATGGTCCGCACCTGGGTGAGCAGATGGTTTATCTCCTCAGTAGTACTGACGATAACATATGCCTGCTTCATATCAGATGTAAGTTTTTCAACTCTTCGGGAGAACACCACAGAATCAGTACCGGTTTTTGCTACCATCTCCTGGAGGTTGTTAATCTCCTCTTGTGTCATTATAGAGGAGAGACCTAAATAACCACCAGGATCGTCTGTGGCAAAAAATGAGACACCCCAAAGATCCAAAGCCTCTTTTTCAATCTCCTCAAACTGCTTTTGCAGCTTTTCACCATTAAGAACATCGTTATAGCCGTCGTAACCAGGATATTTGGCAAGAAACTCCAATATTGGATCAAGATAACTCTCTTGAATATATGGCAAGGTCTCAAAAACAACCTTCTTCAAATCTGGAATAAAGCTATAAATAGACTCAACAATTTTTTCTGACTCCTGACTATCTTCAGAAAACGCCTTGAGCCACCCCCTTCTAGTATAACTAAACCCAGCAAGAGGCTCTTTTTTTACAGCTTGGAACATAATAAACCAGAAACGGTTAACAGCCATCAAGGCTCTACCAACAAACGTCATGCCTTTTTTATCAGCCCAGTCAGCTAATCTTTTTTGTCTCGGAGATAGGTCAGTTGGAGAGTTCGATACCAAACCGGGTTGGGATTTTGAAATATCCCGCAACTCCTGATAAAAGTTGACACGCTGCTCTTCTAAAATACGTTGTTTCTCAGTATGCCATTCAAGGAATGTGCTGCGTTTGAAAGTTTTATCAAGACAAAAATCCGGATAGATAAACTTTCCCCAATCAGGAAAATAACGGCTGGGTTTACTGAGTATGGTTCTAGTAGATGCCAGACGGTTATTCAATCCTGCCATATCAGCAGTTCTACTAAACCGGAACATCCCTTGAAACCAAGAGTCAAACCGCTCATAGCCGGTCTTGTCTTGATGATCTTTCAGCTCAAAGTTTACCTTCTCCAGCAGCAGATAAAATCCATTTTTAACCAGTGTCTCACCAGGAGGCTGAGGGTCTAGAAACACCTCTCTAACCTCATTATTCTCAAAAAACAGGCTGGCTTTCCTAAAGAACTCATCTTCCCATTTTTTAAGCTTGGCCAGTCGGTCTTTATAGAATACCCGGTCTTTTTTCCCTCTTCTAGCAGTCATTCGGCTATAGACAATAGGATCGCCAAAGTCCATGCTGATAGAGAAGAAAAGAATCGAAATTAAAAGCATGCCACCAAGGCTTATGCCGTATTTCAGCATAAGAGACTCCCGCAGCTCTTCAAAATTCTTATGTTTGGCTGCAGGGATTTTTCCCTTTCTCAGTTCATCAATAGCTTCGATTTTGGGTACAACAACTTCTGCTTTGACCTGATAGGAACTCAAACCAGAGGTTCCAGACTTATCAACCATCTGTAATATCCCCAGATAGGTATTGGTCAGCTCACTCAAATCAACAGTAGTCTCTTTGTATGCCTGTTTATTCTCTTCTAGTGCATTAACAATAATCTGAACAATATCATTAATTTGATAGTGCTCAAGAGCTAAAACCCGCTTAATTTCATCTAGAGAGTAGCCACCCATACTCATCAGGACATTCAGTTCGCCAAGGTATTTGCGAACCAAACTATCAGTGGAATTCAGGTGATCCTCGTATTTACCTCTGAGAATCTCAACTTTTTCTGAAAAAGATGAACTGAAATCAATACCAGAATTTTTAAGCATGTCATCGATTTGTCTGGCAAACCTATGATCATTAAAAGCCAATTTTACATCGTTGACACCAGGCTCATAACCACCATGAACAATAAAATGTTTAGCCCAGTAGCGTGGGCCTTTACGAGGGTCGCCACTTGAGGCAACCCCCTTGATCTCATCTTCAGGTAGAGTCCTAAAAACTCCTCGGATCTCTCTGGTAGTCTGCTGCAATGAGGCTTGCAGATCAAACAGTGAATCTGGATCATTGGCGTTCATAAAAAATGGGCTGCCGATAGCCTTACGGACCCGGCTGGTGATAATTTGGGACTGCTGGGCAAGATCCTCTTTTTTTGAGATGATGGAGACAATACCATCATAATTGGTTTTAACCGAGACGAAGGCTAAAAGTGTCGCCAGAATCATCCAACGAGGAAAACGTAAAAAAGCATCTTTTATTCCCTTGAACACCAGCCCACATTCAACCATGGATTGAAATATTCTGGTTTTATAATCTAGAATAGCCGAAGAGAGAACCAGACCGCTAGCAAGGCAAACTATATAGCGGTTTGCCTCTCCAGAACTACCAGCAAAAAGATCACCAAACACCAAACCAACATCATCCATCTGCAGAAGGTCATTAACACCCCTTGCAGTGGTATATGTGGAACCTACAAATAGCAGTAGTGATAGAGGGGTTCTGAAAAAGGCCATCCACTTGCCAAAAGTTTCTGACAACTTATTAAAAAACCCATTTCTTGAACTGTTAGATCCGGACCAGATCTCTTTTAAGCTTCGAGCAACAAAAATAGACCGTGGCAGAGGCTCATCCCCTCCCTTGCTTATCTTCTGAAAGGCTTCGCTGACACCGTCTAGGTTTAATTTGTAGATCTGTTTTGTCAGATCATAAAATGGATTGGACTCAAGTGCGGATTCATCTTCACTTTTTAGAGCACTACGAAAATCTTTTAGATATGAGGCAAGAAGCTGTTCTTCCTCGCCCAACTCCACACGATCACCACTTTTACTCTTCTTGCTAAGAACACGTCGATACCCATCGACCAACTCCTGAATTTTTTCAAGCTCTTTTTTGGGGAGATTATTAGTGACAAGAGTGGTGGTATCTTCTGGAGACTTTTCGCCACTCTCTTCAGATAACGCAGTTTCCGCATCATCTTTGGAATCTTCATGATCCTCTACAGAGTCTGAAAAAGTTATTGGAGGAAGTGTATCGGTTACAGGTGACTGACTTACGTTAAGGTTGGCTGGTACGACAGATATAGGCTCCCCAGCCTCTTTGCCATCAGCAAAGAAGGAATCAACAATTCCCCCGTAAGTAAGAAAAAGGGCGTTGGATTCTATTTCGCCCTCTTCAGCCCCTGTAATATCAGCCATGTTGCCGAGAATGTAGAAAAAATTAAAAGAAAATTGACATTTAACTATAACTGGGAAAACTTTATTGGTCAATCAGGTTAGAGATATTTACAATAATTAACAAAATATCTGCAAAAGCAGCCTGTTTGCAAAATTTTACCAACCTTTATTTCAATGATCTAGCTAGAATCAGAGTGACAGTATTCTTCTCTGATTCACTTATATCAACACTCTTACCCCAGGTTCTGTAACCGTTTAATCTGGCCTGAACCCATACCTTGCCTTTTGGAACTTTTGTCAATAGTAGAGGAGCTTTTCCAACAACCCTATCATTAATCACTACCTCAGCTCCACGAGGGATGACTTTTACCAACAATGAACCGTTTGTCGCCTCACCCATTGCAAAAGATAGCCCTGAAGAGAGCAAACCAAACATAAAAACCGCTACAACAAAAAACCTAAACATCACAACACCCTGTTATATTTATAAAATAACACACACCAAAACAGATCATAATAATAAATATAGATAAAGAATCTAACTTATTTTCTTTTTGATAGCAATTCTCAACTCTGTTAAAAAATTATTGTGGAGACATTACCAGTCGAAAACCCAGATTATCTGCTTTGAAATCTGGACCAGCAAAAGATCTTAAAGTAGACCGCAACTTACTTCCAGGCTCAGACCAGCTTCCTCCACGCATAACCCTGAATTTTCCAGCAGCCGGCCCTGTTGGATTTTTCAACCCCTTACTCTTTTTGTAATAATCACTGCCATAGTAATCCTGCACCCACTCACGTACATTGCCAGCCATATCATGTAGTGCAAATAAATTGGCAGCATAACGGCCTACATAATTGGTTCCGGTATCATTGCACACTCTATCATCATCAAACTTTGCACCATTATTTACTTTCCGCTGACAGACCGGCTTTTTATCTCCCCAAGGGTATAGACCACCTTGACCGCCCTGATTAGCATATTCCCACTCAGCTTCGGTAGGCAGACGATATTTTACACCACCTTTTGCATTCAATTTTTTGATAAACTTCTGTGCATCATTCCAGGTAACCCTTTCAACAGGATGGTTTTTTCCACGACGGAAACGTGAAGGGTTTTTACCCATTATTTTCATCCACTCCCCCTGGGTCACCTCATATTTACCTATCCAATAAGGGTCGACACAGACCTCATGCTCAGGCTTTTCATTTTTTGCACCACGAACACTACCCATAGTAAAACAACTACCTTGGATTGCCACAAAACCCATATCAGGTAACAACTGTTTAAAACGACCAACCCCCATAAGATAAAGTTTTTCGGTGCCAGAAATAACAAAAGCATCTTTAACATTGCCGTTATCTGCAAAAGAAATATAGACAGGATGCTCATCACCGGCACTAAAAAGCTTTCTAGCCATATTACGATTTACAAACAAAAAACTTTTTTTGAACTTTAAAACTTTTAAAGACCACTTGCGCGGCTCAAAATTGACTGGAAAACGGCCAGAGCCGATATCATATTTTTCTTTTAACAGCGACACCTTACCAGCAGAAAAAATTGGGTTTCCAGCCATTCTGTTAAACCTATGCAGCTTTTCAAGGCGGTACTGTTTTGAGATAACAACCCTATCGTTATACTCCTTATCGGTTTCAAAGCTATCTCGAATAGGAGCTTTTATTTTTAAAAAATCCAGCACAGGCCCATCTTCACCAGACTCAATAACTCCAGCAGGAATTAAAAACATAGATTTGCTAAGAGTGACACCACCAGATAGAAAGAGGCTAAAATCAAGCTTACGATAACCACTCTTACGCAACTCGAATCGCCGTAACCCTGAAGGCAGGCGAACCTTTACCGGGGTAGCTTTGGCCTTTAACTGCCCATCAACATATACAGCAGCCCCTGGCGGGTCGGTTATCAACTCAACCACCCCCTCTCCTGCCAAAACAGTTTGAACTGGAGCAATAAAAAATAGCAACAGTGAAAACAGCACCATTAAATACAATTTCTTTTCTATAGAGTTGCTCATACTAGAAAAAAACTCTCTTCCACATTTCTGTTATAACAATGCTCACAACCATCACTATTCAATCTACTACTCTTTGACTAATGGATAATGGCTTCAAACATTTAAAATTTTTATTTATAAAATTGATAAGCTTAATACCAACGCAACAAATATGCCGAAACGTGACAGAAAAACTTAATGGCAAAATTAATTTTCTTACCGGAATAAGTGACTTTTGATAATAGTTTAACCTGGATTCGTCAGCTTAAACTTACATAATAGTGCAACATATGCTTGCCTATGTTTCGTTAAGAAGTCACAGATTTAGAATCATGACTATAAAATTTGAAATAAATTTTATTTAAATTTGCAAGAAATTAACTATTAATCAATCTATAAGAGGTGTACTATTAAAGGATTGGTTCACGCATTAAGAACTGAATTGGAGAAAAAATTGAAGACAAAAATAGTAAGCGAACTGGCAGCAGATCAATCCTTGGTTTTAAGTGGCCCAGGTTACGTCAAGCTGAATGTTGCAAAATCAGTAACTATTTCAAAGTTAGGTGGCTCAACATCTGGCATAGGTCAAGTTGGCTCCCTGACTGCTGTAAAACTAGGTGCCACCATTCCTGCTCTAGGACCTATATTTGGTTTTGTAATTTTATCTGCTGGTGCACTGCTACTGGTCAAGCAGTGGATTAAAAAAGTAGATAGTGGCGAATGCCAATAGAATAGAAGAAACTGTAAACTTGCCAATTAAACCTTTTTTATCTGCCCCCTATCAACCTCTTCACAGGGTCAAGTAGAGAAAGCCTCATCAGAAATGCTCTCCACAGAGTGACTTAGACCATAGTTCACCATATATGGTATTTTATACCTCTTTTTATTGCTCACCAATATCTCAAACAGACCACGCCGGGACTCCTGTTTCCAGATAATTCTATACTTAGCGGATTTTTGCGGCCCCACAGAAAATTTCAGGCGTACTCTTCTGGTTATCTGGCTACCGATTTTGGTTCCCAAACTCTTAGATAGCTCATCAGCTATCTTGGTCTCAAATGCCTTGAAAAAACCAGAATTCAGAGCTGAACCAACCTCCCGGTTTTTAGCAATCTCCAACGATATTGTTGCCGTCCTGATAAATTCATGTTCGCTACTGAGATCTTGATTTCCATATTGATTATCTAAAGGCACATCTTCCGTAGCCAGGATTAGACTCTCATCACTAACTATATACTCTTTAACTATTTCTACGGTGACAGGTTTATTAAATGCTTTGGCATAACCTTTTTGCAAACGGTCTTCCCTTGCAATCTCGGCTACCTTACGACCAACAACAACACCAAGGACTGCGGAGATACCTGCTGGAATTAAAAGAGGAAGCATATAAAATCCTATTGAAAAAATCAGATGATGAGAAGGTTGAAAAAACTAGCTAACAAACTCTAGGGAAATAATTAATACTAAATAATCCTACTATATAATAGTTTTTTTTGCAATCTTCATATTAATGTATTAGTATGCTGAAAATTAGTAGAATAACACCTAGTTAAGAATGATTGTTATTTACGTCCAGCACAATAATTTATATGTTAAAGAATCACTAAATATAGCAATTAACTCACTATTAAGATGGGGAGCACTCTAATGGCAGCTGCCGAGACAACAATTTTTAAAATAAACGGGATAAACCAGACATCTCAATTGGCTGCCCTTCAAGGCAATACATACACTGTTGGCAACGTGTCAGCAGCTGGAAAGACCGGCCTTTCCAAATGGCTGTTTCTCCACCCTGTTGCTGCTACTGGCAAGCAGAGTTCAGTCGCTCTCAAAATTGAGGGAACCAACCAGATATCACAACTATCAGGGCTGGCAGGCAAAACTGTAACAGTTGGTCAATCTCCGGCTACAGTTGGTGGCACTGGTAAGTTTTTAATTCTAAATTCTGGCAAAGGGGCTGCCGCTAAAGGAGCTGCTCTTGCCGCTGCCGGCAAAGGTGCTGCGACAACCAAAGCTGGAACCACTTCGCAGATGGTACTGGTTAAAGCCGAAGGAGCACGTAAATTTGTCGACTCCTCAACATTTGCTGGAAAATCTTTCACTGTAATGAAGCCACCTGCAGTTGCTGGTGCTAAAACATCAAACTGGATGTTTTTGAAGCCTGCATCAGGTGCTGGTGCTGCTGGAGAAAAAATCGTAGCCTTGAATATTCAAGGAACAGGCTCCACGACAGCTTCATCTATGGTTGGAAAAAGTTTTGTAGTCAGTAAAGCACCAATGGCTTCTGGAGTTGCCGGCCCACAATGGTTGGCGTTTAAACCGGCTGCTGCTGGCGGCATGGCAACTAAAGGTGCGGTTGCATCAACTGTAGCTTTCAATGGCGGTCCATGCCCTGTAGCAACACCTGCTGCACTAAATGGCAATGGCGGTATCGCTGTCCAAAACACTGTAGCCAAAACCGGAGCAGCTGCTGGAAAAACAGGTGCCGCTGTTGCTGGCAAATCTGCAACAACTGCACAAGCTGCCAAAGTTGCTAGCACTGGAACAATTTGGAAAGGAACTGGTTTAAGCTTGGGTCTTGGTCTTGGTCTTGGAGCTTGGGGTCCACTTCTTCTAGTTGGTGCAGCAGCCTTTGGTGTTGGGGTTTATGGCTACATGAAAAACAACCCTTCTGATGAAGCTGGAGATATGGAAGAGCTATCTTTAGAGAGCTAATCTCTTATTCCAAAAACAGGCAAAAAAAAACTCCCCAGAGATCTGGGGAGTTTTTTTTTGCCTGTTTTTCTTAGAGAATAACAGCAAAAACTTGGATGGCCTATCATACCTTTAAACAAATATTCGGCATTGCGCGTGCTTCTAACTACCGTTTATAGGTTAATGAGCACCCCAACTGCCGAATCTATGATAAAAGCTTATTCCGTTGCAAAATAGCTAAATAGGGACTTCAATAACAATATCGTGGCACTTGATGCAACGGCCAGAAGGTGGATGGTTTATTTTTGTATTAGGTAGAATTGGCGGGCCTACCTTCATAATCGTTGCTGAAGCCCTCTCCCATGCCTTGCCTACCGGAGTAATAGGCTGACTACCAGCAGGTGCACCACCACGGATAAGATGACACTTGGTACATGGCCCCCAATACGCATGAGGCATTTTTGTGCCAGGAACTAACCTGGGAATATGCTTTACAACCATTTTCCGGGTTTTCTTTGGCTTTATAATCTTGATGACCGGCTCGTTAAACGCTGGACTGGTCGGTGATGGCATAGAGCCAAATACCTGCCCCTGAATTCGCCGGGAAACTTTATCACCTTCAAACCAGTTGTCCAGCAGGTTACCAAATCTCTCCCTACCAACCAAACCAGCAGTCAACACCAACAGCACTACCATTGCACCACCGAAGGCACTAAATTTTTTCTTTTTAATACGCTTTCGGTTATTCATCTTAACTACCGCAATCTATTTGACCAAAGAGCAAATCCTTCGTCATTACGAAGGTGACATGGTTGATTTTTTATCTTGATTTTCTTAGCGTAGATAATTGATGAGCCTTTTTTCTTGTCAAACTGGAAACCAACTCCTGAAATATCCATATCATGCAATAAAGTACAGTTCATATATTTCAGATACCAAGATGGAGCTACCGATACTTCATGCTCATTACCAGTAACATTATCAGTAACCCAAAGGTGTATCTGACCATCCCGTTGTTGCAACTCGGTAATTTGCTGAATAGTACCAGCAAAACGGACTAATGGAGCACGAGAGAAAGGGATTAAGCCGGGCTGAGCAATTGTTGTGCGGGGAACTTTCTGATCAACGTTTGTATTGGGTTGTGGAGTTACAGCAGCAACAGCAACCCCTTGCAACGGACTAGCAACTCTGGATGAACTACCAGTTGGAGCAATACCAATAACGCCCTGGAGTACCCCACCCATCCCTGGTGTACGTGAATGGTCTTCCCACATATCCTCAGGCAGCATTGCCGCTCCGATTAAGCCGAAGATAAATACTACGGCGAGCAGCCCAATCACCTCCTCCACTTTCATGCTAAATCTCCCATCTGCTCAACTCCTGCAATTGCTAACATCTTGTTACATCTCTAAGCAATTCTATGACTTAAAGAGGCCACCAGCTTTGTGAACGTTTGTGACGATAATAAGCATAACCACCTGCTGCAGCTGCAACCAAAATCACCGGCCCCCAAACACCCAACCCAAGCCCTAACCCCAAGGAAACCCCTTTACCTGTCCAGATGGTACCAGAAGCTGCAGAAGAGCTCTTTGCTGCAAGGGCAGTAGCACCACCGCCTCCTTTTACACCACCAGCAGCAGCTTTTGCCGCCCCTGGAGCTTGAAAGCTAAGAGTGCCAGGGCCAACAATTTTCATGCTCTCCCCTGCAATCAAATCAACTTGAATATTAGTTGCTGGCATTGATACTTCTCCTAAATAAGTTCATTAATTATAGTTATTTATTATCAAATAAAATCAGATTATTTCATTGTCAACGGAGTTAAAAATACCTGAACAGTACCCACATGGTCCAACTCCTGAGCAATCTTTTGTTTTAGAACCTCAACAATCAAATCACCCTCATAAACCTTCAACGTCTCGTCAACCTCAATATTTATCTCAACATGCAGATCTTCACCTGTGGTTCTAGCCCGCATATAGGAGATGCCCAAAATACCTGCAACCTTACGGGTTGCCCGATAGATTCCTTGAAGATCGTCCATCTCTGGCGAGGCATCCATCAAACCATCAATAGAGTCGTTGATCAACTCCAAGCCGATACGGATAACCATTATCGAAACACCCAGTGCAGCTAAAGCATCAGCAATTGGAAAACCAAAAACAGCAAAAGCGATTCCAACCAGAACCGCCATGGATGAGTAGGCATCAGAGCGGTTATCCCAGGCGTTGGCCATGATAGCCGGGCTATTGTTCTCATTAGCAACACAGCTCTGATAACGGAACATAAATTCGTTGCAAAGAATTGAAACACCGGCACCAAGCAGAGCTATGGCCTCTGGAGCCTCATAGTAACCGCTAGCAACTTTTTTGATTGCACCAATCATGATGAAAATAGCACCGGTCAAAAGTATTAAACCAACAATAGCTGATGAAATAAACTGAATTTTACCATGACCATAAGCGTGATCTTCATCGGCTGGTTTGCCGGAAATGCGTAGACTGATCATTGTTACAGAACTTGCTATAACATCAGCCGAAGAGTGAAAAGAGTCAGCAACCAGAGCGGCACTACCGCTCAAAGCACCCAAAACACCTTTGAATATAACTAAAAAAACATTCACAAAGATAGAGTACCAGGTCACCTCAGTTTTACATGCTTTGCAATGATCGTATTTCATTGTTTCTCAATCTTCGTAGTATCAGTAGTTGGTGGTTTAACATCACTGACAGGTGGTTTTTCTACTATAGCCTCTTTTGGCTGGACTGCATCTAATGGAGGCGGCAAAAGTCTTTTAAAAACATGGGTAGATACATCAGGTAGTTTAAACAAACCATAATTCAGCCCAGCACCAATATGGAAATAATTATACCTTTCAAAACCAGTAACCCTTGCCAGTACATACCATGGAAAAGAGGAGATCAAGGTGTTGTAAATTCTCACCTCCTCATTATACTCATCCCGGCGTTTGGCGATACGGTTTTCAATCTCTACCAATTTATCCATCAACTGCTGATATGTTACCGAAGAGCGAATTTCTGGATATTGCTCAACAACAGCCAGAAGTTTAGCCATTGCCGGTAGACCAGCAAGCTTGGTCATCATTCCGCTAGCCATTAATGATGGCTGCGATGGCCCATTTAAAGATGGTACAGCTTTTATTGCTTCTGGAGAGGCTCCTGGAGAGGCTTCTACAGCCGTTGGAGCTGTTTGGCCAGCATCAACTCCCCCACTATTCTCCTGGTTCATACCACGGCCAATGTTTGAACGTACATTGGCAACATGACGAAAAACCTCCTGCTCCAGAGCTGATTGGTTCAGGGTTAAGTTAATCAGGTTATCAAACAGATTAACTCGCCGCTGCAACACATCCTCAACGTGGCCGTTTGCTGAAAGAACCCTCTCCTCCAAATTAACGAAGCGATTGAAGTTATACAGGGTAGTAACACCAAAAACAACTATCGAGGCAAAAGAGAGGTAGATAATCAGAGATTTTGCCCGAATCGGAGGCATGCGAAACCTCTTGGTTTCAAACTCCTCTTTATATAGCTCACGCATCAACCGCTTCATACGGCGCATACGTTCACTATTTTCTGAGCCTGGCTCCAGATCATCCAGGTTTAATCTATCTTTTCCCGTCACTATTATTCAACCCCGGCAAAATTATCTATCGAGCTATCTTCTAATTCAGCGGCCCGTTTAAAATATTTAACTGCTAAATCCCGTTTACCAGCCTGCTCTAGACTAAACCCCATGGAGCGGTTTGCTTTGGCACTTTCTGGATTAATTTTGAGAGCTCTTTCAAAAGCCTGAAAAGCCCTATTATACTCTCCCATCTTATCCAATGCGAGAGCCAAACGAAAATTCAGATTAAAACTGCCGGAAGATACTAACAAGGCTTTTTCCAATCTGGCAACTGCTTTGGAGTTTTCCCCCTGACGAAGATAGGCTGTAGCCAATATTTCATCCAATCGTGGTAGAGTTATACCACTCTTCTCAGCTATTTCAATACATTGGACACCATCGTCCAAACGATTTGTATGAAGATAACATACACCAAGAGTTGCTAAAAACTCTTTACTATCAGGTCGCTCTTTAAGAGCCATCTCAAAATAACGTGCCGCCCGTTTATTCTGACCTGATTTGGCAAATGAGTTACCACGCTCCACACAGTATTTATATTTTATTTTGCCATCCATTGCGGTAGCAGATAGATAACCATCTATAGCTGAACTGGAAATCCGCCTGAGAAAATCTAAACCAGAGAAAAAATAGAACCCAAGATCATTTGGCCCTTCACGGCCATAACTCTTTTTTAAACTGTCACGAACCAGACCACGATCATTTTTCTCTGTCCGGCTATCAGCAGGTAAAACCTCAAACTCAGGTAGTTTCTCCGCTATGTGACCATGGCTAAATTGATTTTTAAAAGAGTCTTTCACTAATGCCGAAACTTCAAACTTTGTGGCACTGGGATCTTCTGCCGAAGCATGAGTTTCTCTATCAACCTTAACAGGCTCTGAAACCATATCTACTTCTGGTTGCTGAACCTTGGCAGCAACTGGCTCTGAAACCATCTCTACTGCTGGTTGATGATCCTTGGCAGCAACTTTCTCTGGAGCCGGTTTAACTGCTGGGAGGTTTTTAGCCGCTTGTTCACGGCATAGTGAAACAAGGTCTTTTTTCTTACCAGGCTTCTTATGAAGTTTAGTCACACTTGATGTAGGTTTTTTTACCTCAACAGCCTCTTCATTATTACCAGGATCAACTTCAGGCACAACCGCCACTATAGATACAGTTCTTGGCTTCTCAACCTCACCAGGATAATCTCCATCACCCCTTACCAATTTAGGGAAACTTTTTTCTATCGCACTACTGGTATTTTTACTGCTGACTACCTGGCTTGGTGCAGACAAAACTATCTTCTCTAATTCAGACTGCGGCTTAGAGAAAGAAGGTACCGGGTCAGGAACTGCCGCTTTTTGTTGTGGTGGTACTATTTTAAGAGGTGCTTGGGTCGGTTTGACTGCTTCAACATATTTTGGTGTTGAGTCTACTAAAGCCGGTATTGGGGCAACAACTGGAGCAACATCTTCTGCTTTCTTAGAACTTAAATCAGTTTTAGACTCCAGACCTGTTGCAGTTTCAAGGATCTTACCAACAGAGTCAGGAACACTTTTCTGCTTAATAGCATCAGCTATCTCTTTAATCTTATCTAAAGTAGATGCCGACCGTATCGCCACACCAGCAACAACAGGTGCAGACTCCTCTTTGACTTCTTCAGCCGGCAATTCAGGGCTTGTAACAACTGGCTCACTGTTAACAACTGGCTTACTGTTAACAACTGGCTTACTGTTAACAACTGGCTCTAACTTAGACTCAGTTCCAGTTACATCGTTGATAATATCAAGAGTCTCTGGAGCCGTTTTCAGTATCCTCGGTTGAGTTCTAACCTTAGGTTTACTGACAACAGCCGTTGACTTTATATTATCAGATATCTCGGTAATGGTTGCAGTTGCAAGTTTAACATCTTCTCCATTATCAGCAAGAGCTTGTGGTTCAACCTTTGCCTTAGGAGTTGGCGTATCAGCAATACTACCTTTTTTTGCCTTATGAAGTGCAGCCAGATCATCGTCGAGTTGTTTTTTACCAGGGCGACTGACAACCGGATCATTATCAACTCCAGCAGCCTCTGCCTGCTCTACTTTAGGATTTTTATCAATCTTTGCAAACGCAGGATTAGTTTTTTTAGGTGTAGTGGTGGCCGGGTGATAACCACGCATCACTGTGCTCATCAATTTGTCAGTTCTAGCAAGTCGATCAAGCCATCTCTGCTCGTCAGCAGTAGGAACAGGCTGCTGACTAGATGCCGAAGCAGGTTGTTGATGGGGATCACTACCAACAGAAATATCTTTTTCAATATTTCGCAGATCCTGGCCTTGCAGACTATCTAACTCTTTACTCTCTTTCATCCCCATCGGTCTCAGGCTAATACCACTATATGGGTTGGCCTGAACCATATCAGGAACTCTTTCGGCAAAAGATGCTGTTTGCCCGATATCAGTTGTAGAGCCTCTCAGACTTGGTGTGGTGGCATGAGTATCCGCCCCAACTCCGTAGAGTTGCTGAGAATCAAGCTCAACAGACGAATTCTGCGCCTTATTATCACTCACCACCATTAGTCTACCTTAATTTTACAGATCCTGTTTTCCATCTTCCAAATGGGCAGCCTTTTTAAAATTGATAATGGCATCATCATGCCTATCCATCTGCTCATAGACAAAACCCATGGATTGATAAACTTTAGCCTCATTAGGTCGTAGGGACGAGGCTTTTTCAAACGCCAATAGCGCCCGGTCATACTCTTTAATATTATCTAGAGCTACGCCTAATCTGTAGTTCAAGTTGAAATTATTCTCATCAAGGATGAGTGCCTTCTCCAAAATTGTTATGGCTTTCTCATAATTTTTTGACTGTAGATAAGCCATACCAAGAATGGAGTATAACTGGGAGCTGTGGTCGCCAGAAACCTCGGCTTTCTCAAGCATCTCAATACCACGCTCAGTCTCCTCAACTTTTAGATAGCAGAACCCTAAATGAAACAGTGCATCTTTTTGCAGCGGATGCTCCGCAAGAACGTTCTCTAATAGAGATATCGCCTGATTATAACGACCTCGCTTGGTGTACTGCACACCTTTATCAAGATAGAAATGGCTACGCATACCATCTTCAAAAGAAAAGAGAGAATTGAAGCCGTTAATAGCTGCAACGGTAACTTTTTTAATAACCTGACGACTGGCGTGCAAGAAAAAACTGACCTCATCAAGGATATTCACATTTTGCTTATCAGAACTCATTTTAAGTTACCTCAATTAATAATTTTATGGCAAACATAACAAGGGCCACGATCTTGATGGGGCATAGGGGCATCAGCACGAATTGGTGGCGGTGGTAGAATAATCCCATCAGGGTCCGGCATCATAGGCTGCCCGGTCTGGGCAATCCTGTGACAACTAGAACATGGACCACGATATGGATGGGGACGCATCGCTCCTGGTAATATCATAGGAGCTGTCTCCACCTGGGCAAAACCAAGATTGTCTCCAGGTGCTACCTTTAGAGTAAAAGTTTTCCACTCTTCTCGACGATACGCAGTCAATGTCGCTGAATTTCTATCTTGAATCCGCTTAGTCTCCCGAACCAGATCTTCAATAGAGAACACCTGCCGACTATTAACTGCAACCAATACATCTCCTGCCATCAATCCTGACTCTGCCGCATAAAGAGTCACCTCATCAACCAACAACCCTCTTAGTCTTCTCGGTAATTTTAATTTTTTCTTAAGCTCCATAGAGAGCGGCAATGTCTCCATTCCCTGCCAATGACCTTCAGAGAGCTGGATAGCAGGGTCCGTATAACCGGCTACTCCTGGAGTTGCTGCTGGTGCTATGGCAACCATGGCAACAGGAACCGCCCCAGCTCCAGTCAGAGCAATTGATTTATTGACTGTCGTCGAAGCGGCTGGCAGGCTCGAAAAATCAGGCCCGGAAAAAAGGCCGTAGACAAAAAAGATCAGAATTGCCACCAAGCCTATAGCTACTATGTTATTGCCACTGGGGCTCATGCTAAAACCATCCTAATAGCAACTGCAAACATCAAAATTGCATACAACCAACGGAGAATTTTCAAGGAGACTACAGTAGTCAACCAAGCACCGAGCTGACCACCAAAATAGGCTCCTGGAATTAAAATAAGAGCCATGGTCAGAGGTGTTTCCAGAGAGAAGCTGCCGGACTGCACGCCGTGAATCAAAGCAACTATAGCACCAACAATAGAGGCAAAAAACACCAATACTGCACTATTGGCAATAGCGTTGCGTAGAGGAACATGGGCAATATATCTTTGCAGAGGAACCTCAACAACTCCACCAGTAATACCAAGAATACCGCTTATAACCCCCATTGGCAGCCCGAGAATACCGTCCTTAACCAAACCTGTTGCTGGTTTCGTCCTGGCAAGTCCGCTATCAATATCCCTACTACCAAAATAGTAATGTATCCAACTCTGACCACCGTGTTTATCAGAAGATTCAGATAGCTCTACCAACATCTTCAAGCCAAGCATAAATGCAAAGCCGCCTAACAGATAGTTGATAACATAAACATTTAGCACATTACCGATAAAGTAGCCTAAAATCACACCTACCATGGCCCAGGGAACCATAGGACGGACGGTATCCCAGGTAAACAGCTCATTTTTACGATAACGCAGAGCTGCTGCACCGTACATAAATACGTTGGTTATGTAGGCAACCGGACGGACCAATAAAATTCCATATTCAAAGACGGTCATCAAGCCGATAACCTTGATGATCCCTCCACCCATGGTCATCATACCGCCGCTCACACCTGATATAAATCCCAAAAACAGCAGGCCAAGAAATGTCCGTAACGGATAACCAAGAACCCTGGTTACTTCAACATGTGAACTGTTTTTTTGTGGAATCAAACCATCTAGAGAGCTGCTTGATACTGGTGGTGGCTGGAGACCTAGATTCAGGTGAAGAATAGATTTTGCCTTATGCCACCAATCGTCTGATGGTCGACGGGAGCGACCGAGAATTTTCTCTGGATCTGGCAATAATGTCCCTGTTGCTGCCACCGGAATGGCTTGGGCATTACTGCCGTTTGGAAAAAAAACGGGCGTGCCAGCAACCCCCTGTCCAGTCGCAGTTTTTGGTGCTGGTAAAGGTACAGGAAAGTTGACAACATCCTGAAAATCAGTGAAGAGTACATGAACCGGAATCGCAAACCCCATCATTTCGCCCATTTGCCCCTGAACCGCCAAGTTGATGCCAAGCAAACGGCCACGGTTATTAACCATCGGCCCGCCCCCCTGGGTCCAGTGGTAAACCGAATTGGTTGGAATCAAGCCACTCAAAGGCTGTCCGGCTATAGTAACTGAAGTAGGTGACGGCAGACCGTTTACAGTTCCATCACGCCGTACTGCATTTGTTCCGTCAGGGTCGCCCCAGGATATGACAGCATCCCCAGGTTTAAGAGATCGGGAATCCCCAGGAATCAGGTGGGGAAAAAGATCTCTTGATACCAGTTTAAGTACCGCCAGATCATGCTCAGAGACAGCTTTTAAAAGCTTTGCAGAGTACTGACGAGGTCCGTTTGGAGTCTGGACTCTAACCAGAATCTCCTTGAGGCCGTCCAGCAGATGGTTGGAGGTTGCAATATGGCCTTGAGCAGTTATAAGCACACCTGAGCCACGAGAGACAAACCCCCTGGTTCTGCCATTGGCTCCATCCTCAATACCGGCAATATTGACCAGCGAAGCTCGGACAATTGTATCCATAGGGCTACCACCACCAGCCACCACAGGCAGAACAGAGGAGACTAGCGACTTGGATAGGTCGACTTTACTAACTCCCTTTAGCTCAAGCTTGTGATCCTTTAGCAGGTGGAACCCCCACGCGAATGTCGACAAGATGGCCAAGACCATCACTACTGAAGGAAATTTCCATTTCTGTCGACAAAAAGGTACATTTATTTTTTTGCGTTTATTATTTGCCATATCACGGACTGATCAAAACAATGTAGAGAGAAGATATCCCTAAAAATAGCCCCATAATGGGCCAACCCCAACGACCGTACTCACCAAAACCCAAACTTCTACCCCCAGGTATATAGCTTAACACCTCTGGGTTCTCCTTAATATGCTCATCCATCTGGCTCGCAGCAATAGATCCTGCTGTAGCTCCAGTTAAAGAGGCTGACGAACCGGCTAAAACCCCTAGGGATAACGCCCACCAAACTGCATCACCAGGAATAAAACCGTTCAATTCATCGGCAACCGGAATAAAAAATGCGGTTGCCGGACCTGCATTCATAAAAGGCGTCACCATCCCGGCTATCCACAACAGGGCCAGAAGTTCAATTAGCGGCTTGCCACCACTAACCTCGTTTATCAACCAAGAGACACTATCAAGCAACCCTGCCCCTTGAATACCACCCACCATAACAAACAGCCCTACGAAGAACAGTATGTCACCGCTTCCGGTTGCAACAAAAAGCTCTTTGCGGTTAAAGCCAGCAAAAACCAACAGAACAAACCCTGCCAACAATGCAACTACCCCTGGGCGTACATTGACAAACTCTGCGAGCAGAAAGCCACCCAAAGTCAAAAAAAGTGTAATACTGCCTAAACGAAGCAGTGTTTGATCTACATGCTGCTCAGCAATTAAACCAGAACCGGAAAAAGGGCTGAAAGCAGCTTTTCCAGTTCCTTTATTGGTTTTCCTAACAAAAACTTCATGGCTGCGACTCTGAAAAAATAGCAGTGCAGCAGCTAGAAGAATAAGAGTCGGTACCATCATACCGCCAATAAAATCAAGAAAATGCAACTCTCCAGCAGATGAGATTATCATGTTGGGAAAATCACCAATCATAGTGGATGCACCACCAAGATTAGAAGCTATCACCTCAGCAATCACTACCGGAACCGGGTTGATCTTAGCCGATTTACACAGCTTTAATGTTACCGGTAAAATTACCACCATGGTGGCAAGATTATTAACAAACAGAGAGAAAAAATATGTGGTCAAAGATAAAATAACCAGTATCAACCACCCGTCCCCCCTGGAGTATAGAGCCACTCTCTCAGCCAAAACCTGGAAGTATCCAGATTTTGCCAGGGTTGATGATATTAGGGTAAGACCAAAAATAAGTGCTAGGGTTTCAAAATAGATTGACTCTACAGCCATATCAAAAGTATAGAAATCCAGCACTGTACCTAATAACAGAAAGCCCGCCCCACCAAGCAAAGCCACTGTGCGTCGCTCATATTTACCAACATACATAAACCAGAATGTTGTCGCAAAGAGCAGAATCGCCAACAGCGGTATTAACATTACACCAAACCTCTTTCCGGTTCCTCATCTTCATTACCACCTGATAACTGAAGAATCTCCTCTTTCAACTCAACCATCTCCGGAACAGAGCCAGGCTTAGCCAGGAAGTGGACGCCAATATCGCCAACATGGGAAATATTAGTCGCTAACTGCTCTTCAACCCTGCGACTGATAACCTTGGCAGAACCAACTGAGAGTTCAGGGTCAACACCAACAGTCATGTCAATCCACAACTCCTGACCAACAAGGCGGGTACGAATAAGTTCAACACTCTCAACTCCAACACACTCAAGTGCCACCTGCCTAATTTTATTAACAGTCTCTTTCGGGGCTGCTGCATCCATTAAACCTTTAAAGGCATTCCAAAAAACTTCACTGCCCAAATAGATCAGGTGCAACGCCTCACCAAGAGCTACAACTGTATCCAACCAAGGCATACCTAAATAATGTGAGCCAATAATACCTAAAGACACAGCAACAGAGGATAGACCATCTGCAAAATGGTGGGTTGAAAGAATTCCAACAACCGGACTATTAATCTCCACTGCTACACAGCGGGTATATTTGTACATGAAAAGGTTGACTGCAACCGACAAAAGAGCGGTCCATAAGGCGATTAGATGGGGTGCAGTGTGCATCCCTTCCAATAGAGTCTCTGCTGAGAAATAGAATAGAATTCCGGTTAGCACTAGCAAGATAAGACTTACGACCAGTGCAAGAATAAACTCAACTTTGCCATGACCAAACGGGTGTTCTTGATCTATAGGCTGCTTGGAAATTTTCAGTCCGACTATTATTATGAGAGAGGTAACAACATCTTTTGCAGAGTATAATGAATCAGCTACAAGAGCGTGAGAACCAGAGATCACTCCCACAAAGAGCTTCAAGGTAGACAGAGCCAAGTTAGCCATCAAGCCAATCCAGCCTACTGTCTCATTACAAACGACGCACTGAGAATACCTCATAATATAAAACTGGATTCCAACGGCTAAAGTTAATAATCAGATCTGCTAACCAGGATATTTAATGAACTATGGAAACTATCGCTTAATAATTTGCTTTACAAAGTGCTTATTCTTGATAGTGCTGTACTCATTGACACGACCAGCCAAGAACAGTTCCTTTAGGACAAATATTAAGAGAATATGTCTATAATTCAGGAGAATTCCTAGCTGATAACATAGATGAGATATCCTGGCTAATAGTCAAATTCATCAGTGTCCTTTTTATCGCTGCCCCTAACGATAATCGTGAAAATTGCCAAAGCAAAACCACAGACAAACGCACCGGCGATTGCCAAAATCATCGGCATATCCACCGGTTCGCCAAAGACAAAACGGACTTCAACCTCATGCATATTTTGGGAGGCAAAAATCAGCAAAAATATAGCGAAAATCAGGGAAACAACTAGCCTGACCACACCTAATCTCCTCTAATTTTCACGATTCAAACTCCAATTAAATATTCGGGACAAAATTCAAACTACAGCTTTGTAGCTATATTCCCTACTATAGGCAATTTCCAGGCCCTGCCAAGTAGTACAGATAAAAGGCCAGCTACCGATAAGACAAAACAGATCAAGCTTGATGTCTGGAAAAAAATACGGCCAATAACAGGAACAGCTAGGCTAAAGACCGCCAACACCTCCCACACCCAGAGAACCAAACCCTGCCGAGCATGAAAACCAACATAAGGATCACGACCATTGGTAACCAATGGCACTAAAGCCAGAATACCCAAATAACTCATTGCAGCCATTATTTGTGATCCAATACCGCTCTCTCTTCTTACTGTACCTGAGGAAACCATTCACCTCTCCTTTTCAAAAAATTATACCTTAATTATTAAGTTTAAATCTGTAAGCTACGAACCGATCACATCACCGACCTGAGTCCAGTAGTCTGGCGGAAGTTCTGTAGCTAGTTTTAGTGCACCGGCAGCTCCAGCATAATCAGGATCTTCCACACGAATAATATTTACATCGCCATGGTCTTGTAAAAAATCAAGCAGTGCCTGGCGCAGACCAACAATCTGTCCACCGCCTCCTGCAAGAATAATATGCTGCAGGGCGTCTTCTTGATCTTCAGGATCAAAGACTGTAATCAACTGCTCAACATTTTCCAGAATATCTGGTAGAATTGTCTCACAGGCAAACCGTAACTCCTCAGTTACATCAAACGCCTTAGGTCGGCCGCCGGAGCGTAGGTTAACCACAACGTCAGCAGCCGGCTTACCAACAAACCCATACTGCTCTTTTATTTTTTTGGCAACCAGTGGAGTAATCTGCACTTCTGGGTATGATTCAGCAATTGCACTAGTCAATATATCATCAATATGGTTGCCTGCTTTCAGGAGTGTTACCTGATCATCAGGAGCAGGAACAGTACCTTTCATAGCACATATATCAATGGTACCGGCACCAATATCAATAATAATTGTATTTGTCAGACAGTTGAGACCATAAGCAACCATAAACGGCTCTGAGACCACCATGGATAGATCCATCAACTCATCTGCAATTTTCAGCAACTGGCTTTTATTGGTGACCGAAGCCCTGGCAGGAACCCCGATAATACCACAAACCCGACCCCTGTCTCCTGGTGCAACCCGGGAGATAGCATACTCCAACAGCTCTTTTGCCGCCTGGGTGTCGCGCTCGCCAGACTCTTTTAAAACACCATCTTCAAGAGGGTAATGAAGGTTCATATAGGAGCGCTTTTCCACAGCTTCATCACCAACCACCTTGGTATCATTGAGAAGCCTTACACCAATAATATCTTTTGGGTATCCAACCACAGAGCGAATCAGCTCTTTATTGCCATTATTTGCCATAATAGCAGTCTGGGATGTGCCCAAATCAATACCCAAAAATAGCGTTTTATCACTGTGCTTAACTATTGACATGATTACTCCTCACCAAAAATTACTGCATCTGCTCTTTTTTTAAAAAAACTCCGTTCGAGCAAAAAAACTAAAGGCTATACTATTTGCCTTTACCCTTTACAGCATCAGTAACTGTATCAGCAATACAGACCGCTGTTCCACCAAGACAACCAAAAGTACCAACAACTATATCTTTACCACCAGTTACCACACGACCAACACCACCGATGATAGCTTTTGCTCCGTTAGGAACCTTTTCAGCTACCTGCTCCATCACTGAAGGGTTACTTTTTTTAGATTGTTTATTATTGGTTTTGTTGCCGCCTGAAGTGATACTACCAATACCATCTCCAACAGCACTCTTGGCCTTTTTGCCACCAGATACCACTTTATTAACAGCATCACCCAGTACCGCAGCAATGCCAGCACCTAAACTTTCGACTTCAACCTGTTTATATGCTAGCTGGAGTGATTTATCTGCCGCCGTAGGACTATCATTACTACCACGCAGTGATGCCGCCGACACCTTTGTCTTGCTAGTGCTAGCAATTTTACGCGTGGTTTTTTTGCCCGCTGCTTTTGCCTTGGTTACAGATTTGGTTGCCGCTTTTGGTTTAGTTGCTGCTTTTGGTTTAGTTGCTGCTTTTGCCTTGGTAACCGCTACACCCTTAGATGCTGCTGGAGTCTTCTTGGCTGTTTTAGCAGATTTTTTTGCACTGGTAGCTTTTGCTAAAGCTGGATGGATGTCATTCCATTTATCAGTGCCACTAGCTTTGGCAGTTGCAGCCTTTGTAGTACTTGTTTTTTTATTAGCTGTTGATGCTGTGGCTTTTCTTGCAGTCACAGGCTTTGTCGTTGTTGCCTTTTTTGTTGCAGCAGATTTCCTCTGACCTGTTGCTGCTGTCTTGGTAGTGGTTTTTGCAGCATCATCTTTATTGGTCTCAGCCATCTTTTCAAGCCCCCATCAAAAGTATTAATCAAACGCCTAATTAGCTTGATATTCTATAAAATACCAAAGCTAGCTAACCATGGAAAATTTTATTGCAACACTGTAAACAACCGCTGACCTCTACGTTCTACTTCCAACAAAACTCCAGCCTGACCTTTTACATCTTTGATAGCCTTATCTAAAGCTCCTGCATTATCAACCGGCTTACCGTTGATAGCCAAAAGAACATCACCACGCTTGATGCCAGCCAACTGTGCTGAAGAGCCAACATCAACATCGGCTACCAAAGCCCCTGCACTTCTAGTTTGCAAGCGGCCAGGTTGATTGGGTGCAGCAGTTTTTGCTTTAACTGGACTCATCTCCATTCCCATCCACTCAAACTCAGTCAAAACCGGGCCGACTACACCAGCCCGTTTTGGTTGCATGGGATTATTGCCAGCCTGCCCAGGAATAGCAGGCTGAGTCTGCATGTTTTGGAGTTGAAAGTTCTGTTGGGTGTCAGGACCGGCAAAATTTTGCTGAGGCTGCACCAAAGCTACCGGTTGTACCCCTGGAGCATCAACGATCAATGTTAAATCAAGTCGGTCACCATTACGAACTACAGAGACCCGGACCTCTTCACCAGCCTCAAAACTATTGATCACAGTATCAAATTGCTCAATAGACGCAATCCGCCTACCGTCAACTTTGAATATAATATCATCCAACTGCAAACCGGCTATATTGAATGCTGTACCCTGCTCAACTGAGACGACAAGCACCCCGCCAGGAACAGGTGAATTCAAACGTTTGGCACTGGCTTGGTCCAGAGGCTGGAGGTTGGCCCCCATCCTTGCCGGGGCCCCTGTAACATTTGCCGCCGGTAGACCTATTGCTCCGCCGGGAGCAAAACCAAATTTACTCAAAGCTTCCCGCCCCATCTTACCATGGGGTCCAAGGCCAAAGTTAATCGGCTGAGGACCGGGGAGTATATCATGACATGATTCACATGGCCCACGGTCGCCGTGGGGCAAAATAGCGTCGGCTGTGATTGGTGGAGCATTTCTAGCGGCGACAGTCATAATCGGCTGGTTGCCGGGAAGAATCTCATGACACGATTCACACGGTCCCCGATCATCATGAGGCATAACTGCATTTGCAGAGATTGGCGGTGCAGTAGCTGCAGCAACCGGCATAGCTGCCATCACGCCCTGACCTGTAAGCTTAGGCTTGACATTTGGAATACGGATCAACTCCTCCATAAACTCCTTAGCACTATTTATTGGTACAGCAAAACCTACGCCGGCAAAAGCACTTGTTGTGGTGTATATAGCGGTATTGACGGCAATTACCGTACCGCCTCTGTCGACTAGAGGCCCGCCAGAGTTACCACGGTTGATAGCAGCATCGGTCTGTAACAAGCCTTTATGGATTGTCCCACCAATATTGACCACCTTATTCTTACCAGAGACAATTCCTTTGCTCACAGTCTGGTCAAGACCAAAAGGGCTACCGATAGCGATAACCGAATCACCAACTTGCATTTTTTCACTATTGCCAAGAGCAGCAGGAGTAAGGTCCCGAACTGGCGATATTTTCAAAAGAGCCAGATCTTTCATCTCATCCCGACCAACAACATCGGCATGGTAGCGTTTGGTTCCCATGGCATTAAAAATTGTAACACTGATATGCCGGGCTTTATCAATCACATGAAAGTTTGTCAACACATAGCCATCTTTGGTAATAACAATACCAGAACCAATACTCTCCTGAGCAATACCGCTAAACGGCTGCGCAAATTTCAAACCAGGCGACTGCTTTTGCTCTGGCGGAACAGGTTCCGGGTTTTTAGCTGTAGTTGCACTAACATTGACAACACTAGGCATCATAGCACGTGCAACAGAAGAAAATGTATTACCCTCTGCTGGAAACTGTGCAGCAACCGGCTGGGCAGGAAGCTGCTGTTCCAGAACTGCTGGAGGCTGCATCTGTGGCTTGACAGCAGGAGACTGCATCTGTGGCTGGGATGCTGAAGGTATAGGACGGTTCGTCCCGACAACATTGCCTGGAGAATGTCGGCTATTTGCTGCTGTTACGTTGCCACCACCATGCTCACCACGATGATGGCCAGAATAGTACTCAACATACCAATAACTGCCGATCATAACCAGAACCGCGGTTACACCGACTAAATAGAGATATTTGTGGTAAACCTTCCCACAGAATGCATCGGACTGAGACATTTATGAAACCTTATTTTTCCAATGATATAGCTTCATCTTGCAGATCTACAGATCCACTAAACTCAGCACCGTCATCTAAATCCCTCTCTCGCATACGGGTAACACCAGCACCTAGAGCCACCAACCCAAGCAGAATCAGTGCAATTGGCACTATGCCACGCAAAATTTCAACTATTGACCACCACCAAACAGAAACACCCCACAAACCAAGTGCAAGTGCCACCAACCCAAATATTATGTTGGCCATCTATTGAATCCTCTTTAAAATCAAATTTTTCACGACTAAGATTAAAACCTGTAATTATTAACTTAGACTGACAAAGCAATCGGTTAACTTTTCCAATGCTTGCAATAGCCGTATGTTAACGTAAATCAAAAAATAATTTAACAGTGTAGGTATACACTATTGATACGCAACATCGAAAATAAAAACAGCATTAAACCATTTTTTTTATACAGCCACCTTAAACAATTTCACGCAAATCAGCTTATTTGTAATCACTTTTAAGAATTGAAAAACCATACAACATTATGACAAAGTTAGCAATTCCTGTAAAAATAAAAGGGGCTGTCGGACTAATCCAATCAAATAAAAACCCACCAATTTGTAGAAAAAATATAACACCAATACAGCCGACAGTGTTGAAGGCTCCCATGACCGAACCGCGAATCTTATCAGGAGCCAGATCCAGAGCTAGAGTTTGAGGAGCCAGCAAACAGCCTGCCTGCCCGGTTCCGACAAAAGCGGCTGGAAGCATAATCCACCAACTCATTGGATTATAAACCAGACCAATTGCCGTAAAGCCAATACCAGACAACATCAAACCAGCTACCAAAGCAGAAACCCTGCCAAACCTGGCAATAGCCCAACCCCAAATTGGAATCGTAACCAAGACAACCAGACCAACAAAACCGATAACCAACCCTGCCCGACCAGCAGCTTGTGCATGACTGACATCATTAAGCAGATCTGAATAATAGATAAACCAAGTCATTAAAAAAAGACCGACAATGACCATATCATTACGAGATGAAAAAGCAGCAAAAAAACTCAAGCGCAACCTTCTCTCTTTTTTTAGCAGATCTTTAACATCTTGAAAGGGAAAGCTCTCCTGTTTAAGTTTTGGAGCAACCTCAATCAAAAAATCCCTGGATAGCCAAGCTCCTGCAAAAGCCACAACAACAGGCAACAACATTACGGTGACAATTCCAGAGTGTTTAGGCAGCTGCATTAAAACGGCATAGACCAGCGTCGCACCAAAGGCCATCATAAAACCAACTTTTGCCAGAAGTTTAGGACGGCTTTTTTTGTCGGTGTAGTCTCCAGTCAACGTCGCAACCTGAGGCCATACCGCCGTAGTACCAATAGACATGACTGAGCGGGCAACATAAAAAACAGCAACCCCGTTCAAACCGACCATAGCAGCAATCTCTTTGCTGAACGGTGTAAGAAGAGCGGTAACCCCTGCTAGAACAAACCCGTACACCATCAAAGGGGTGCGACCAAAACGGTCAGACAGGTAGCCAAGATAACCAACAAACAAAAGGTCAACCACCTCGGTGATCACCTGGATGTTAGCATTTACAAAACCAGCATTTTCACGAGCCAACCCCAAACTCCGAAGGAACAGAGGTTGGATAGCCAGAACAAGCGTCATGAAAATCATCGACAAGGCAACAACGAGAAACAGAGTATTCCAGTGTCGCTCTTGAACCGTAGCACGAGACATTGTGGTGTTTTTCTCCAAATTATAAATAGAGCTACTTTTGCGTAGTCCTACATCTTATCGGTAAAACCATAGCAAACACAAATTAAATCATCTGCAAGCAATTTAGACTCAGCGACTACTTACCACACTGCTGAGTCTCCGGGCAAAGTAACAAATTCCACACCTATTTCGCCAGATATTTACTCATAAATAAACTTTTAATTCACTTGACTGTATTTGCTTGACAAAATCTTGATAGAATTTTTATTAATATATCAATGAGTAACAACAGATTCTTGCGACCAAAAGAAAGAGTAGTCAATGTTTAATAATTTACTTTTAAATCAACATATTAACATTTAACATAATACTGTTAATAAGAACCATTATTATTTACCAGGTTTTTTTTCATTTTACACAATATTTTTTGTTGCGTCAGACCATGTATTTGGTGTATCTAAATTAGCAAATAGTAATTGAGTTTTTTATTTAATTGGTGATGATTAGGCGAGCACGATCTAAAATATAAGTTCCCTTGAGTAAGAAGTTAAGAGGGGTGAACTGATTCAGATATTGATCCATTTCTATTATCTCCGTTGCTCTAGTTAATATAATTCACTAAATTTATGTAGGGGAATCACATGGCTGTTGCTACCAATCCGCAGATGATGGGCATACCTCAAGGGGCAGTTATTCAAGAGGCAGAATGGCAAGCACCAAAAGCTGCCAAAGCCGCTGGGGCTAAGGGTGCTGGAGCTAAAGGTGCTGCTGCAAATGGAGCCGCTGCCAAGGGTGCTGCTGCAAATGGAGCCGCTGCCAAGGGTGCTGCTGCCAATCCAATGATGCTACAGGGTGAGTGGGAACTACCTGAAGTTGCAAAAGCTGCCAAGGTAAAGGGAGCAGCCGCTGCCAAGGGTGCTGCTGCCAAGGGTGCAGCAACTGCAGGAGCCACTGCTACAGGACAAACACTAGCGACTAAAGCTGCAACTGGTGGCGGAACGGCTGCTGTTACTGGAAGCACAGCCAAAGCTGCTGCTGCAAGTGGAACTATCTGGTCTGGAACCGGTACAAGCCTTGGCTTGGGTATGGGCTTTGGGGCATGGGGACCGGTACTTCTAGCAGGTGCGGTTGCTGCAGTTGGTGTTGGCATATATAGTTATATGAAAAATCGTGAAGGACTAACCAGTGAGTTAGACGAAGCAATCAGCTAGCTTTTTAAAGGATAGATAGAATGAATTTGCCAAATACTTCATGGATGCTAAAAAGCAGCCATAGCACTAGATCAAGAGTTTTGTCTCTACTTAGCTACTTGGGAGTACTGTGCTTAGTGCCACTGATTTTCAATAAAGATGATGAGTATGTTCACTTTCATGCTCGCCAGGGATTGGTCCTGTGGATCTGGGGCGTACTTGCTATTTTCAGCTTGCACATTCCAGTAGTTGGAGCTTTCTTTTTTAGCTTCTCTGTATTGGCAATAGCTCTCTTTGCAGTAATTGGTATCATATCAGTACTATTGACACGGGCTTGGCGTCTGCCTGTTGTTGGAATGGTAGCTGGAAAACTTTAGAAGCTATTGGGTTTAGATAAAGAGGAGAATAAACTCTCCATTTCTGTGTCTGAATATTTAAATAAAAAAGGCCGCATTAATTTGTGGCCTTTTTTTTGCGTGAATAATCTAGACTTAGATCTAAATGAGATGTATTGTCAACTAACTCTGGTATTTCAAAAGTATACCGGCTAGAGATTCACAACCAATTGATTTGTGAGAAAAGATCATGGATGCAAAAACATCTGAACTACAAATAGAGAAGTTAGAATCAACTACTGTAGAGATTCCAGTAAGCAGGGCAAAAAATGCAGAACGGGAAAGAAGAAAAATTGTCCGACAAAACTCCAGAAAAAGCTCAAATCAACGCCGCAGGGGTCGTGAGGTAGTTAAAGCAGGTATGGCAAGCTCATTAGCAGTTTCTATGTTGACCGGCCTGAAAATTTTACGCCCCATGCGTATACACCCTATTGCTGCTTGGGCTTTTGTCGGCATGACCATTATTCATATGATCATGTATGAAAAACCTTCAAAAAAGTAATCCTGTTAACTCGCTTTTAAATCTGCCATTTCTGACCTTATATATCATGAATTAATTGCGTTGGTACAGTAACATGAGGTATCAATGGTATTGAGTTTAGTTTAATTATCTGCTCTGGATGGAATAAGTAGTTATCTTGAATATTGCCGAATGGATTATGGCCGTCGGAATTGTCTTCGGCATCGGCCTTTTGTTACTCTCAATTTTTAAAAATGACCCATGGGAAGACCATGTATACGATAACGTCCCACCCATTGCTGCTGGCGTTGCCTCGCCACATAGGGCTGGTCGACAAAAAATGGTCTGCTCAAGCTGTCATGAAATAATCTCCCCAACTCTGTCAGGCCGCTCCAAAGTTGTGCCAGCTATCGTCCGCAATGCTGTTCCACCCCACCGTGATGGACGGGAAAAGCAGCTCTGCACCCATTGCCATAAAATTGTTGCCAGAAAAACTGTACAACCCCCAAAAACAGCAACCGGGAATAAAACAGCAAAAACCATTGCAGTTGCCCAACGTATTCCTCTTATGCCCAGACCAGATCCAACCCTCGACCCAGAGTGGCACGAGCGGTTTGGTATTACCCGCTTTCAGGGCAAAATTATCCGAGTTCTGTCAAAAACCGTTCAGTCAGGACGAGAAAACATCAACGTACTGATTAACGATGGCATCAACAAACCCGCATGGTATAACTTGGCTCCAAATTGGTTTTTACAAAAAGAGGAGTGTAGTGTGCAGACTGGGCTATTTGTAAAAGGGACGGCATATAAAGAGATAGGTCAGCGAAATCCTCAGATGCAGTATGTGAGAACTATATCAGTCAATGGTCAACTGTGTAACCTGCGCAATGGACATATGATCGGAATGTGGGAACCAGGTGCAGCCCTTGCCCATGAAGAGGAGTAAGGGTCTGTCTATGGATATGGATAAAAATGAATTTGATGGCCTGGAAGCTACACCATATAAGAGTGCTTTAGAGCAAAAGGATTGGACTACGTTCTATCTTGTTTCGGCTGTTAGCACACTGGTAATATCTCTAACTGTCGCCTTGCAACCGCTATTTCTTGATGAGGTTATTGTCATCCCTTACGAGGAAGAGGGAACCATTAACGCCCACTTGCAGGTGGTAACACAAATCATCAGTTTGGCCCTTATTTTTTTTCTTGGCCCATACTGGAGTAACAGCAAAAGACTGAAGTCGGTATTTTACGGTTTTTTATTGGCGGCATTAGGTGCTGCTTTAGTCCCGTTCAGTAAAAACATTGAGGTAGTAATCGGCTTTAGCAGTCTGACATTTTACTACATAATGCGGATTCTTATCTCTCTTGGTACCGACACCGTCCAGATGCAACTCTCAACACTAGGTGGAGATGCAACCCTCTACCAGAAAAAACCAATTCTTCTTCCCAATATGATCACCATGATGGCTTTGGGCAGCACTGTTATTTGTGCAATTCTCATGCAGATCCCAAAAGGTATAGACAGCGTCCCGGCTATTATGCTTATACCATTTTTTGTAGCCTGTGCCGGAGCATATATTGTCAACCGCTACATGCCAAAACAGCAACCTGTAAAAGAAGCATCTACCCAACTTCCTTTTGCTCAAGCATGGGAGCTAATCTCAAGCGACCCTCGTATGCAGCTCTGTTTTGCTGCAGCTTTTTATGTTCGGGCTGACATGTTGGTTATCAGCCTGTTTCTATCCTTATGGTTTATCTCTTTTGCTGATGTTGTAGGAGTTTCCAGGGCTTTTGCCGCTGGACAAGCCAGTTTGATGTTGGGATATATTGGCCTGGTAATTCTAATAGCCATGCCAATGTGGCGTCGTTATATGGAGACAAATAGCCGAATTTCCGCTATTGGAGCCAGCCTCTCATTAACTGGATTGGGGTTTGTTGCTATTGGCTGGTTGGTCTCCAATCCATTTGATTGGCACACGATGTTGTTCCCACTACTACTGGTTGGCATTGGTCAAGCTGGCTGCCTGATTGCACCAAAAATCCTAGCTGCTGAATTAGCTCCAAAACATGTGCTTGGTTCGGTACAGGGGGTGCTCTTTTTAGTAAGTGGAATTGGCGTAGTAATGCTGGTCCAAAGCGGCGGCTATTACTTTGATGCCGTTGGCCCTAAAGCACCATTTATTCTTATTGGGGCTAGCAACCTTCTGGTTATGCTATACGCCTTATGGCTGATTAAAAGCGGTATGGATGAAAGCCGGGAACATAAACTGGAAAAAAAGAGTCGCTCCAATTTAAAACCGTTGCTTTTCATGTTCTCTCTACTTCCAATCATCTGGCTTGTCGGTAGAATAATGATTGGCGGCATTACCCCTGGAAGCTCCCTAGGACAGATGCCTGTGGGCTTTATCAACCGCTATCTTGGAGATTGGGCTTTTAACTTTATTCTGCTCTCTTTGGCACTGAGACCTGTAGCAGAGATCACCAAAGTAAAGCTTCTGATGCAGTACTCACGGATGATTGGCCTCTATGCATTTTTCTATGCCTCTCTTCATGTGGCCACATATTTTTGGTTGGAGTGGTTATTCAACTTACACGAAATTATTGATGATATCAGCAAGCGGCCATTTATCATTCTTGGTATGCTTGCGTTTGCTATTTTAATCGTTTTAGCCGTGACCTCGACAAAAAGCAAACGCCGTGAGCTTGGTAATGAAAAGTGGAAAAAAATACATAAATCAGTATACTTGGTCAACATCTTGATCGCCCTGCATTTTTGGTTGGCGGCAACTCATGAAAATGGCGAACCATATGTATATGCTATCGCAGTTTTTACCCTTTTGGCATATAGGTGGAAGCAAATTAAAGAAAAAAAAGGGAGAAAAATTTAATGACAACAGTTGCTGGTTACTCCCAAGAACAAATTGTTGATATGATGAAGATGATTCCATTCTTTGAACCTTTTTCTCTCTATGAAAAAAAGAGGATGGCTAGCTTTCAAGGCGGTTTTGTCACTTTTGGCCCGGGAACACGGATTATAGCTGAGGGTAAAAAAGACACCTGTTTTTATATACTATTAACGGGAAAAGTTGCGACAGTTAAACAAGGAGTAGAACTTAACTACATGGAGAAAGGTGAGATTTTTGGAGAGATGGCCTTTTTCGCCAACACCAAAAGAAGCACCTCTGTAGTTGCCCATGATAGTGTTTTTCTCTTTCGTCTAGATCAAGACTCTCTACAACGTTTAGGTTGTGAAATAAGGGAAAAAATCAAAGATCAGTGCATTCTAAAGATGATCAGCAGGATTGACAAACTAACTGAACGCTTAAGAGTTAGAATGTAGAGCTGCAACTATTTGCTAGATACCGATACTGTTAGCAAACTATACACTACGGCAACTCAAACAGATGAATAGATTGCTCATAATTTTTGCAGCCTTCAGGATGGTCACTCTTTCTCTTATCGGACACCACTATAATTTTGTTGCATTTATCGTCCAACCAAGACACACCCTCAACTGTGCAGAAACTACCTTTACTCTTACTCGGAAAGTTGTAAATCTTTCCTTGGCCCTGCCACTTGAAAGATGGCATACCCAGCTTCCCAACCCAGAGTTGCCTACTGGCCTGAGAGAGCACTGCCACAACAGCTTCAGTGCCTTTGGTATTTATTACTATATCCAGGTCGGAATAGTCGATAAACTTTACCTGCTCAGGAAGGGACATTTTACCTAGGTGTATCCATTTGCCATCACCTGGTTTAAAAACCCGGATTCTCCCCTTTCCTGGTTTTTTGCCCGCCTCTCCTGCCCGGCAACGATTTCCCTCACATAGAGCAAAAAGCCGTGGTTTTTTTTTACCTGGGCTGGTAATGACAGCAACTCCCTCAAACCCCTTGTTTGAACTAGGCAGCCTATAGTCCAACCACTCCCCTGCCCCACTATAACTCTGATCTAGAGTGACAACTTTACCGTTATAAAATTTTTTACCTTTTTCGTCACTTCTCTCAAGAGACTCGGCAACCATGTAGAGCTTATCATCACCTAACATCCGGTTACGGGTAATCCCCTCAAAACCTTTAACATCTTCAACATTGGTAAGTGTGGGAATAATCCATGCCCTACCGTTAAAAACCGGCTTTGTCGATGGTCCATCTATGGTCAACTGGGCAATCTGCAGACAACTATCAAAAACCACCAAAATATCATCGTTACGTTTAACAACCCCACTAGCTTCAAACTTTTCACAACCAGGATTAAACTCTCCAAAGAGATCTTGGATTTTAGCTGAAGCACGTAGAACTAGTTTTTTAGCCATTTCAACTCTCCAATTATCCATTCTAATGTAACCAAGATTCAGAAATATGGCGTGCATTAATGACATAACATATTGGTTTATCTGGTGAATCAGGAAAAATCGAAACCACCTTATTGGTGATGAAACTTTTTTCTGACTTGCCAAGTGCATCAAGAGGTTGTGCTAGTAATGTACGAACAACTGCCAAATCTAGGAGAAAATCCCAGAAACTACTTTTAACTGTCGGTTAGTCTGACGACAAAGGAACTGCCACCGGTTTTTGAAATAGGTCGCTACCTTTCATTCCACGATTGGGTTTTTTTATAAACTGAAGATTGCTATTTGGATCTTCTGGCAGGAGAAGCTCGGTTTCTGAATCGGGAAGAACAACTCTTTGTGGAGTTAACGTAGTTGCCTCTGGCTGTTCAGGGTCTGCTTTTATTGTATATGAGTGCTCCGGTAACGGAACTTCTAAAATCGTCACAGGACGAGGCCTGGGCGGCTCTTTTGCCTGACGAGATAGGCCGTCTGTATCAAAGGTGACACTGAGTGGTGATCCGGTTGATGGCCACTGGCCTTTTATTTTGTTTATACCGTCTGGAGCTGAAAAAACCATATAACTGTAACTACCATAATGGGGCAGCTTTTTAGCTAGAATTTGGTAAAGATCTGGAAATTTTTCCGGCCTGCTCATTATCTGAACAAGAGTAGATTTTTTATCATCAGGATTATTGCCAACTAAAACTATTGCCTCTTTTCTATCATCATACCATTCATCATTAATTTTTATCCGTCTGGTCTGCACCCCTTCACCTACATCAAACTTATAGAGAGACTCCAATAATTTAGGGCCAAAACGGTTGGACTTGCCAAACAACCATACCGTTCGGTCGGTTGGCAAATCAGAGGTTGCATCATCTGGAGTGATGCCAAGATTCCAGGCTATTGCGACCTGACGGTATGCCTCAACTGCCTTTTTTTTCGCCTCTCCAGGATAGATAATCAAGCCACGTTTAGCTCCAAACGCCTTGGAGAGAGTGACCGGACGCTCCTCTGGGTGCAACTTACGAAAAATATCATAACTGGGATCAACATCAAGACGCATAGGCCGCAGGTTAGTAGTAAATTCAAAACTTTGTGATGGTTCAGACATTGTTCGCCAAAAAACTACCGGCTCTGGCGCCCCTACCTGAGTCACTGTAAAAGGGATCAATAACTGATATGGCGGTGCATCACCGAGCTGCCAAAGAGTAACGGTTATTTTAAATTTATTGCCAGCAATTACCTTTACATTAGCATTGACCAATTTTAAATCTGGAGCACCGACCCGCTTGGTCCACTGCCTGAAGAATTCACTCAAATTCTGCTCAGAAGCTAAAAGCATACTACTCTGCAAATCAGCATATGAGGCCCGTTTAAACTTATTCTCCCGGTAAAAATAGCGAAGCCCGGCAACAAAAGGTTCATCACCAATAATGTTACGGAGTTGATGAAATAAAAACGCCCCTTTGCCATAGCCAATCGCTTGGGAGGACTTATCATGCCTGGAGTGAAAATTTTCCAGAGAAAAATCGTTGGATTCTCCGACAAAATCACCATAACCAATCAGAGTATTCCGCCGATAAGCGACTCCGTTACCTAGACGTTCCTGTAACCAATAATCGGCAAGATATGCGGTTAGGCCCTCGCTCCAGTTACCCTCTTTATAATCAACAAAAACTCCATTACCCCACCAGTTATGCAAAATTTCATGGGGCAATGAACTATTTAGAATAAATGGCAAACGCAGAACCTTAGACCCTAACAGGGTAAACGATGCCATACCAAGACCGGTCTGACGGTGGTTCTCTACAACTGCAAATTTTTTATATGGATAAGGCCCAAGCAGATCACTGTAGAGTTTTATATATTTTTCTGAAGAGTCAAGATAACTCTTAGCCAAGACAGGGTCATCTTCCCGGAAAAAGGCAAACAGAGTTGTTCCGTCATCCATGTTTTTTTTGTATTCAAACCATGGACCAGCAACCAGAGATATCTCGTCGCTTGGCTCTCTTGTTATCCAACCTGACCAAGAGAAACTCTTGGAACTGTCACCAGAAGAGGCGATATTAACCTGCTGCCCCTGACTGACGGATTTCCACTTTGCAGGCAGTAATACCGTCAACTCAAATCGCAACAGCCCTGCCCCGAACTGGGGATACCACACCGAAGCTCCGCCCAAGTTCACTCCCTGAGCCTCAATTGGTGATGAACTATCGGTTAACTCGCCATGATAATGCATGGTGAGCTGCCCGGTTTGGCTTGCACCAGGAGCAATCTTTATAAAATAACGGTTACAGCTTCCTTGACCACACGACTCTGTAGTTGTCGGGGAGACCATGGTAGCCCCTTCCCAAGTCGTAACCTGTAAACCAGCATTTAACAACAGCCCAGAGGTTTCTAAACCAGCAAGTTCTTGATTGGGAATATTAATGGTGTCGGTAACTTTTATATGCTTGCTGCCAGGATCTATCACCACTGTAATAGAGTGGTCGACAACATCCATTCCAGAGGCGTAAGATAGCCCATGGCCTACACTCAAAAAGAGGGAAACCATAACATGGACTGTAACTATGAAAGATTTAATTTTCATCCTTCATAACCGGATTATTTTTGATAAATGTAGCAAAATCTTTGGCAGGCATAGGCCGACCATATAGATAGCCCTGAATCTCTTTACAACCATGTTCACGCAAAAACTCCAAATGATCCTGCTCTTCAACTCCTTCAGCTATCACCGTCAGCCCCAAACTATTAGCCAAGCCAATAATAGTCCTGACCAGTGCCGCATCTTCAGCATCTGTAGTGCAGTTACGGACAAACGAACGGTCAATTTTTAGAGTACCAAAAGGGAACCGTTTCAAATAGCTCAATGATGAAAAGCCGGTTCCAAAATCGTCAATTGCCAGTGGTATATCATATTCTGACAAGGTATTTAACTTGCGAAAAGTCTCTTCAGCATCACCCATAGCAATGCTTTCCGTCAACTCCAACTCCAGCCAGCGATGTTTTATGCCGGTCTCTTTAATAATTTTAAGAACCAAATCGGTAAAGTCTGGCTGTTTAAACTGAATACCAGATAGGTTGACCGCAACCCGGATAGGCGGCAGTCCAGCCTTAGACCATTTTTTCATCTGCTTACATGCTGTTCGTAATGCCCACTCCCCCATAGGGACAATCAGGCCGGTCTCTTCTGCCAGGGTGATAAATTCTCCTGGAGCAATCAACCCCTGCATAGAGTGCTGCCAGCGGATCAAGGCTTCAGCTCCAACCAGCTTACCGGTCGCCACATCCATTTGTGGTTGATAATAGAGGACAAACTCCTCTTTGTCCAATGCACTACGAAGGCTGCTCTCCATCAACATTCTAGCCATGGAAGCGGTATTTAGATCATCACGATAATACTGGAAATTATTTCGTCCCTGCTCTTTGGCGTGATACATAGCAGCATCAGCACTCTTTAAGAGTGTTTTTACATCTTCACCATCCGAAGGTGCCAGACCAATACCGATACTGGCACCGATAAAAAACTCCATCTCCTCACCATCTATTGGAAAAGGTTTTTTTAAAGACTCCAACATTTCCTGAGCAATACGTGCCGCATCTTGAGAGTGCTTCATTCGTGGCAGAATCACCCCAAACTCATCCCCACCCATTCGGCCTAATGTGGCTGGCTGAGTCAAACATTTGGTCAGTCTCTTGCCAACCTGGACAAGAAGCTGGTCGCCTTTATCATGACCAAGGGTCTCATTTACCACTTTAAAACGGTCCAGATCCAATAACATTACCCCAACCCGGCCATTACACTCTTTAGCTTCAGTCAAAGCCAAAGCCAGCCGCTCTTGGAAAAGATGGCGGTTGGGGAGATCGGTAAGTGTATCGTGACCAGAGAGATAGAGTAGGTTGGCCTCTGACTCCTTTAATGCCGAAAGGTCAGAAAAAACTCCAACATAGTTCGTACACTTACCATCAGCCCCATTTACAGCACTGATTGTTACCCACTGGGGAAAAACCGAACCATCCTTGCGCCGGTTCCAAAACTCCCCCTGCCACCGTCCAGAAACCATTAAAGAGTCCCAGAATTTTTTATAAAATGCTTTATTATGCCGTCCAGAGCTAACCATATTCATGCTTTTGCCCAGCACTTCCTCAGGGAAATAACCGGTGATGATGGAAAAAGCTGGGTTGACCGACTGAATAATCCCTTCTGAATTGGTAACAACAATCCCCTCTGAGGTGTTGTCAAACACGATGGATGCAAGATTGATCTTTCTCTCAGCCTCAATATCTTTAAGAAGATAGCGAACCCGGTTACGAAGAATAGCCCAATGGATCGGTTTGGGAATAAAATCAGCAGCTCCTGCACCGTAGGCATCATCCACCGAAGCGTCATCATTTAGCCCGGTAATCATTAGCACAGGAATATTTTTTGTATCAGGGCGGCTCTTCATGACTGCCAGGGTTTCAAAACCATTCATCACTGGCATTTTGGCATCCATCAAGACAATATCAGGCAGCCCATTATCTAAAGCTGCAAGAGCCTCTTTACCGTTATTAAGACCAAGAGTTGCATACCCCAACTGCTCTAAAAACCTACAGAGCATGAGCCTTGTAACTGAATCGTCATCTACTACAAAAAAAAGAGGCTGTTTAGTCATTATTGGTCCGTATTTATCTTTATAAAAATCAAAATCAAACCTTTTTTCATGTTACAAGTTTATCACCTCAGCAACATCTAGAGCAGTGTCATAAATCATCATTGTGGGAGACTCCTCAAAACCATCGTGTGCTGTGCCGGGATTCAAGACCCTGGTATTACCCTCTAACCGGTTGACTACCTTATGGGTATGCCCACTGACGACTAGCCGGTAATCACCACAACGAATCATGGCATTTAAAAATGTGGGGACAGTACCATGATAAACAGCTATTTTGCCCTCTTCACACTCCCAGTTCAGCACTTCACCAGCCATCTTGCCATTGATCTGCTCAACTTTTTTTTTCAACATAATACGTTCACCATCATTGTTACCGTAGACCAAAGCAAAATCCAACCCTGCAAAATGCTTGACCACAGAAGGGGAGCCAATATCACCAGCATGAAGGACCCTTGTCACACCCCTTTCAATAAAGATTTTGGCAGCTTTTTTAACATTAACTATATGGTCGTGGGTATCTGAAATAATTCCAATCAACATTTTAAATCTCTTCCAATCATAACTGTTTCAGTAAATTTTAGCACGCTTATTGCTATATACTGTGTATGAATAACAATATACGTCAACCAACCTGCTTACGATAATATAAAGACTATGACTTCTACATTCAACTCCATGATCAAAGCTGAATTAGATGGAAAAAATAATCAGTGTCCAATATGCGCGAACCACCCAAGGCACGTATATAAGTGCAGTGATTGTGGTGAGATCCGCTGCGGCAACAACAACTGTACCGGTAGTTTTGGTGCAAAAAATCCGCAATGGGCAACAAATAATGGTAGCTGCCGTCACTGCAGAGTAGGAACCTATCATATTATGGATTTTAACGCAGCAGAGGCTGATGTAGTTTTCAACCACTACCCCAGACAGCACTATTCCGGTGGTTTTAGGAAGTACGTCCCACCGTCACAAAGTGTAACCTGTTAGCATCTAAAATCCTCCTGGCTACCCGGCGGATATCTCCGCTGGTTACAGCCCGGATTCGTTCGGGCCACATGGAAAGATAGTCAAGACCACGCTGATAAAATCCAATCACCCCCCAAATACCGGCCAACTTACCCAGCCCATCCAGATTAAGAGGAAAAGATCCGGTAAGATATTTTTTTATATCCTCCAGCTCAGCAGCATCAACATCCTCATTTGAAATACGGGTCAACTCCTGACGTAATAATGTAATCGACTCGGCAACTGATTCGGTCTTCGTCTGCATAGCAACAACAAACGGCCCCTGCCCTGCCAGTGGAGAAAAGTAGGAGTAGACACCATAGGTCAAACCACGTTTCTCCCTTATCTCTTTAGTCAACCGACTGGTAAAACCGCTACCGCCCAATATTTGGTTCATAACCACAAGTGAGTAGTAATCGGGGTCATGGCGGTTAATTCCTACCCCACCAATACGAATTGCCGTCTGGGGCACATCAAGCTCAATATGCTGTTGATCGCTCTTGTTTTTTGTAAAGGCGAATGGAATTGGACTAAATGAGCTTGGCATATGGTTAAATTTGGCAAAGCTGCTTTTGACCAGCTCTTTTAATTTAGGTAGAGAGATATCCCCAGCTACCGCAAGCACCATACCTGGAAGACGAAACGCCTGATCATGGAACTGCTCTAGATCTGCAACCTTAATAGCAGAAAGAGAGGTTAAATCTCCTGAGGTGGGCTGGCCATAAGGGTGGTCACCATAAATAGCCTTAGCCAAGGCATTAGATGCCTGCACATCAGGCTTCTCCTTGGCCTGTTTTATTGCTGCGATCTGTTCAGCTATTGCCCGGTCAAAATCAGCAACAGCAAACTTGGGGCGGAGTAGAGCATCCATCATCATGCCCCAGGCTATGTCCAGATGCATGGAGAGCGTGGACATGCTCACAGTCATCGCATCCCGACCTGCACTGCCAGATAGGGAGATACCGTAATAGTTCAGCTTTTCCTGGAATGCTTCAGAGTCAAGATCACCACCACCCTCATTAAACATCCACCCCACCAAAGAGGCCACCCCAGCTTTGCCCTTGGGGTCATATCCAGCACCACCACGAGTCAAGAGTTTAACCACCAGTAGAGGGTTGGCGTTACTCTCTACATGATAAACCATCATCCCTCCAGGCCCCTGAAAATGTGAGACTTTGGGAGACCATGCGGCGACAGCAGAACTAGGGTTTACTGCCAATAAAAACGGAATTAACAGAAAAGCCGGTAGACGAAAAAATATACTCATGGTTGCAAAGTTCCTATAGCAGCAAGCCTCTTTTGAAGGTAGCTGGCTGCAACATGACGCACCTCTTTGGCCGTTACCTTTTGAATCCTATCTGGGTACTCTTCAACCAGCAAACGCCAATCACTATTATTTGTACTCATTCGGCCAATAAGCCAAGCGATCCGGTCTACGGAGTCCTGAGCAAATAGATGGTCAGCAATAAGGCTGTTTTTTGCCCGTTGCAACTCCCGTTCTGTTATAGGTCCAGATACCAACAGTTCGATCTGGGCAAACAGAGCCTCCTCTATCTGCTCTAAAGTAACCCCAGGCATTGGTACGGCAGAGAGTGAGAAAAGTTCGTCACTACGTGAGAGACCGCTATAACTACTGCCGGCGGATACAGCCAGCTTATCAGTAACAACCAACTGCCGGTAGATTCTGCTTGAAGCACTACTACCAAGAATAGTTGACAAAATTTCCAGGGCAAAAGCCTCATCCACCGAGCTTCCCATAAATGTTGGGGTGAAAA